>NZ_JBFAID010000007.1:0-143958 GCF_040654475.1 Micromonospora sp. NPDC050686
ACAGTGTTGTCGTCAACACGCAGGCTGCGGTCCGCGCCCGAATCAGGCACCTGCTTGACGAGTACGACGATATTCATCGCGATTCGACGACCCTCTCTCCGCCTGAGGCACCCCAGGCGGCTACCAGTACTACGGACACTTGTCGGAAGTTCTCTCTCGGTCGTGGTGGCCGCATGCCCGCGCACCCGACCGGTCGCTTGGTCACCTGTCGTCCGCGCAAACCGCGCCCACGCGCGCCGGTTCGGCGATCCTGGGGTCGACCGCCAGCCGGAAGCTCGGATATCCGCCCTCCACCTCGGCCTGCAGACGGCGGCGGTAGCGAGGCGCCCCACCGAGATAGACCATCACGCGTGGGCGCTCGTCGCGGTCCAGGTTGATGTTGTGGCCGTTGAACCACGACTGGGTCTGCGACAGGAGAAGCTTGGCGTTCACCTCACGCACGTGCTCGACCCAGTCCAGCTCAGCGTCGCGGCGTCCTTCGAAGCGTCCGATCCGGTTCTCCTGGACGTAGCGTGCGGTTTCGGTCATCCAGTTCACCACGTCCTCGATCCCCCGGGGGAAGTTGGCGGTGGCCGAGCCGGACTGGGGGCCGACGAGGATGAACATGTTGGGGAAGCCCGAGACCTGCACGCCGACGCAGGTTTCCGGTCCGTCCTTCCAGCGTTCCTTCAGCCGGACGCCGCCGCTGCCGATGATGTCGATCCGGTCGAACGGTCCCGTCACGGCGTCGAAGCCGGTCGCGTAGACGATCACGTCCAGCTCGAGATCGCGGACCTCGCCAGCACCCGTGTCCAGGCGGATCCCGGTCTCGGTCACCGCCTGGATCGGGTGGGTCATCAGGTCGATCAGTTCGACGTTCGGCTGGTTGAAGACCTCGTAGAACCCCGACTCACCCGCGACCCGCTTGGTCCCGAAGCCGTGGTCCTTGGGGATCAGCAGCTCGGCCACCTCCGGGTCCTCGACCCGCTGGCGGATCTTGCTGGCGACGAACTCCGACAGCTCGCGGTTCGGACCGGGCTCCATGATGCAGTCGCGGTAGTTGCCCATGTAGAGCCCCGCGCCCTGTCCGTGGTAGAGCTCCTCCCAGTGGCGTAGGCGTTCCTCCCTGCTCACGTCCGTGGACAGCGTCCGGTCGGGGCGATGGATGAAGCCGGCGGGCGTCTCCCGGCACCAGGCGAAGATCTCGTCGTACCTGGCTCTGAGTTCCGCCATGTCCTCGGGGCTCAGTGGCGCGTTGCCGAGGGGGGCGCACCAGTTGGCGTCCCGCTGGAGCACGTAGAGACGCTCGACCTTGTCGGCGACGTCGGTGATGACCTGGACGCCGCTGGCACCGGTTCCGATGACGGCGACCGCCTTGCCGGTGACGTCGTAGCCTTCCGGCCAGTCGAACGTGTGGGTCTCCAATCCCCGGAACGAGCCGCGACCGGCCACGCGCGGGTAGGTCGGGACGGAGAGCAGACCCATCGCGTAGAGCACGAACCTCGCGCGGACCTGCATCCCGCCCTCGAACGAGACCGTCCACCGCCAGTCGTCCTCGGACCACTCGGCGCGCACCACCTTCGCGTTGAAGGTGATGTGTCGGCGCAGGTCGAACTTGTCGGCGACGTACTCCAGGTACGACAGGGTCTCGGGTTGGGCCGCGAACTTCTCGGTCCAGTCCCACTCGCGGAGCAGTTCCTCTGAGAAGGAGTACTGGTACGTGTAGGACTCCGAGTCGAAGCGGCACCCGGGGTAGCGGTTCTTGTACCAGGTGCCCCCGAGGCCGGCGTTGGCGTCGACGACCCGGACGTCGGCGCCGATCTCCAACAGTTGGCGGAGCTGGTACAGCCCGCACACCCCCGCGCCGATGATCAGGTAGTCGACATCGGCGGCGTCCCCTGCCTCGTCCACCTTCGTTGTCATGGACCACTCCAATCAATCAAGCGCTTGCTGCACTTCTTCACTCTACTGCACCTCACCGGGAGGCGGAACCATCGTCAGAGTCCAATGATGTCGGCGTACCGCCGCATGTCCCGCTCGTAGTTCTCGTCGCCGATGCGGGGGGACACCACGACCTCGTCGATTCCCAGCCGGAAGGCCTCGTCGAGGTAGGCGCGATCGTCCTCCCAGTCCTTCTCCGTGGAGCCCTTGCTGCGTCGACCCACCTTGAGCGACAGCTCAGCCATGTCCCGACCCGCCGCGTCCATCGCCTCGCCGAGTCGCTCGACGAAGATCCGGATGTCCTCGTGGGTCCGGCTGTACCCTGCCCACCCGTCGCCGTACTTCACGATCCGCCGCAGGGTGGAGTCCGAGTTGCCACCGACGATGATCGGGAGCCGCTCCTGCGCCGGCTTGGGGAAGCAGTGCAGCGGCTCGAACTCGACGAACTCGCCGCGGTACTCGCTGATCTCCTTCGGCGACCACAGCTCACGCATCGCGGCGAGGTAGTCGTTCATCCGGGCGCCACGACGCTCGAACGGGACGTCGAGGGCCGCGTACTCCTCCTCGGACCACCCGACACCCACGCCGAACTCGAAACGCCCACCGCTGAGCTGGTCCACGCTCGCGACCTGCCGCGCGGTGACGATCGGGTTCCGCTGGGGAACCACGAAGACGTACGTCCCGATGCGGAGCCGGCTGGTGCTCGCCGCGATCGACGCCGCCACCACCAACGGGTCGTGCACACCCAGCGTGCGGTGCACCTCCGTGGCGCCGCCCGACTCGTAGGGGTACCGCGACCGGTACGACGGGAAGAAGACCACGTGCTCCGGCAGCCAGACCGAGTTGTACCCCAGTTCCTCGATGAGCTGGGCCGCGTCGTTCGACCAGCTTCCGGAGCGTGGGCCCGTTCCCGGGAACAACTCGCTGATTCCCAGCTTCCTCATGCCGGCGCTCCTTCCGTTCCGGTCTTCGCCTGGGCGGCGAAGCGCTCCTTCAAGACGTGCTTCATGACCTTCATGCTCGCGTTGCATGGAAGCTGGTCGGTGAAGAAGATGTGGACCGGCTTCTTGTAGCCGGCCAGCTGCGTACGCGCGAACCGCCGGACGTCGTCCTCGGTCACCGCCGAGCCGGGCGCCCGGACGACCGCGGCGGACACGGCCTCGCCCCACGTGTCGTCGGCGAGGCCGAAGACGGCCGCGTCCACGATGTCGTCCATCATCAGCAGCACCCGCTCGACCTCGGCCGGGTAGACGTTCGCGCCACCACTGATGATCAGGTCCTGGGCCCGGCCGGTCAGATAGAAGTAGCCGGCCTCGTCGCGGTACCCGAGGTCACCGGTGAAGTACTCGCCGTCGCGGAGCACCGCCGCGGTCCTCTCCGGCTGGTGGTGATAGCCGGAGAACATCGTGTCGGCCTCGATGACCAGCTCGCCGACCTCGCCGTCGGGCAGGGTGCGTCCGTCCGGGTCGGCCACCCGCACCGACGCCGTGGGCAGCGGCCGCCCGACGGAGCCGAAGATGTCGCGGGCCGTCGAGTGCCCCGTCCAGTCGCTGCGGTTGGTGATCGTGATGGGACCGACCACCTCGGTCATCCCCCACGTCTCCACCAACCGGTCGTCGATCACGTCGACCAGGCGGCGGGCGAGCTCGGGAGGCAACGGACCGCCGGAGTGCAGCACCGTCTGCAGGGTGGACAGCGCCTCCGGGTGGGCCTCGAGCGCCCCGAGCAGGCCCGGGATCAGCGGGGTGAGCCCCAGGGTGAAGGTCGCCCTGTGCTCGGCCATGTGGCGGCCCCACTCCTGGGGGCTGGCGCCGGGGATGAAGGCGACGGTGCCCCCGGTGTAGAAGTGCGGGAAGATCACGCCCCACAGACCGGACACGAACGACCACCCACCCGGGAAGGCGGCGTGCCCCTGCAGGGGAAGCCGGTAGGCGGCCGGCACGAGCTTGATGCAGTTGACCACCGCCCGGTGGCTGACCTGGACCCCCTTGGGAAACCCGGTCGTGCCGCTGGTGTAGCCCACCAGCGCGATGTCGTCGAGCGTACGGTCGATCGGCAGCGGGGTGGCGTCGGCCGCGGCGAGCGCGGCGGCGAACCCCGTCGCCCCGGCCGGCGGCTGGCCGCCGATCGCGATCCAGGCGGCCATCCCCTCGGTCGCGGTCAGCTCGGCGGCGACCGGGCTGACCCCGTCGGTGTGCACGAGGGCCACGGCCCCGGAGTCGCGCAGGATGTAGTCGACCTCGGCGGCCGTCAGCCGGTCGTTGACGTGCACGGCGGTGTAGCCGCCCAGGGCGAGACCGACGTAGACCTCCATGGACTCGATGCGGGTGCCCAGCATGGCGGCGACCGCGGCGCCGGGCTCGAGCCCGCGGTCCCGAAGCACGTGGGCGAGCCGCCAGCCGTTCTCGATCACCTCGGCGAACGTGCGCCGCTCCCCCATCGCGGTGACCGCGACGTTGCCGGCGAACCGCCTGCCCGCCCGGCGGAAGACCTCTCCGAGTGTCTCCTCGGTCATGCGTACTCCTTCAGGCCGTAAAGACGAACTGCGTTGCTTCCCAGGAAGAGATCGAGCTCCTCCACGCTGAGGACGGCCGGGGCCCCGGCGTACGGCGCGGCCAGGTCACGCACCATGCCGACCCAACGCGCGAGGTGCGCACCGTCGGGGTCCTCGCGTGGACCACGGATGATGTCCGAACCGAAGATGAGCCGGTGAGCGCCCAGCTGCGCGCGCATCCGGCGCACCCGGCGACGGAACTCCGGGTAGTCCTCCGCCGCGCACCGCTGCCACAGCGACAGCTCGAGGTAGGCGTGCTGCCAACCCGTCGCGCAGTCGAGCGCCTCGGCCCACCACGCCTCCAGCCCGGCGTGGGCGAAGACCAGGCGCAGGCCGGGATAGCTCGCGAGCAGCGCCGCGATCCGCGCCGGCCGGCAGCGGTCGACCTGCAACGGGTCACCGCCGAGCGGGCTGGAGTGCATCACCACCGGCAGTCGGCGCTCCTGCAGCTCGGCGAACAGCCACCCGTACGCGGGGTCCTGAAGGTCCCAGCCCGCCGCCGGATAGAGCTTGAAGCCCGTGCAGTGCTCGTGGGTGAGCGCCGCCGAGAACAGCTCCCGGGCGTCCGGGTGCCGCGGGTCCAGACCGGCGCAGAAGTACAGCCGGCCCTGATGGGCCTGGGACAGCCGCTCGTACCGGGCGTTGAGCGCCGCGATCGGCAGGTGCGCTCCGGCGGGCGCACCGACGATCGTCCAGTCGACGACCGGAACCAGTCCGGCCGCCACCCCGGCCCGGTCGAAGGCGGCCATGGTGAGCGTGGCGTCCGGGTCGCTCTGGCCGACGGCGACGTGCCCGAGCAGGTCCTCGGGGTCGCGCTCGGGCAGCCGGCGTCCCGCGCCCTGGCGGGCCCAGGCCCGGCGCAGTCCCTCCGGCAACCAGGACGCGTCCCAGACGTGCATGTGCGCGTCGATGACGGGGACGGCCATCTCAGTCACGTCCCAGCACGTGCACGGTGGAGGCGGCGGTCAGCCAGTCGACGACGCCACCGCCGATCTGGACGACCGCGCGCCGGGTCGGCCCGGGCAGTTGCAGCGGCCCGGCCTCACCCCGGAGCTGGCCCACCACGTCGTGGACCTGCGCCAGACCGCTGGCGCCGAGCGCGTGCCCGCGTCCCACCAGCCCACCCGAGCGGTTGACCGGCATCCGCCCGCCGGCCTCGGTGACGCCGTCGTCGATCCAGCGCTGCTCCGCGCCGTGCGGGCACAGGCCCACGTCGGTCCAGGCCATCAGCTCGTAGGCGACCGAGGCGTCGTGGACCTCGGCGAAGTCCATGTCCTGCGGCCCGAGGCCGGCCTGCTCGAACGCCGCCCGCGAGGCCGCCTCGACGGCGTTGGGCGCGTCGGGGCGGTCCTTCGGCGGCCGGGTGCGCAGCTGGGAGGCGAGGATCCGGACCGACCGGCCCGAGGCCACCGCCGCCGGCCGGCTGGTCACCACGACCGCCGCGGCGCCGTCGCTGACCGGCGAGCTCATCAGCACCGTCAGCGGCGCGACCACGGTACGGGCGGCGAGCACCTCCTGCGGTGCCGCACCGAACCGGCGGTGGGCGTACGGGTTGAGCCGGGCGCTCTGCAGGGAACGGGAGGCGATCCGGGCGAGGCCCTGCGTGGTGACGCCACGTTCGTCGAAGAGCGCCGAGGCGAGCGCGGCCTGGCGGTCGACGAAGGGGCTGCGGTCGACTCCGGCACCGTCGCCGGTCCTGAACACCTCCTCCACGTCGGCGCCGGCGGAGTACGCGCTGAACATCCGCTGCCGGTCGGCGTGGTTGGCCTTCTCCACGCCGAGGGCGAGCACCGTGTCGTGCATGCCGGAGGCGACCGCCAGCCAGGCCAGGTGCAGGGCGTTGCCGCCCGAGGCGCAGGCGTTCTCGACGTTGTGAATCGGGATGCCCGCGAGACCGAGCGGATAGCCGACCACCTCGCCTCGGATGCACTCCTGCCCGGTGATGAGGCCGGCCAACGCGTTGGAGAAGAACATCGCCTGGACGTCGCCGACGCCGATTCCCGCGTCGGCGAGCGCGGCGTCGACGGCGATGCGGGCCAGCTCCTTCATCGACCTGTCCAGGAACTTGCCGAAGGGACTCATCCCGACGCCGCTGACCACCACGGACCCGTTCATCGCTGCTCCTCCTTTTCGACCGGCGACGCGGGTGGCACCGGCCACGCCGCGCTCACCCCGCCGTCGACCAGCAAGCTCTGGCCGGTCACGTAGCCGGCATCCGCGCTGGCGAGGAACGCCACCGCTCCCGCCACCTCCTCGGGCCGCCCCTCCCGGCGCATCGGCACGACGCTTCCGCGTGCCGTCCCGGCGTCGCCGAACTCCCGCCGGACCAGGGCGGAGTCGATGTTGCCGAGCACCACCGCGTTGGCGCGGATGCCGCGGTCGGCGTACCGGACCGCCACGTGCCGCATCACGCCGAGCTGGGCCGCCTTCGTGGCCTCGTAGGACAGGGACCGGCGGCTGCTGAGCACACCGGCGGTGGAGCCGACGAAGACGAACACGCCCCGCCGGCGGTCCAGCATGCCGCCGAGCGCGGCCTGGGCGGTGAGCCAGTGCGAGCGGACGTTCACCTCGGTGGCGAGGTCCCAGTCCGGCAGGCTCTGCACCTTTATCGGCTCGCGCCCCGAGATGCCGACGTTGCACACCACGACGTCGAGGCGCCCGTCGCCGAACTCGACCGCTCGGGCCACGGCTGCCGCGCAGTCGCCCGGGTCCCCGGCGTCGACCCGGACCGCGAGGCCGGGGGTGGCCAGGTGCTCCACCGTCAGCCGCGCACGGTCGAGGTTCTTGTCGCCGACGACGACGCGGGCGCCCTCCTGCGCGAGCCGGAGCGCGATCGCCCGGCCGTTGCCCATCGGCAGGGTCTCGCCGGGGCGCGTCGGGCCGTCGCTGCCGCCACCCAGCACGTAGGCGACCTGACCCTCGAAGCGGCGCATCTCAGTAGCTCCGGGGCAGGCCCAGCACCTGCTGGGCGATGAAGTTCAGCGACATCTCCTGGCTCACCGGCGCCAGCCGCATGATCCGTGCTTCCCGCCAGTAGCGCTCCACGTGGTACTCCTGCGCGTACCCGAGGCCCCCGTGGGTCTGCACCGCCCGGTCGGCGGCCTGGTACCCGGCGTCGGCGGCGAGGTACTTCGCGATGTTGGCCTCCGCTCCGCAGGAGAGTCCGGCGTCGTACCTGGCCGCGGCGACGAGGGTCATCTCCCACGCCGCCTCGAGCCGGGCGTAGGCGTCCGCCAACGGGTGGCTCAGCGCCTGGTTGCTGCCGATCGGCCGGTCGAAGACCCGCCGGACCTTGGCGTACTCGGTGGCGAGACGGACGGCGGCCTGGCCGATGCCGACGGCCTCCGCGGCGATGAGCACCCGCTCGGGGTTCAGGCCGGCGAGGATGTGCTTGAAGCCCTTGCCCTCCTCGCCGACCAGTCGCCAGCCCTCGACCGGCAGGTCGTCGTAGAAGGTCTCGCAGCTGGCCACGGCGTTGCGTCCGGCCTTCGGGATGGGACGGATGTGCACGTGGTCGGGGTCGAGGTCGACGAGGAACAGGCTCAGGCCCTCGAAACGCCGCTCCGGCTCCGGGGGTGCGGGCGAGGTCCGCGCCAGCAGCAGCGCCACCGACGACTCCAGCGCCTTGCTGGTCCAGATCTTCTGGCCGCTGATGCGCCAGTTCTCGCCGTCGCGTACCGCCCGGGTCTTGATCTGGGAGGTGTCGGTCCCGGCGTCGGGCTCGGTGACGGCGAAGGCGACGTGCAGGTCGCCGGTGGCGGCCCTGGGCAGGAAGGTCTCCTTGAGCCGCTCGTTGCCGTACTTGATCACCGGTTGGAGACCGAAGACGTTCATGTGCAGCGCGGTGCAGCCGTTCATCGCGGCGCCCGAGGCGGCCACCTCACGCAGCAGGATCGCCGCTTCGGTCACCCCCCGGCCGCCGCCGCCGTACTGCTCGGGCACCGCGATGCCCACCCAGCCGTCCTTGGCCATGGCCGAGAAGAACTCCCACGGGAACCGGTGGGCACGGTCGCAGGCCAGCCAGTAGTCGTCGTCGAAGTCCGCCAGCCGGTCCCTGATCGCCCGGGCGATCAGCTCGTGGTCGGGGTCTCGTAGCTCGGGCACGGCTCCTCCTCGGCACGCCCGCGGCCCACCCGCGGGAGACTTGCTCGCTCTGCTGGCGGTCCACGGGGGCGCGGGCACCGGCGTCAGTAAAGCAACTGCTCGATTGTTGAGCAAGTGCTTGCTTTTTTCCAGCGCCCGCGGCCACCCGCTCCGCCGCCTCAGCGACCCAGCAGGTCGGTGAGGATCTCCAACTCCTGCCGGAAGTCGGTGACCACGGTCGCGGTGGACTCGTCGTTGATCTCCGGCCAGGCGTCGCGCACCTGTTCCCCGGTTAGGTCACGCGCGAACAGTCCCCGGGTCTGGGCCACCACTACCCGGGCGACCCGCCCACCGCCGACGTTGTACACCTCGCCGGTCGACTCGCACTCCGGCGCGCTGAGCCACAGCACCAGCGGCGCGACCAGCGACGGGTCGAGGCTGTCGGCCAGGTCCCCGAGCAGGTTCTCGGTCATCCGGGTGCGGGCACCGGGCTCGATCGCGTTCACCCGGATGCCGCTGCGGGCGCCCTCGATCGCGAGGGTCTTCGTGACGCCGATGATCCCGGCCTTCGCGCCGGCGTAGTTGGCCTGACCGAAGTTGCCGAACAGTCCCGCGGCAGACGTGGTGTTGACGATCCGCCCGTACCCCTGAGCGGCCATCACCGGCCAGGCGGCCTTGGACATCCAGAAGGTTCCACCCACGTGCACCCGCATGACGGCCTCGTACTCCTCGGCCGACATCTTGGCGAAGGACCGGTCGCGCAGGATGCCCGCGTTGTTGACCAGGATGTCCAGCCGGCCGTACGTCGAGGTGGCGAGGTCGACCACCCGCGCGGCGCCCTCCGGGGTGCCGACGTCGGTGGCGTCGATGACCGCCGCGCCGCCGGCCGCCCGGATCTGGTCGACGACCTGCTGGGCGGGCGGGGCCTCGGCGGCGTCCGCGCCACCGACGTCGTTGACCACCACCTGGGCGCCGCGGGACGCGAGGAGCAGCGCGTGCTCCCGCCCGAGGCCGCGCCCGGCACCGGTCACGATCGCGACCCGCCCGTCGAGCCTGATTTCGCTCATGGACCTTCCTGTCAGTCGGGGCCGGCGACGCCGGCCGGTTCATCGGAACGTCAGCCGAACAGCGCTGACATGACCTCGCCTCGGTCGCGCACCTCGTCGGGCGGGCCCGAGGCGACGATCTGACCGCGCTGCATCACGTAGACGTGGTCGCTGACCGCGAGCGCGAGCTCGGCGTTCTGCTCGACGAGCAGGATGGTCGCGCCCGAGGAGTGCAGCCGCGCGATGGTTTCGAACATCACGTCGACGATCGACGGCGCCAGGCCCATCGAGGGCTCGTCGAGGAGCAGGACGTCTGGGCCGGTCATCAGCGCCCGGCCGAACGCGAGCATCTGCTGCTCGCCACCGCTCATCAGCGCGGCGAGCTGCTGGCGTCGCTCGGCCAGGCGCGGGAACAGCTCGAACACCTCGTCGCGCCGCTCACGGAGTTTCGCCTTGTCGCTGCGCCCGCTGTACGCCGCGAGGTCGAGGTTCTCCTCGACGGTGAGCGGCGGAGCGATCCGTCTGCCCTCGGCGACCAGCGCCACTCCGGCGCGGACCACCTTGTGGCAGTTCCACCCGGTGATGTCCCGCCCGCCGACGGTGACCGTGCCCGCGGACGGGCGGTGCAGACCGGCGATGCTGTGCAACGTGGTGGTCTTCCCGGCGCCGTTGGAGCCGATCAGGGCGACCAGTGATCCCTGGTCGACGGCGAGGTCGACCTCACGAACCGCCTGGACCGCGCCGTGCGCGGCGGAGAGTAGCGATACGCGCAGCATCGGAGCGCTTTCCAAAGTAGGCCTCCTTCACGTCGTCTTGTTCCAGGCACCACCTGGGCGCACCCTGCGAGAGCATCGCGCCGGAGTTCATCACCGAGACGGACTCGCAGAAGTCCTCCACGAGCCGCATGTTGTGCTCGATGAGGATGAGCGTCAGCCCGCTGTCCCGCAGCTCCACCAGAAGCTCGCCGACCTCCTGCGACTCGGCGTCGTTCATGCCCGCGGTCGGCTCGTCGAGGAGGAGGACGCGGGGCTCGGTGGCCAGGGCGCGCGCGATCTCCACCCGCCGCTGGTCGCCGTAGGACAGCGTCTCGGCCAGGGCGTCGTGGTCGGCGCGGACCCCCACCCGGTCGAGCAGCTCGCGGGCGCGCGCCCGGACCTCGCGCCGCTCCCGGCGCTCGCCGGGGCTGAGGAAGATGGCACCGGCGAGCGTGGACGACCTGCGCAGGTACGCGCCCGCGACAACGGTCTCGAGGACGGTCATCCCGGCGAACAGCCGGATGTTCTGGTACGTCCGCGCCACCCCGCGCCGGGCGATCTGGTACGGCGGCAGGTGGGTCACCTCGTCGCCGAACACGGAGATGGCGCCGTCGTCGGGGTGGATGAACCCGGTGACCAGGTTGAGCACGGTCGTCTTGCCGGCGCCGTTGGGGCCGAGGATGCCGTGGATGCGCCGGTGCGGCACCCGGATGGTGATGTCGGAGACCGCGGTCAACCCGCCGAACGCCTTGGTCAGACCGACGATGTCGACAGCCGGCGTCTCCTCGGCGGCCGGTGTCCCGCGAGCGGCCTCGGGGGACGGGGTACGCAGGCTCATGACGCCACCTTCTGTGCGACGGTGCCGCGCGGGCGGCTGACGCCGGTCGGCGAGTCGGCCCGTGACCGCGCGCGCAACAGGCGCAGCCGGCGCAGGTCCACGAGGCCACGCGGCAGGTAGATGATGATGACGACGAGCAGGACGCCGGTGACCACCCGGTCGTACTCGCCCAGGACGTCCCGTAGGAGTTCGGGCAGGATCGTGAACGCGACGGCGCCGACGATCGGCCCGGCCCAGTGGAACGCTCCGCCGAGCACCACCGCGGCGAGCGTGACGAAGCCCAGGTGGGTGTAGAAGGTGTCGGGCCCGATGTACTGCAGGAAGCTGGACTGCATCACGCCCGCGGTGCCGCCGAGGGCGCCGGAGATGACGAAGCCGACCAGTTGGATCCGGCGCGGTGCGACGCCCAGGGTCTGCGCGACCGCCGGGTCCTCCCGGACCGCCGCCGCGGCGAAACCGAAGCGCGACTTGGCCAGGCGGGCCAGCACGAAGCCCGCGACGACCAGGCAGCCGATCAGCCACGCCCAGGTGCCCAGCTCGCCCGGTACGAGGGTGCCGGCCGCTCCGCCGGTGAGGTCGGAGAGATTGACGATCAGGACCCGACCGATGAGGACCATCGCGATGGTGGCCATGGCGAGGTAGTGGCTGTGCAGGCGGACGACCAGCGCGGCGGTGACGGCGCCCAGGCCCGCACCGAAGACGACACCCAACACCAGGCCGAGCAGGGGCGACAGGCCGACCGCTCCGGCGAGATAGCCGAAGGTGAAGGCACTCACCGACCCGAAGAAGATCGGCGCGAGGCTGAGGACGCCGGTCCAGAGGCTGACGTAGATGCTGAGTGCGAACAGCGCGTTCACGCCCGCGAACTGGAGTGTGGTGAGCCAAGCGGTTGTGCTCATGGAGGACCCTTTGCTGGTTGCGGTCAGGCGCGGACGAGTTGGCGCTCGCCGAAGATGCCCTGGGGCCGGACGACGAGCACGAGCAGCAGCACGCCGAAGGTGATCGCGTCCCGGAAGCCGGAGGAGATGTACTGCGAGCTGAGGACCTCGAGTACACCGATCGCGACGCCGACCGCCGCGGCGCCGCGGATGTCGCCGTAACCGCCGACGACGACGGCCGCGAACCCCTTGAGCAGCAGGGCCTCGCCGACGCCGAAGGACACGTTGTTGTCGGACAGGGCGGCCAGCACGCCTGCCAGGCCGGCGACCCCGGCCGCCATGAACGCCACGGCGACCAGCGTGCGGCGGGCGTCGACACCGACGATCGTGGCGGAGCGCGGATCCACCGAGACGGCCCGTACGGCTGCGCCGAAGCGCGAGCGGTTGAGCAGGAGGTGGACGGCGGTGACCGTGACCACCAGGGCCGCGATGCTCAGCAGGTGCGCGGGGAGCACGACCAGCCCCGCGACGCGGATCGGGGTGGTCGGCACCGCGTCGGCCGGGTAGCTCGTCGTGGTCGGCCCCGCGAAGGCCTCGGCGACCGTCAGCAGCACGATCCAGACGCCGATGCTGGCGATGATCGGGGCGAACGCGCCGGCGTTGCGCCGGCGCAGCGGCGCGAAGGCCAGCGTGTCGGCGAGGACCCCGAGGGCGCCGGCGAAGAGGATCCCCGCCGCGGCGGCCACCCAGAAGTTGACGCCCTGCTCGGCGACCAGCCAGTACGACGACAACGCACCCCAGGTGGCGAAGGTCCCGTGGGCCACGTTGAGGATGCCCATCCGCGCGAGGATGAGGGCAAATCCGATCGCGAACAGCGCGTACACGCATCCCAGCGCGATCCCGTTGACGAGCTGTTGTGCCAGGAGTTGCACAGGGGCACTCCCCTCCAGAGGAAGTGGGCGTTCGCGGCGCTCGAATCAAGCGTTCGCTTTACGGCATCGTAAGCTCCGTCACACTCCATCTGTCAACACTCAATCAAGCATTTGCTTAACTTCGTTCCGCGCACTAGTCTCGGTGACCTCGCCCGCACGGCCTGTGTGGCCGCGCGTTCCCTCGATGTCTTTCGGAGGTGCGATGAAGCTCCCGAGGACGGTGGTGCCCGACGCGGCCATCCGGACGATCCCGTCCGGGAGCACGATCGTCGCGGCGCCCGGCTGCGGCACGCCCGAGACGCTGCTCTCGGCCCTCGGCCGGCTCGCCGACCTCCTCGACTCCCCCCGCCTGTGCTCGGGCCTGCAGCTCGGGTCCTACCCCTTCCTCGACGCCTCCACGGCGGGCCACCTGCCCTACCGCACCTGGCACCCCTACGGTCCGGCCCGCGCCGCGCTGCGCCCCGGGCACGTGGACTACGTACCCGCCCGGGCGTCGGCGGTGCCCGGCCTGCTGGACGATTGGGACAGCTCGGTCGCCCTGATCCGCGTCTCGCCGCCGGACCGCAACGGCTGGTGCAGCCTCGGCCCTTCGTCGAGCTACGTCCACCACGCCGTCGCGCGCGCTCGACTGGTGCTCGCCGAGGTCAGCCGCGACGTCCCGCGTACGCACGGCGACACCATGGTGCACGTCGACCGCATCGACCGGCTGGTGGAGGCCGAGCACCCGATGTGCGTGTTTCCGGCCGCCGCCCGCGACGAGGTGAGCGACCGGATCGCCGCGCACGTACTCGAACTGCTCCCGGCGGAGCCGACCCTGCAGCTGGGGATCGGGGCGGTCCCCGAGGCGCTCACGGCGTTCCTCGCCGACGGCGACCTCCGCGGGGTGCGGTTCGTGGGGATGGCCAACGACGCGATGGTGCCGCTGTTCTCCGCCGGCGTCGTGCCATGGAGCACGGATCCGAGGCCCGGGGTGCTCGCCGCCGAGCTCATGGGCACCGCCTCGCTCATGGCCTTCGCCGACCACAACCCGGCGATCGTGCTGCGGAACAGCCGGGTCTCGCACGCCCCACACGTGCTGGCGCGCATCCCGCGCCTCGTCGTGGTCAACTCGGCGATCGAGGTCGACCTCGCCGGTCAGGTGAGCGCCGAGATGGTCGGGGACCGCCAGGTGTCCGGCATCGGTGGGAGCGCGGACTTCGTGGAGGCGGGCTTCGGATCCGACGGCGGTCTGTCGATCATCGCGCTGCCGTCCACCACCCCCGACGGCCGGCGCGGCCGGATCGTCAACCGGCTGGGCTCGGGCCTGATCTCCCTGGCCCGCCACACGCCGGACGCCGTCGTGACCGAGTACGGCGTCGCCTGGCTCCGCGGACGCACGGTCGCGGAGCGAGCCGCGGCTCTCGCCGCGGTGGCCCACCCGGACCACCGGTCGCGACTCGTCGCCGCGACCACCGAAACCTCCCAGGAGGAGATCCCGTGACCATCCATACCCGCCGCGGCCGCTACTACGAGGAGATGATCCCCGGGGACGTCTACCGGCACGAGCCCGGCCGGACGATCACCGAGGCCGACAACGTGCTCTTCTGCGGCATGACCCTCAACACCCAGACGTTGCACCTCGACGCGGCGAAGTCCGCCGAGACGGAGTTCGGGCAGCGGCTGGTCAACAGCCTCCTCACCCTGAGCATCGTGTGCAGCGTCGGCGTGCCGGACCTGACCCAGAAGACCACCATCGCCAACCTCGGGTTCGGGGAGATCACCTTCCCCGCACCGGTCTTCATCGGCGACACGGTGTACTGCGAGACCGAGATCGGGCCCAAGCGTCCCTCGGCGAGCCGCCCCGGCCAGGGCATCGTGACCCTCGAGCACCGTGGCCTGAACCAGCACGGTGTCCTGGTGTGCCGGGCCGTCCGCAGCGCCCTGGTCCGCTTCCTGCCCGCGGACGAGAAGTCGGCATGACCGCGGACCCCGCCCACCAGCAGCTCGCCGAGCGAGTACGCCGGCTCGAGGACCTTCGCGCGATCGAGGGCCTCGCGGCCCGCTACCACCGCCTCTGCGACGGCGGGTGGAACGGCCAGAGCCACGAGGACCTCGACGCACTGGTCGCGCTCTGGGTCCCGGACGGCGTCTACAGCATCAACGCGCGCCGTCCACCCTGCCGGGGGCACGCGGAGATCCGCGAGCAGTTCCAGCGCCTCCGGACCTCCATGCCGTGGATCTTCCACACCTTCACCAACAGCGACCTGAGCCTGCACGACGACGAGGCATCCGGGACGTTCAAGGGCATCGCGTACTACCGCCGTGGCGGCGGTGGGCACATCGTCGTCGGCACCTACTCCGGTCGGTTCCGGCGCACCCCGCAGGGCTGGCGCTTCGTCTCCTGGACCGCCGACCTCGCCCACGGCTCCGTGCTGAGCGCCGAGCACGAGGCGTCCCGGTGAGCCTGCCGGCAGGTCCCTGGGGAGCCTGGGCGACCGGACTGCGGTTGCGGCCCAGCGGCGAGGCACGGGACGCCGTCGCGGCGCTTGAGGAGATGGGCGTCTCTGCGGTGTGGATGACCGGCGGCACCGGCGACCCCTTCGACCGGATCACCGCCCTGCTGGACGCGACCAGCACCGTCACCGTGGCCACCGGGATCCTCAGCATCTGGGAGATGACGCCGGCCCAGCTGGCTGCCCGGCTGGCCGGGCTGCCGGCGGAAGGCCGGGCCCGGTTCCTGCTGGGCCTCGGGGTCAGCCACCAGCAACTGGTCGAGCGCCGGACCGCGGGACGGTACGACAAACCGTTGACCCGGATGCGGGAGTTCCTCGACGGGCTCGACCGGACCCAGGCCCCCGGCGCACGCCGCCCGGAACGGGTGCTCGCCGCGCTCGGGCCGCAGATGCTCGACCTGGCGGCGGAACGTGCGGCCGGAGCGCACCCGTACCTGACCACGCCAGCGCACACCCGCACCGCGCGCGGCCGCCTCGGCGACGCCTTCCTGGCGCCCACCCAGATGGCTCTCCTGCTCTCCGACCCGGACCGGGCTCGGCAGGCGGCACGCCGCTACCTGGCGCCGTACCTCTCCCAGCCGAACTACCGCAACAGTTGGCTGCGTGAGGGCTTCACGGCCGGGGACCTGGCCGACGGCGGCTCGGATCGGCTCGTCGACGCCCTGGTCGCCTGGGGTGATCCCGCCCAGGTCGTCCGGCGCGCCGGAGCGCATCTCGACGCCGGCGCCGATCACGTCTGCATCCAGTTGCTCGATCCGGCGGGCAGTTGGTCGGACCACGCGATCCCGCTCGACGCGTGGCGTGAGCTGGCGGGCGCGCTCACGACCTGACGCCGCAGAGCCGTGACCCTCTACCACCGTCCGAGTGGCTGGACCGGCCGATGCGCCTCGGATCTGCGTCCGCCGGGCCTTTTGGCCTGGTTAATCCCGCCCCCCGCGGCGTCAGAAGTGGCGGAGGTGCAACTACGATTCGGGGATGGTTCGCGCGGAGAGCCTGGGAGGCGAGCAGCGGTTGCGCCGCATTGAGGCGGTGACCGATGCCGCCCTGTCTCGACTCGATGCCGCCGACCTGTTCGACGAGCTACTCGACCGGGTCCGCGACCTGATGCAGGTTGACACGGCCGCCATCCTGCTGCTCGATGTACGCGCCCGGCAGTTGGTGGCCACCGCATCCAAGGGGCTGGAGGAGGAGGTTCGGCAGGGCTTCCGCGTCTCGGTCGGTCGGGGATTCGCCGGCCGAATCGCCCTGACCCAGCAGCCGGTGACCATCGAGCAGGTCACCTCGGACAAGGTGGTCAACCCGATCCTGCTGCAAACCGGTGTCCAGTCCCTGCTGGGCGTACCGATCATCGCGCGCGCCGAACTTGTCGGCGTCCTGCACGTCGGCACCCTCACGCCGCGCCGGTTCACCCCCGACGACGTCCGCCTGCTGGAACTGGTCGCCGACCGGATCAGCCTGGCCAGTCGGGCCCGCGCGAACACGCTGGACCAGGCCGCCGCCCTGGCTCTGCAACGTAGCCTGATCCCCACCGAACTGCCCGAGGCGCCCGGCCTTGAGCTGGCCGGCCGGTACGTGCCGGGTCACGCCTCCGGCGTCGGCGGTGACTGGTACGACGTGTTCAGCCTCCCCTCCGGTTGGCTGGGCGTGGTCATCGGTGATGTGTCGGGTCACGGACTGCCGTCCGCGGTGGTGATGGGACGGGTCCGCAGTGCGCTTCGCGCGTACGCCCTGGTCTGCGACGACCCGGCGGAGGCACTGACCCTCCTCGACCGGAAGGTGGTTCATTTCGAGGCCGGCAATCTCACCACCGCGTTGTACGCGATGATCTCTCCGGACGCCTCCACCATGCACGTCTCCGTCGCCGGACACCCTCGGCCGGTCCTGGCCGTTCCCGGCCAGCCGACCATCATGCTTCCCGCACACGTCGACCCCCCGCTCGGCACCGGCCCCCGGCAGCCGCAGCGGCACACGACCGCCGTCGATTTTCCACCCGGTGCGGTCCTTGTCTCCTACACCGACGGGCTCGTCGAACGCCGCGGCGAGCTGCTCGATGCCGGAATCGCCCGTCTGATGGCCGCCGTTCCGCTGGCTCCCGTCGAGACCGTGTGTCAGGCCGTCATGGCGACCCTCGACGCCGAGCACCCGGATGACGACATCGCTTTGTTGGCCATCCGCCGGCTGACCGACTAGGGAATCCTGCGCCGCCTGTCGTTGCGCCCCCGCCGGAGGCGCACTGACCGCGACCCGGCCGGGGTCCGGCGCATCACGATCCCGCACGCCCGGCGAACTCTGAACCTATGGAATTAGAGGGCGGACTCACTTCCCAGGACGAGGGTCCCGGAGGTCATGAACATGCCGCCGACCCCGGTGCAAACGCTGACGTCGACGCCGTCGACCTGCGCCGCTGCCGTGCCGCGCACCTGCCGGACCGACTCCTGGATGGCGAACATCCCGTACATCCCGGTGTGCGTGTAGGCCAGCCCGCCACCGTTGGTGTTCAGCGGCAGCCGGCCACCGGGGGCGGTGTTGCGGTCCGCGACGAACGCGGGCGCCTCGCCACGACCGACGAAACCCAGGTCCTCGAGGCCGTAGAGCGGGACGTGGGCGAAGGCGTCATAGATCATCAGGTGGTCGACGTCGGCGTGGCCGATCCCGGCCTGGCGCATGGCTGCCCGGCCACCGCGCTCGATGGCACGCGACGAGGTCAGGCTCCGCAGCCCCGACACGACCGAGGACTCGCTCGACTCGCCGGCGCCCAGGACGTACACCGCCGGCAACCGGGGGTGCAGCTCCCGCGCCCGCTGCGCCGACGTCAGCACCAGGGCGCCGCCGCCGTCGGTGACCAGGCAGCAGTGCAGCAGATGGACCGGGTCGGCGATGACCGGCGAGGCCAGCACATCGTCGACGGTGATGGGAGCCTGCAGCTTCGCCCTCGGGTTGCGCGCGGCCCACTCCCGCTGGACGACCGGGACCATCGCGAACTGCTCCTCGGTCATGCCGTACTCGGCCATGTAGCGGCGTACCCCGATGGGGAACAGCGACGGTGCGCCCACCGGCCCGTAGGGAACTTCGAGCTGACCCATCATCGACTGGGCGGCCGGCGCCCAGGGCTGCATCCCGACGCGGGACCGGCCGGACTCCCCGTGGGTCACCAGCACGGTCTGGCACAGGCCAGCGGAGATCGCCGCCATCGCGTGGCGCACGTGGAGCATGTACGAGCACCCGCCGACGTTGGTGGCGTCGAGATAGTCCGGGACGATGCCGAGGTAGTCGGCGACGTCGTTGGGCAGCTCACCAGCCGACGCCACCCCGTCGACGTCCGAGGGCTTGAGCCCCGCGTCGGCCAGCGCGTTGAGGGCGGCATCGACGTGCAGCTGGAGGGCCGACTTGTCCGGGATCCTGCCGAGGTCGGTGCTCTCGGCGGCCCCGACGATGGCGATCGCGCCACGCAGACCCATCACGCCACCTCCGCCGGCACGAACTGCACGACCCGGCGCGCCCCGCGCTGCTCGAAGGTCACCGCCACCGGCAGGTCGACCCGCACGCGTGCGGGGTCGTCGACGATCACGTTCGCCGTCATCCGCGGGCCCTCCTCGAGCCGCACCAGGGCCAGCACGTACGGCACCTCCCCGGCGAAGGCGGCCGGCCCTCGGTGGTTGACGACGAACGAGTCGACGACGCCGCGTCCGCTCGCGGGGGCGAGCTCCACCGAGCGCGATCCGCACGCGGGACAGCACATCCGCGGGTAGAGGAAGGCGTCCCCGCAGTCGAGGCAGCGCGGCACGGTCAACCGGCCCTGGTCGATGAGGTCGAACCACGCCTGGGTGTCCGGTGTCGGGTGGGCGATGGGTTTCACGAGGTTCCTCTCGATGGGTGGCGAGAACCGGCCGACGGGCGTGCGGTACCGCCGTGCCGGCAGGCGTCCGGGCCGCGGGGCGTCGGGCGTCCGGGCGGGCCGGCCGGCGCCGGCCGGCCGGTGGGGGTCAGCGTCGGGTGAGTGCGGGCAGCAGGTGCTTGCGCAGCTTCCCGTTCGCCGACCGGGGCAGCTCCGGCACGACCGTGACCAGGCGTGGCACCTTGTAGCGGGCCAGCCGGTCGGCGAGGTATGCCTGCAGGGTCGCCGTCGGGCCACGCACGTCGCAGGCCAGGCCCGAGTCGGCTCGGGCCTGGACGACCGCCGCGACGCGCTCCCCCCACTCCGGGTCGGGCACGCCGATCACGCCGACGTCCTCGACGTCGGGGTGGGTCAGGATCGCGGCCTCCACCTCGGCCGGGTAGACGTTCACCCCGCCCGAGACGATCATCTCCGCCGACCGGCCGAGGAGGTACAGGTAACCGTCCTCGTCGAGCCAGCCGAGGTCGCCGACCGTGACGAAGTCACCGAGCCGGCCGGCGAGGGTCTTCTCCTCGTCGCCGCGGTACTCGAAGGCGTGCGCCCCCATCCGCAGGTAGACCGCCCCGGACTCACCGGTCGGGACGTCCTCGCCGTTCGCGCCGACGATCTTGACCTGCGCCCCCGGCTGTGGGCGACCCACGCTGCCGGGCCGCTCCAGCCACTCACGCGCCGAGATGACGGTGCCGGCCGCCTCGGTGGCGCCGTAGTACTCCCACACCACCTCACCGAACCAGTCGATGACTGCCCGCTTGACGTCCTCGCTGCAGGGGCCCGCGCCGTGGATGAGGTTGCGCATGCTGCTGACGTCGTACTTCTCGCGGACCTCCCGGGGAAGGCGCAGCAATCGATGCAGCTGCGTCGGCACCAGGTGCGAGGTGGTGACCCGCTCGGCCTCGATCAGCCGCAGGGCCGTCTCGGCGTCGAAGCGCTCCATCAACACGATCATGTGACCGAAGTGCAGCGAGGTGACCGCCAGACCGCTCACGGCGGTGTGACTCAGCGGCGAGGTCACCAGATGGACACCCCCGCCGAGCGGCTCGACCTCGAACATCCCCAGCTGCCACTGCGCGCCCGCGGCGAAGACGTCGTCGGGGTTGCCCTCCGGGAGCTTGCGTAGGACCCCCTTGGGACGGCCGGTGGTCCCCGAGGTGTACCCGAGGTAGGACCCGGGACTGCGGTCCTGGAGCGGGCCGTCCGGGTGGTCGGCGCTCTCGGCCAGGAGGTTGCGCAGGCCGGGCGCCTCCCCCAACGCGAATCGACGCTCCGCCGGCAGTCCCACCTGGTCCGCCGCGGCGGTGAGCATCTCGGCGGACCTGACCGACGTGATGCCGACGACCGGGGCCGCGTCGCCCAGGACGTAGGCGACCTCGCTCGTGGTGAGGGCGGTGTTGATGGGGACGTAGTAGGCGCCGACCTGCTGGCAGGCGAGCACCACGGCCAGCGCGGCGCCCTCGTTCGCCACCACGCCGACGACCCGGTCGCCGCGTTGCAGTCCCTGCCCGCGCAGGAGCCGGGCGATCGCGTTCGCCCGGCCGAGCAGGGCCCCGCGACTGATCCGACGGCCGTCGGCCTCGACGACCGCGCACTCCTCGGGGCGGGCCGCGGCCAGCCTCCAGAAGCCGAGCTGCTCCGTCATCGTTCAGGCCCTCCGTCCGGGACTCGGGCCAGCAGGTCGGTGGCGAGGCTCCGGCGGTGCGCCGTGGTCGTCCCGTACGCCGCCGTGAGGCTCATCACCCGCTTGAGCCAGAAGTGCAGGTGGTACTCCCAGGTGAAACCGATCCCCCCGTGCAGCTGGAGCGCCTCGACGTTGGCGCGATCAGCGGCCTGACCAGCGTAAGCCTTGGCCGCGGCCGCGCGGTGCGCCGCATCGGGGTTGTCGATGGCGTCCAACGCGCTCAGCGCGGCGGCCTCGGCCATGTCGACGCCGACGGCGACGTCGGCGATCTTGTGCTTCACCGCCTGGAACGAGCCGACCGGTCGACCGAACTGCTGGCGCACGCTGACGTACTCGACGGTCAGGTCCAGCAGCCGTCGGGCGGCTCCCGCCAGCTGGCAGGCCGCTCCGGCAACGGCCAGCGTGCGCACCCGCGCCGCGAGCTCCGGCGCGACGCCCAGGACGGTGCCCGGGCCACGGGTTCGCACCCGGGCCACCGGACGGAGCGGGTCGACGGCCTCGAGGGACTCGACCTCGACCTCCTCGCTCCGGTGCAGGGTGACGGTGCCGTCCCCGGCGACGTCGAGGAGCACGTCCGCCTCGGCGGCGAAGGCCACGTACGGGTCCAGGTCGCTGATCCGCACGGCGACCAGCAGCGAGCCCTCGGCGAGCGAGGCGAGCCGCCGGGCCACGCCCGGGACGTCGGCGAAGGCGGTCAGGACGGTGGCCGCGAGCACCGAGGTTTCGAGATAGGGCTCGGGCAGCGCGTGGTACCCGGTCGCGTGCAGGACGCCCGGCAGGTGCCGGGGGGTCAGGTCCGCCCCACCGAACTCGCCGGGAACCAGCGCCGAGACGAGTCCGGTCTCGGCCAGACGGGCCCAGAGCGGCGCGTCGTGGGCGGCGCCGGCATCGAGGCGTCCGCGCAGGTGGTCGAGGCCGCAGTGGCGTTCCAGGAGCGCGGTGGTGACCTCGTCGAGCTGACGACGGTCCAGGTCCAACGTATCGGTCATGACGGTCGGGGCTCCAGGGGCAGTCCGAGCACACGCTCGCTGATGATGTTGCGCTGAATCTCCGAGGTGCCGCCGAAGATCATGGCGGCCCGGGCGTACCAGTACCGGTGGTGCCAGTCCCGCCAGGCGTCGGCGGTCACCGGGTCGACGCCGGCGACGGCCGACGGGTCGGCGACGATCGCACCGTCCTCGGCCATCAGGCGCAGCCCGGTCGCGAAGATGTCGTGCTGCATCTCCGTCCAGTACAGCTTGTTGATGCTGGCCGTCCGGTCGAGGTCGCCGCCGCTCTCGGCGAGCGCGGCGAGCCGGTAGACGTTGGCCCGGTAGACCTCGGTCTCCACCAGCACCCGGCCGAGTTCGTCGAGCGCCAGCGAGTCCTGCGCCAGCCCCCGGTGACGGACCAGGCCGGCCAGGGCCGCGATGTCGTTGGAGAACTTCGCGTGGTCGCCGAAGACCGCTCCGCGTTCGAACCCGAGGGTGGACATCGCCACCTTCCAGCCCTGGTCGAGGTCGCCGACGACGTTCTCGACCGGCACCCGCACGTCGGTGAAGAACACCTCGGCGAAGCCCTTCGTCCCGTCGACCATGGTCAGCGGACGCACCTCCACGCCGGGCGTGCGCAGGTCGATGCAGAGGAAGGTGATGCCGGCGTGCTTGCGCCGCTTGGCGGCCTCCGGGTCGGTCCGCACGAGCGCGAAGATCCAGTCTGCGGAGCCGCCCATGGAGGTCCAGATCTTCTGGCCGTTGACCAAGAAGTGGTCGCCGTCGCGGACCGCTCGGGTGCGCAGCGAGGCCAGGTCCGAGCCGGAGCCCGGCTCGGAGAAGCCCTGGCACCAGATGGTCCGGCAGGAGAGCAGGTCGGGGATCCAACGACGCCGCTGCTCCGCGGTTCCGTACTGCATCAGCACCGGCCCCAGCAGGTAGAGGCCGCCCATGTTGACCCGCTCCGGGGCCCTCGCCCGGTAGTACTCCTCCGCGAACGCGATGGTGTGCCGCAGGCCGGCGCCGCGCCCGCCGTACTCGACCGGCCAGTCGACGGCGGCGTAGCCGCCCTCGAACAGGGTGCGCTCCCACTGCCGGTGCTGGTCGAAGCCCACGCGGGTCGTCCACGGCCGCAGCGGCTCCGCGGGTACGTTCTCGGCGAGCCACTGCCGGACCTCGGCCCGGAACTCGTCGACCGCACCGGCCTGCTCGACCACCGTCTTCACCGTCATCGCGCCTCTCCCCCGTCAAGGCCGAGCGTTTGCGCCACCTCTGCCATCACCTCGTCGTAGTTGTCCGCCGTCATCCGCAGCGAGATGTTGATGCCGTCGACGCCGAGTTCGGCGTAGCGGCGGACGATCTCGGGCAGGTCGGACAGCTCGCCGACACCACGGAAACCGGCGATCACGTGCAGGTCGTCACGGCTGCGACCGGACGCCTCGACGTGCTCCTCGAGCGTCCGCAGCCCGTCGGCCAGCTCGGCGGGCGTCAGGTTCCAGGGGTACCAGCCGTCCGCCGCCGTGCCCGCTCGACGGATCGCCGCCGGGGAATGCCCACCGACGAGGACCCTGGGCGCCCGGCAGCCGACGGGCAGTGCGCGCCCCTCGTCGAGGCCGCCGCGCCAGGCACCGGTCACGGCATGCACCAGCTGTTCGCAGCGCCTCCCGCGAGTCCTGAAGTCGGACTCGCAGGCCGCGAACTCCTCGGCCGACCAGCCCACCCCGACGCCGAGGTCGAACCGGCCGCCGGTCAGCTCGGCGACGGTGAGCGCTTCGCGGGCGAGGATGCGCGGGTTGCGCAGCGGAAGAAGCAGCACCGAGCTTCCGAAGCGCAACCTCGTGGTGGCCGCGCACACCTCGACCGCGGTCTGGAAGAGATCCAGCAAGCCCTGGTCGGGCGCCGACTCCACCTGCGCCTTTCCCTCGACGACCTTGTTGTGCCGCTCCTTGACGTCCGGGTTGGCCGCCAGCGGCGCCTCGGGGTACGGGTAGACGGAGTCGTACCGCTCGAAGAAGAGGATGTGCTCCGGCATCCAGATGCCGTCGAAGCCGGCGTTCTCCGTCGCGCGGGCGAACTCCGCCATGAAGTCGAGGTCACGCTCGGGGCTGCCGTCGAAGAGGTCGACCAACCCGATCTCGACCCGCCCCCGCGCTCCGATGACGCCGCCACGGGTGCTGCTGTCGCTCATGCGGCCACCTCCCGCAACTCGGCGGGCTCGGGAACCCGATCGAACACGGCCACCAGCTCGTCGATGCCGGCGTCCGCCGCCACCGCACGGCTCGTCGGCATCAGGTGGGCATCGACGAACCAGGTGCGCCGGACCGTTCCGGGATCCGCCCCCAGCGCGTCGCGCAGCGCGGACAACGCCGCGTCGAGCGCCGCCGGGTCCAGCCGCCACGCCGTCCACGCCTCGATGCGGCCGCGGGTTTCGAGGACCCGACGCAGGGCCGGGGTGCCCGGGTTGCGCAGGTGCACCGTGAGCCTGCGGTCGCCCACCGGCTTCGGGTTGGCGATGGCGCCCGCGAAGCTGACGGTCGGTGAGCTGACCTCCGCTCGGCGCTGGGTCCACAGCGCCTCCATCGCGGTCAGCCGGTCCAGCGACCGTCCGACCGGGTCGGCCACGTCGGCGCCGGGTTCGAGCAGGTCGGCGCCGGGGTCATCGAGGTCGATGCCGAGTTCCAGCCGGCCGCCGGCGAACCAGTCGAGGGTGGCCAGTTGCTTGGCGCGCACGGCCGCGGCCCGCACGGCGAGCACGTCTCCGGCCAGGCCGAGTCGGATCCGTCGCGTGGCCCGAGCGACGCAGTACAGGCCCAGCGTCGCGTCGTGCGAGGAGGTCCGCGCGACCTCCCGGTCACCCAGGCCCCACCAGGAGGCGAAGCCCTCGTCCTCGGCGGCGACCGCCGCCGCCCGGATCGCCTCCCGCAACGAGCCGGCCTGTCTCGACTCGAAAGCGCAGGCTATGCCGATGTCCATCTGGTCTCCTTCGTCGGCCGACCGCGGGGCGGACATCCGCGATCTGGGGGTGCGTCGTGGTGGGGGTGGGTCCGGCCGGCGCGGTCGGACCCCACCGCCGCGTGATCTGCCGTCAGCCCTTCCAGCCGGCGATCTTCCCGTCCTTGGTCCACTGCAGGTAGGTCGCCTTCGACGTCATCCGCGCCTGACCGCCCGCATAGCTCACCGGGCCGTAGACGGTGTCGAGCTGCGTGATCCCGGCAAGCGCCTTGGACACCGCCTCCGGGGCGCCGTCACCGGCCGCCTTGAGGGCCTCGGCGACCAGCCACATCGCGGTGTAGCCCTGCGCGCCGTACATGTCGGGGAGCGCCCCGTACTCCTTCTGGTAGCGCTCGACGAACTTGCGGGCGGCCGGGTTGTCGGTCTGCTCGGCGTGGAACGGCGCGAAGAAGACGGTGTTCCGCAGCCCGCCGCCCGAGGTCTCGAACAGCTTGATGCTGTCGACGCCGTAGTTGGCCAGGATCGGCTTCTCGTAGCCGCGCTCCCGCAGCGCCCGTGCCACCAGCGCCGACGGTGTGCCCAGCATGGAGCTGACCACCACGTCCGGGTTCAGCGACTGGATCTCGGTGGCGGCCTGGGTGTAGTTGGTGTCGGCGGACTGGGTGTTGATCCGCTTCGCCACGGTGACGCCGTTGCGCTGCAGTGCCGCCTCCCAGATCTTGGCGTCCGCGACCATTCCGTCGTTGTCCGCGGTGACCAGGAGGACCGCGCTCTTGACGCCGGCGGCCGGAACGACGTCGTCGATGAACTGGTCGTACAGCCCGCCGGGCTCGGACGGGATGATCACCGGACGGAAGACGTACGGCGGCTCGGCGAGGCCCGGCAGGATTGCCGAGGTCACGATGCCCGGCACCTTGGACTGCTTGATCACCGGAGCCAGGGCGCCGGCCTCCGAGGAGAGGCCGCAGCACAGCACGGCGCTGGCGCCGTCGGCGACGTACTGCCGGTACTGCGCGATGGCCTGGGCCGGGTCGCTCTTGATGTCTCCGGACTTGAGCTCGATCTTGACGCCCTCGCCCAGGAACCCGGACTCGTTGATCTCCTTGACCGCGAGCTTCGCGCCGTCGACGATCGGCACGCCGGCGAAGGCGGCCGGGCCCGAGGCCAGCGCGGGGAAGCCGATCAGGTAGGTGGAATCGTCGCCAGAGCCCTCGGCGCTGCTGCAGGCTGCTGTCGTGAGTGCGGTGAGCAACGCGACGCCGGCGACGAGGATGCGACGCGGCATCCCCCCTCGACGATTGGTGAACATGGCTGTCCCTTCTTGACGCAGTGGGTGGTGTGGCATGTCGGACCGGCGTCTGGGGTGGGGTGTTGCGCCCGGGAATCGCGGTGGACGAGCCGCCGAACCGGGTCGCGCATCACTGTTCACCGGCACCACCGGCACGGAACGTGCGCAAAAGGTCGTACGAGATGTCGCGATCGCTGCGTGATCCCAGCCGGAGCGTCTCGCGTGGCTTGTCGAACACGTCCCAGTAGCTGGGGGTGGGCAGCTCGACCCGCGACGCGTCGAAGACGAGGGTCCGGGCGGCGATCCGCCACTCGCCGTGGAGCCGGGCGAAGGTGTCGAGGTACCGGCCGGCGACGGGGATGTCGAACTCGACCCCGTCCTTGACCAGCCGCTGCCACACCAGCACCAGCGATTCGACGAAGGCCCGGTCACCGTCCAGCTCGACGCGGATGTTGGTGACCGAGTGCCACATCAGCGGGATGGCCGGGGTCTCGGCGAACTGGATCTGACCCTGGCGGGTGCGGAACTCCTCGGCCGGGCCGACGAATCCGCCGTGGTCCTCGGTCGCCCCGGCGTGGTAGCAGCTGGCCGCCAGCTCGACGTCGCCGCGGTCCGATGCCCGGGCCAGCCGGTAGATCACCGCCGTGATCTCGTGCTCGGCGAGCAGGGTGCGCAGCATCGTGGTCTCCCGCGGCGACAACGCGGCTTCGTCGGTGCTGGTCACGGTTCCTCCGCTCGCTGGTCGGGGCTCGTTCACTGGGATCCGGCTGGCTCGGCTCAGGACGCGTCCGCGCCCGCGCTGCGTGTTCTTGACGACGGCAGCGGGGCCGTCGCGGCGGCCAGGCCAGCAGCGTGGGAGCGTCGAGACGTCACCTGCATGGGAACCTCACCTCGGATGTAAAGCAAGCGATTGATTAGTGAGTATGACGTGGGTCACCTGGCACGTCAACGGCAGTTCAGGTCTCTTCTTGGCATCCGCGGCGGCGTTCGCCGGGACGCTCCGCGGAGGGGCCCCGCGGCCCGCGCGCAGGGGCGCTACCGGCCGCCGCCGGGGGCGCCGGGCCGCAGGCCGACGACGCCGCGGTCGAGCACCGGCTCGCCGGCGGAGTTCGTGGTCCGGAAGAGCACTTCCGCGTCGTCCCCCGTCCGCCAGGCACGGATCACCAGGTCGTCGCCGGGAAAGACCGGACGGGTGAACCGGCCCCGCACGGACGCCAGCCGACCCGCGTCGCCGTCGGCGAGTTCGTTGACGAGGATCCGGGTCGTGTAGCCGTAGGTGCAGAGGCCGTGCAGGATCGGCCGGGCGAAGCCGCCACGCGCCGCGAACGCCGGGTCGGAGTGCAGCGGGTTGCGGTCACCGGTCAACCGGTAGAGCAGCGCCTGCTCGGGTCGGGTCGACACCGTCACCTCCAGGTCGGGCGCCCGGTCGGGCAGCTCCCACGACGGGCTGCTGCCGCGTTCGCCGCCGAAGCCACCGGCCCCGCCGAGGAACGCACCGGTACGGCACCGCGCCAGCAGAAGGTCGGTCTCGGCCTCGACCAGCGTGGTCTCGGTCCACACGATCGCGTCCCGGCCCTTGTCCCAGATGTCGGTGACCGTGGTGGTCGCCCGGGCGCGCCCCCGCACCGGGAGCGGGCCGGTCAGGAGCAGTTCCTGCTCCGCGTGCACCGCGCGGGTCGGGTCGTACTCACCGACCTCCGGGATGCCCTCCCCGAACCCGAGCACCACGGCGAAGCTCGGGACGACCTGCTGGGTCACCTGCTCGGAGTTCTCCGTGGTGAACGCGAGCTCGGCGAGCGGGTCCCGCTGGCCGGCGCCGACGGCGAGGGCGTAGAGCAGGCAGTCGCGCTCGGTCCAGTCGACGGTCCGGGGCCCGACCGTCGTCCCGACGCGTGAGGGATCCACAGGCATGACTGACCTCCTTGAACGTGCGGCACGGCCGCGAGTGGTGGGTTGTCCTGGATCGGCGCCGGCCCGGCGCCGTGGCTCAAACCGCGAGGCGGGTACGCGGACCGGCCTTCAGCAGCCGGGACGGCAGCTCGTGGCCGACGATCCGCTGGGCGAGCTCGGCGGCCTCGAGCAGGCGCTTCTGCAGCCCGTCGCGCAGCGCCACGCGCGCCGGGAGGTCACTCATGCGAGCCCCCTCGCGGTGGCGACGCGGCGCCGGTGCGAGACCGGCGTGCCGTAGAGGGCACGGCAGGCCATCACCCGCCGGAAGTGGTGGGTCAGCTCGTGTTCCCAGGTGAACCCGATGCCGCCGTGCACCTGGATCGCCTCGCGAAGGACGTGCGTCGAGCCGTCGCCCACCACGGACTTCGCCGCGGCGGCGGCCTCCGGCCAACCGGGGAGCCGGGCGTCGGCCAGTCGCAGCGCCTCCCGCAGGGCGCTGCGGGAGAGTTCCAGCTCGACGTACATGTCGACGAGCTTGTGCTTGACGACCTGGAAGCTCCCGATCGGGCGGCCGAATTGCCGGCGGGTGTCGGCGTACGCCCGGGCCAGTTCGAAGGCGCGCTCCGCGGCGCCGACCGCGTCGGCGGCGACCAGCAGGGCGCCGAGGCTCCAGGCCTCCGCGACGGCGTCGTCGACCTGGGGACCGCGCGCGAGCACCCGCGCGGGGACGCCGGCCAGCTCGATCGTCGCCAGGCCCCGCCCCGGATCCACGGCCTGCTGTGGCCGCACCGCCATCCCTGCGCTCGCGCGCTCCACCACGACCAGCGCCGTCCCGTCGCCGGTGCGGACCGGCAGGAGGAAGTCGGTGGCGTGGGTGCCGCTGTCGACGAAGGTGCGGCGCCCCCGGACTGCCTCGTCGTCGTACCGCACCGTGGTCTGCAGGCTCTCCCCGCGCCGGTCCTCGGTGAGGGCGGGCACGACGACGCGTCCCTGCGCGATCGCGGAGCGCAGGCCGCCGTCGTCGTCGGGGTCGACGGCGGCCAGCAGGTGGACGGCCACCCCGGCGGTGGCCGCCAGCGGCCCGGACCAGCCCTGACGGCCGGCTTCGCGCAGCGCGCTGCCGAGTTCCATCAGGCCGGCGCCCTGCCCGCTCAGGTGCTCCGGCACCAGCAGGCCGGCGACGCCGACCTCGTGGGCCAGGCCGGGCCACAGCTCGGGCAGGTCGGCGCCCTGGGCGCGGTTGCGCTCCACCGACGCCTGCTGCCGCAGATACCGGGCGATCACCGGATCGAACTCGGCGCTCAGGACGAACCGATCAGACACCCTGCCTCCTCGAATAGAGCAAGTGCTTGCTAAGCAGAGGGCGGCGGGCGACCGGTCCGAGGATCCTCAGCGGCTGCTGCGGATGCCGTCGAGCAGGATCGAGCTCTGCACCTCGATGACGTCGTCCACGCTTACCTTGCCGCGCGGGTCGAACCAACGGATCACGGCCTGGATGGCACCCATGAGCGTCCGGTACACCATGCGGACGTCCAGATCGGAGCGGAAGACGCCGGCCGCCACCCCGCGCTCGATGGTGTCCAGCCAGATCTTCTCGACCTCGCGCTGGCGCCGGGCGACGCTCTCGATCGGACGGACACTGTGCCAGTCGTTCTGCAGGATCGTGACCTCCGCCCGGTACTGCACCAGGCCGTGCAGCGCCAGCGAGATCAGCTGGTGCAGCGCCGCGACCGGGTCCGCCAGCTCCTCGGCGGCGCGCTGGTAACCCGTCACCGTGAGGTCGAGGTAGGCCGCGAGGACCTCCTCGACCATCGCCTCTTTGGAGTCGAAGTAGTAGTAGAGGCTGCCGGAGAGCATGTCGGCTTCGTCCGCGATGTCGCGGACGGTGGCGTTGGCGAATCCCTTCTCCGCGAAGACTTTCGCCGCGGCGCGGACGATCAGCTCCTTGCGGGCCACCCCCGTCGGCGAACCGGTCGAACGCCGCCGCCTGGTGCTCACTTGCTTCCCACTTCCTGACATGGTCCGACATGATTCCACATCTCAAGCGCTTGCTGGAGTGACCGTGAGCCGGCGTGGCCGCCGCCCCGACCCGCCCGTACTCATGCCGCCGGCCGGCGCGACGAGACGATCGTGACGGCGGACACCAGGTCGCCGGGGCTGCCGCCCTGGTTCTGCACCAGTCCGAAGCCGGGAGTGGGCACCTGGCGGTCACCGGCCTCCCCGCGGAACTGCAGCCACATCTCGAACAGCATCCGCAGGCCGCTGGCACCGATCGGGTGGCCGAAGCTCTTCAGTCCGCCGTCGACGTTGACCGGCAGCGCCCCGCCACGGTCGTACCGCCCCTCGAGCACGTCGCGCCAGGCCGTTCCGGGAGCGGAGAAGCCGAGCTCCTCCATCAGCACCAGCTCGGTCGGGGTGAAGCAGTCGTGCACCTCGGCCAGGGATATCTCCTTGGCCGGGTCGGTGATGCCGGCCTGCGCGTACGCCGCGCGCGCCGAGGCGCGCGACTCCGCCAGGTCGGAGTAGTCGTAGTCGCTGTCGTTACGGCCGGCGCCGGCGCCCGCGTCCAGCGCCAGCGCGTGTACGTACAACGGACGGTCGGTGTACCTCAGGGCGTCCTCGGCGCGCACGATCACCGCGGCCGCGCCGCCGTCGGCGACCCCCGAGCAGTCGAAGACGCTGAGGTTGCCGGCCAGCGCGGGGGCCGCGGCGATCGTCTCCTTGGGCAGGGCCTTGCGGAACTGCGCGCGGGGGTTCATCGCGCCGTTGGCGTGGTTCTTCCAGGCGATGTGGGTCATCGCCTCCTTGATCTGCGCCGTACTCACGCCGTACCGGCGCGCGTAGGCCGGCACGATCATCGAGTACATGGCCGGCGCGCTGAGCACCGGCGGCGTACCGTCGTTGGGCACGCTCGGCATCTCCAGGCCGGAGTAGCCGGCGTCCTTGAGCTTCTCCCCGCCCACGGCCATCACCACGTCGTAGGCCCCGGAGGAGACGGCGTAGCAGGCGTTGCGGAAGGCCTCCGAGCCGGTGGCGCACATGTTCTCCACCCGGGTGACCGGCTTGTGGGCCAGGCCGAGCGGTCGCGTCAGGGTCAGCCCGGAGACGCCGGAGATCATCGATCCGAGCCAGAACGCGTCGACCTGCTCCAGCTCCAGACCGGGCACGCTGTCGACGGCGCCGTGGGTCGCCTCGACCAGAAGGTCGTCCACCGAGCGGTCCCAGTGTTCGCCGAAGGTCGTACAGGCCATGCCGACGATGGCGACCGGGTTCCTCAGCGCGTGCACGCCCATCAGTGGTCCTCCTCCCGGTGCGGTCGCACCTTCCAGATGTAGTTGCGTACGCCGTTGGCCGCGACGCTGGCGACCCGGAACGTGGGCACCACCCGGTCGCCGATGCTCGGCGTGAATCCGACCGCGTCGGCCATCTCGAACTCGAAGCGGCCGCCGCCTTCGAAGTCCACCGCGACGACCTTGGCCGGTAGCTGCACCGACTCCGAGAGCCAGTCGTCGGTGAAGGTGGCCACCCGCGCCGGGACGTCGACCATCGGCTCGGGATCGAACGCGTCCCGGGCCCGGCAGCGCAGGCAGACCCGACGCGGCGGGAGGTTGCGGTACCCGCACTCGCGGCACCTGCCCGCGACGAAGCCGAACTTCCATCCCGCGGTGCGCCGGGACGCCGGCGGCACGGGCGGCTTGACGTCCGGACGGCGGGCGGGCTCCCGCGGCAGCAGGCCCCGCCAGGTCAGGAAGTCGGCGTAGGGCACCTCCGCGGTCGCGCCGGCGAGGGCGTCCAGGCCGCTTTCCCCGGGCCGGTGCCGCTCGGTCATGCGGAACAGGAAGGCGTCGGCGCCGTCGGCGACGCCGACGGCCAGGACGAGGTCACCGGGACGCGCCTGCTCGAAGGCCGCGACCAGCCCCAGGCCGAGGTCCGCGGCGCCGGCGTACCCCAGCTCGCCCACCGCGCCCCGATCGGTCACCTCGGCGGGGAACGCGCGGACCACCGTGGCGCGGGCGCGCGCGTGCGGGGTGCTGACGACGACGCGGGCCAGTTCCTCGCGCTTGACGTCGCAGCGGCGCAGGACGTCGTCGACCGCGCGCCGCGCGAGCGGGACGTACTCCTCGACGCCGAACCGCTCCTCCCAGGTCCGGGTGCGTACCGCACCGGGCTCACGCCACCGGTCCAGGAACTCGCGCGTCACCGACGCCGTGCCGACCAGCTCGGCGACCGGTTCGGGACCGATGACGAACGCGGCCGCCGCGTCGGCGCCCTCGGCCTCGTCGGCCGAGCCGGGCAGGGCGTACCGCAGGTCCGCGGCGACCACCAGCGCGTTGCCCTCGGCGAGCCCGGCGCGCAGGGCGCCGGCGCCGCCGCGCAGCGCGGCCCCGACGTCGTACGCCGGGCTCTGCTCGTCCAGTCCGGCCGCCACGGCGACCGTGACGGCGTTCGACTTCTCCTGGTACGCCGGTCGCGAGGTGGCGAACCACAGGGATCCGGAGACCTGACGCCGCCGCAGGGCGCGTCGGGCGGCCGCGACGGCGAGCGTGGTGCTGTCCTCGTCGTACGAGGCGACGGGCCGGGAACCACGGCCGCGACCGGCGCCCAACGTGGCGGCGATCGCGGCGCGCGGCAGGCGGCCGACCGGGATGTAGACGGCGTAGGACTCGATGCCGACCACGCGACTCCCTCCGTTGTCCCCGCGGCAGCCGCGAGCTGTTTAAATCAAGCACTTGCTTTGCTACTGTAGGACGGCCCAGCCAGCGCTGCAACTGCCCGCGAGCCGCCGACAGGGCACGCACCGACAAGACCGCCGCGCTCCGGCAGTGGCACGCCTGAGGAGGGTCATGGCCGAGCAGGGAGCTACTCCCGACATCGCACAGTTCCGCGCCGAGGTCGTCGACGTGCTGAGCGCGTTCGCGCGCCGCCGCAGCGGCCACGGCGCGCAGTGGGGAGTCGGCGAGGACCGGGTCTCGGTCGTCGCCGAGCGCGCCGAGGGCGAGGCGGAGGAGTTGGCGGCACTGCGCCGCTACCGGGCCCACCTCGTCGCGCACGGCCTGGGCTGGGTCGACGGACCCCCCGAGTTCGGCGGGCGTGGACTGCCGACCGGGTACGCCGCGGCGCTGCGGGAGATCGAGTCGGAGTTCGACCTCCCCGACGACGCCTACGTCCGGTTCAGCGTCTCCACCCTCACCCCCACGCTGCTCGCCCACGGCACCCCCGAACACCAGCGGACGTGGCTCACCCGGCTACGGTCGGCCGAGGTGGTCGCCTGCCAGCTCTACTCCGAGCCGGGCGCCGGCTCCGACCTGGCCGGCCTGTCCACCCGGGCGGTGCGCGACGGCGACGGTTGGCGCATCACCGGGCAGAAGGTCTGGAGCTCCGGGGCGCACTACAGCGACGTCGGGCTGTGCATCGCCCGCACCTCCCCCGACAAGCCCAAGCACGCGGGCCTGACCACCTTCCTGATCGACCTCGACGCGCCCGGCGTCGAGATCCGGCCCATCCGCCAGCTCACCGGCGGCGCCTCCTTCGACGAGGTGTTCCTGACCGACGTCTTCGTCCCCGATGAGCGGCGGATCGGCGGTGTCGACGAGGGCTGGTCGGTCGTGGTGACCTCGCTGCTCAACGAGCGGTCCGCGATCGGCACCGAGGTCGGCGTGGACGAGGCCCTGGTGGATCGGCTGACCGACCTCGCCCGCCACGTCGGCGACCCGAGCGACGAGCGGACCCGGGACGCCGTCGCGCAGGTCGTCGTACGCGCCTGGGCGGCGCGGCTGACGACGGCGCGGTTCCTGCAGGGCGGCGGCCCGCCGGGCCCGGAGCTGGCGCTGAGCAAGCTGCTCGCCACCGACCTGCTGCGCACGATGAGCGACGTGGCCGCCGACCTGCTCGGCGCCGCGCACGTCGCCGACCCCGGCGAGTGGGGCACCTACGCCTGGTCCGAGCTGACCCTGGGCCTTCCCGGCCTGCGGGTCGGCGGCGGCACCGACGAGATCCTCAAGAACACCGTCGGCGAACGGGTTCTCCACCTACCGAAGGACGCGCGATGAAGATCGACATGGGGCTGATCGGGTCCTCGGCCGCCGCCTGCGCACCGGTGGCCGCCGAGGCGGAGGCCCAGGGCTTCGACGGGGTGTGGGCCAGCGAGAGCGTCACCGACGCCTTCCTGCAGGCCCAGGCGGCGCTGCTGTCGACCCGTGAGGTGAGCGTCGGGACCGCGATCGCGGTCGCCTTCGCCCGCAACCCGATGTCCACCGCGTACCTCGCCTGGGATCTGGCCGCCATGTCGCGGGGCCGGTTCATCCTCGGGCTCGGCAGCCAGGTGCAGCCGCACATCGAGCGGCGGTTCTCGATGCCGTGGAGCGCCCCGGTGGCCCGCATGCGCGACTTCCTGCAGGCGCTCGACGCGATCCTGGCCGCCTGGCGGAACGGTTCCCGGCTCGACTACCAGGGACCGCACTACCAGCACACGCTGATGACGCCCGTCTTCACGCCGCACCACCACGAGTACCGCATCCCGAAGATGATCGCCGCGGTCGGGGCGAGGATGACCGAGCTCGGTGGCGAACTGTGCGACGGTCTGCTCCTGCACGGCATGACCACCGTCGCCTACCTCGACGGGGTGACCCTGCCCGCCCTGCACCAGGGGCTGGCGACCGCCGGCCGGTCCCGCTCGGACGTGGAGCTGTACGCGCCGCTGTTCATGGTCATGGGCGACACCGAGGAGGAGGTCGCCGAGAGCACCCGCAAGACCCGCGAGCAGATCGCGTTCTACGCCTCCACTCCCGCCTACCGGGCGGTGCTCGACAGCGTCGGGTACGGCGAGCTCCAGGGCGAACTGCAGAAGATGTCGCGCGAGGGGCGCTGGACCGAGATGGGCGACCTGGTCGACGACACGCTGCTCGCGCACATCGCCCTCGTCGGCAGGCCGGAGGAAATGCCCCGGCTGTGCCGCGAGCGGTACGCCGGGCGCCTCGACCGCGTCTCGTCGTACTTCGGCTGGCCGAGCGGCGACCCCGACCGGGTCCGGGAGATCCTCGCCGGCTTCGCCGAGCGGCCCGCGTCACCCCAGCCCTGAGCAACGCCCCGAGGAGGACCCTTGACCGACGCCGTACTCGCCGAGCTTCGCGACCGCGCGCGGATCGCCGACACGCTGCACGCCTACAGCCGCGGGGTGGACCGCGTCGACATCGACCTGCTGCTGGACCTGTTCACCGAGGATGCCACCTTCGACTACGGGCACGGCAACGTCACCCGCGGCCGCGCCGCGCTCGCCGGGCTGTTCCGGGCGGCCACCGGCCGCTACACCGCGACCAACCACCACTGCTCCACCATCAGCTACCTCGAACTCGGCGAGGGTCGCGCACAGACCATCACCTACGTGTACGCGTTCCACCAGAACACCGACTCGGACCTCCAGCTGCACGTGTGGGGCAACTACGAGGACTGTCTCGTGGACGAGGGAGACCGCTGGCGCATCCGCGCGCGACGCGTCCGGGTCGCCGGTGTGAAGACCGTCGCCGCCGAGCAGGTCCCGGACCGGTTCGAGCGGTACGCCCGCGGCTGAGCCGGCGTGACGACGCGCTCCCTGCGGTGTGCGATCAGGCGTGGCGCTGCAACCCGCCGTCGACCGCGACGGTCTGGCCGGTGAGGTAGGCGGCCCGCGCCGAGCAGAGGAAGGTGACCAGGGCCGCCGCCTCGGCCGGCGCACCGAACCGCCCTGCCGGGACGTGGGCGGCGGCGTACCGCGCGCGGGAGTCCGGCGTGGGGAAGTGACGGCGCACCTGCTCGCTGTCGATGCGGCCCGGTGCCACGCAGTTGACGGTCACTCCGGCCGCCGCCACCTCCCGCGAGAACGCCTTGGACCACAGCCGGCAGGCGGCGATCGCGGCCTGCGCGGCGGAGACGACCGTGGGTTCGAGCAGGCCGACGAGGTTCACCACGCGCCCACGGCGGCTGGCCTCGAGGTCGGGCCGCAGCTCCTGGGCGAGGCGCCGCTTGACGTGGAAGTTCAACTCGAAGGACCGCTGCCAGCCCGCCTCGTCGAGCGCGCCGCCGGGCGGGTCGGCCTGACCGGCGTTGTTCACCAGGACCCCGACACCGCCCAGCTCGGAGCGGGCGGCGTTGGCGATGCGGCGCGCCGCCCCGGGTTCGGCGAGGTCGCCGGCCAGCACGACCGGGCGCAGCCCGCCCGCCGCCACGATGCGCTCGGCGGTCTCCTCCAGCGGGCCGGTACGCCGCGCCACCAGCAGCAGCCGGGCGCCCTGGCGGGCGAGGTCCTCGGCTACGGCCCGTCCGATCCCCGCACCCGCGCCCGTGACGACCGCGCCGACGCCGGTCAGACCTGGATCGATCATCGCTGCCTCGTCTCCCGGCCGGCACGGGCGGCCCGGATGACCGCCTGCGGCGCTGGTCCGTCTCGATCGCTGGACCCTAGGTCGCCGGCGCCGGCCGCGTCAAGCAAACGCTTGATAGTCTGTCGGCAGAGACTTCGAGGAGACATCGTGACCGTGCCCGCCGAGGCATCACTGGCCCACCACGACGCCGTGGTCAGCCAACTCCGGGACTTCCTGGACGCGCTCGCGAGCGCGGCGCCGGACGAGCGGTCCAGCGAGCGCCTGCGCCACGACCTCACCCGCTGGACCGAGACCCTGCGGCAGGACGCGGTGGCGGAGAGCCGTCGCCGCTACGGCCGGTCCCCCGCGCTCGCTGCGGCGGGTCAGGCGACCACACCGTGGTACGTGGTCGACGAGGCGACGCCCCCGCAGCGGATCGCTGGCCGGACGTCCTTCAGCAACTTCTTCCTCGGCGGCCGCGGCGCCGCCCACGGGGGCACGATCCCGCTGCTCTTCGACGAGCTGTTCGGTTGGCTGGCCAACTCCGCGGGCATGCCACCGTCGCGCACGGCGTACCTCACGACGAACTACCGTTCGATCGTCCGCGTCGGCCGACCGCTGACCTTCACCGCGTGGACCGACCGGGTCGAGGGCCGCAAGCGGTTCCTGCGCGCCGAACTCCGGGACGGGGACACGGTGTGCGCCGAGGGCGAGGCGCTCTTCGTCACGCTGCGCACGGGACAGCCCTGAGCGCCAGCCGGCGCGAGGTTCGCCGCGGCCACCCACCCCCGGCTGCCGGTCGCCCAGGTGGAACCCGACCGTCCCGGCCGGCACCGAAGCGGTACGAGGGCTGCCGCTGCGGCCACAGAGTGGTATAGGCAGAACAGGCCCGCTTAGAACACGCCCGGGCCCAGCCGGCCCACCCGCTCGGGCCTTCACCACTTCGTCGACCGGCTCGGGCCCGGACGGCCAGGCCGCCGTCGAACGGATCCACCGGGACCCGGCGAACGGCGATCTCCTTCCGCGCCGGCCCGCAAGAACGGCCCGGCCGCGCGGTGCTCGCCTACCTCGGGGGACACTCGACACAGTGACCCAGGCTGGAGGTGCCCGGACATGACCGTCCATGACGTCATCGTGGTCGGGCTCGGCGGGATGGGGAGCAGCGCCGCCTACCATCTCGCGGCCCGCGGCCAGCGGGTGCTCGGTCTGGAGAGGTTCGGGCCGGCCCATGACCGGGGGTCCAGCCACGGCGGCTCGCGCATCACCCGGCAGGCCTACTTCGAGGATCCGGCCTACGTGCCGTTGCTGCTGCGGGCGTACGAGCTGTGGGAGCGGCTGGAACGCGACGCCGGGCGGGAGATCATCTCGCTCACCGGCGGGGTGTTCGTGGGCCGGCCGGAGAGTGCGGCGGTGGCCGGCAGCCTGCGCGCCGCCCGGGAATGGGACCTGCCCCACGAGATCCTCGACGCGGGCGAGCTGCGCCGCCGCTTCCCGACGTTCACGCCGGCGGACGACGAGGTCGCGCTCTACGAGGCCAGAGCCGGTTTCGTACGCCCCGAGGCGACCGTCGCCGCGCACCTCGACCTCGCCGCCCGGCACGGCGCCGACCTGCACTACGGCGAGCCGGTACGCAATTGGCAGGTGCTGCCCGACGGTGGCGTCCAGGTCACCACCGGGCAGGCCTCCTACCGGGCGGCCCGCCTCGTCGTCTGTCCCGGGGCCTGGGCACCGGACCTGCTCGCCGACCTCGGTGTGCCGTTCACCGTCGAGCGGCAGGTGATGTTCTGGTTCCAGCCCGGGACCGGAGTGGGCCCCTTCGCGCCGCAGCGGCATCCGATCTACATCCACGAGGACGCCGCCGGCACCCAGGTCTACGGCTTCCCGGCCATCGACGGTCCGGTGGGCGGCGCCAAGGTGGCCTTCTTCCGCCACGGCCAGGTCTGCACGCCGGCGACCATCGACCGGCGGGTGCACCCGGAGGAGGTCCGGGACATGGCCGAGCGCCTGGGGACGATTCTGCCCACGCTCGCGGGCCGGTTCGTCCGGGCCGCCACGTGCATGTACACCAACACCCCGGACCAGCACTTCGTCATCGCGACGCACCCGGAGCACCCGCAGGTCACCGTCGCCTGCGGTTTCTCCGGCCACGGCTTCAAGTTCGTCCCGGTCGTCGGCGAGATCCTCGCCGACCTGGCGACGGGCGGCTCGACCGGGCACCCTGTCGGCCTCTTCGACCCGCGCCGCGACTTCTCCTGACCGGGGTACGGCTCGCGGGAGCCGTCGCTTCCTGCCCGCAGCCCCCGCGGCACTTGATCATGACGGTGCGGATTGCGGCGTGTTTGGAGGCTTGGCCTTCTGCGGGTGAATCGTCTCGTGACGGGCCAGCATCGCGACGAACTCGCCGATCTTTCGCTCGCGCGTCTGCGCCCGCTTGACCGAATTGACGCGATATATGAGAGCGAAGCGGTTGGTCTTGGTGAGTACGTCGAACATGGCCTGGGCGGCGGGGTCGGCGGCAATCGCCGCCATGAGGTCGGCTGGCACCTCGGCTTCCGAGGGCGGGGCATAGGCAGCCGCCCAGCGCCCATCCGCCTTCGCAGCTTCCACCGCGGCGCGGCCCGCGGGCAGCATCCGCCCCTGCGCCTCCAGTCGGGCCACGTGGGCGACGTTCCGCTGTGACCAGGAACTCCGGGCCCTGCGCGGGGTGAACCGGATCCACGAGGTCTCCTGGTCCCGCTTACGGGCCTGCCCGTCGATCCACCCGAAACACAGGGCCTCGTCAACCGCCTGCTGCCAGGTCAGCGTGGTGACTGTGCCACCCTTCTTGGCCAGGGCGAGCCAAACGCCTGTCGACGTGGCGTGGTTACTCAACAACCACGCGCGCAGCGCCTCGGCGTCTGCGACGATCAACTCTTCCAGTTCGACTCCGGCCACTCCAGCAGGCTAACCCGCCTCACCGTGGCATAACGCCCCGCCTGTTGCCAGCCCAGTTCACCGGGCTGCCGGCAGGCCGGTGAACTGGTCGACCGTCGGACAGAACCTCGGCGGCTGCTATGTGCGGCTACCTAGGTAGGCGGCCAGGATCGTCGCGGAGATGAAGTGTGGAGCGTCTGCCCGGTCCAGCCGGCCGGCGGCCACATCGAGGGCTGCGCCGTGCAGGACGTGGTGCAGGACGCTGACCAGCCAGTCGGCGGGGAGATCGGTGCGGAAGGCCCCGACGGCCTGGCCACGTCGGATCAGGTCGTCGACACGCTGTGCGGGTTTGGCGTGCAGTTCCTGCACCCGTCCGGGCGGCAACGCGGCCTGAGCTGCTTCGAGGACAGCGCTGGCCTGCGCGATGAGCAGCCAGCTTGATGTGATCAGGACGGTGAGCGCTGCCCGGGGGTCGCCCGTGAGATCCAGACCTTCGAGGACCTTCTCCCCTTCAGACAGAACCCGGATGAGCGCGGCCTCGACCAAGGCCTCTCGCGACGGGAAGTGCCCGTACAGGGTCACCCGGCCCACCCCGGCCGCCTGAGCGATTTCGCTCACGCTGGCATCGGCGTTGCGGCTCAGGCAGGTCACGGCTGCCGCAAGGATCTTGTCCACGTTCTGCCGGGCGTCGGCTCTGCGAGCCGACCCGGCCGCTGGGCGAGGCATGCAACCCCTTCAAGTCAAACAGCGATGTACGAGTTATCGTAGCCGGAACAACTTGAACACCCCTGTTCGACTTACTGAAGGAGCTGATCGTCGTGGTCGAGTCCGTGACCGCAGCCAGCCCGCCCCGCAGACCCCACCCGCAGCGCTGGAAGATCCTGGGACTCGTCGGTGTCGCACAGCTGATGCTGATCCTGGACGTCACCGTTGTCGCGATCGCCCTGCCGCACATAGGTGCGGACCTCGGACTGCAGCGGGAAGCCCTCACGTGGGTGGTGAGCGGATACACCCTCACCTTCGGAGGCCTCCTCCTACTCGGAGGCCGCGCCGCCGACCTGTTCGGGGCCCGGCGCCTCCTGCTCACCGGGCTGCTGCTGTTCGCCGCCGCGTCCCTGACCGCAGGGCTCGCGACCACTGGGCCCCTGCTGTTGGGCGGTCGCGTCGCGCAGGGTCTCGCCGCCGCGATCCTGTCCCCCGCCGCGCTGTCACTGGTCGTCACCATCTTCGACGGCGACGAGCGCAACAAGGCCCTCGGGATCTGGTCGGCCCTCGGCGGCAGCGGCGCCGCACTCGGAGTTCTCCTCGGTGGCCTGTTGACCGCCGGACCGGGCTGGCCCTGGGTGTTCTACGTCAACGTGCCCGTGGGTCTCGTGCTCCTGCTCACGCTACGAACGCACCTTCCTGCGCAGCCGCGCACGGGCGTACGGGCCCGACTCGACGTGCCTGGGGCGGCGCTGGTGACAGCGGCCACCGGCTCCCTGCTCTACGCGCTGATCGGGGCTGGAGACCGCGGCTGGGGCAGTGCGACGACGCTGGCGCTCGTTGCGGCCGCTGTGCTCCTCTACGGCGGGTTCGTCGTCCGTCAGCGTCTCGCCGCCAGTCCGCTCATGGACGTGCGGCTTCTGCTTCGCCGACCGGTGGCGACCGGGGCGCTGCTGATTCTCGTCGCGACCGCCCTCATGATCGGCATCTTCTTCCTCGGCACGTTCTACCTACAGGACCACCGGGGGTACAGCGCGCTGCAGGCCGGCCTGCTCTTCCTGCCCGTGGCGCTCGCGACCATGGTCGGGGCGAACGCCGCAGGCCGGGTGATCGGCCGTACGGGGGCGCGCGCGCTCGGCGTCCTGGGCCTTCTCGTTGCGGCAGCAGGCATGGCGATCCCCGCCCTGTCGGGTGGGACGGTGGCCATGGTGGCCGGGGTCAGCGTCGCCGCCGCAGGGACCGGCGCCGTCTTCGTCGTCGCCTCCGCCACCGCGTTGGGACAGGTCACTGCCCAGGAGTCCGGACTCGCCTCCGGAATCGTCAGCACCTTCCACGAGTTCGGTGCGTCACTCGGCGCCGCGTTGGTGTCGAGCATCGCCGCGGCGAGCATCACGGGAGCCAGCACGACCGGCTTCACCCGGGGCTTCACCACGGGCGCCATCCTCGCCGTCGCCGCTGCTGTCCTGGCCCTCGTCCTCACGCCAAGACCTCGCTCCCACGACTGAGCCCCCGGCGGGCGCCGGGGTGCGGTTGGCCCGGCCGGCTGCGGGCCGGCCGGGCCAGGTCTCGGCCGCTCAGCCGCGTCCAGGGGTGAGACGTACGCGACGGAGCAGTTGCGCGTTGAGCGCCACCACGATGGTGGAGGCGGACATCAGCACGGCGCCGACGGCCGGGCTGAGGGCGATCCCCGCCCAGGCCAGGGCGCCGGCCGCGACCGGGATGGCCACGACGTTGTAGCCGGCCGCCCAGGCCAGGTTCTGCACCATCTTGCGGTACGACGCTCGGGACAGCCGGATCACTCCGGTGACCCCGCGCGGGTCCGAGGACGCCAGGACCACGCCGGCCGACTCGATCGCCACGTCGGTGCCCGCCCCGATCGCGATGCCGACATCGGCGCGGGCCAGCGCGGGCGCGTCGTTCACCCCGTCGCCGACCATGGCCACCGTCAGACCCCGCGCCTGCAACGCGGCCACCGCGCGATCCTTGTCCGCGGGCAGAACCTCGGCGAACACCTCGTCCACCCCCGGCCGGAAACCCAGGTCGGCGGCGACCGCCTCGGCGACGGGCCGGGCGTCTCCCGTGATCATGACGATCTTCCGCACACCCTGTTCGCGCAGCTCGGTGATGGCCTGCCGAGCTTCCGGCCGTACCTCGTCCTCGAGCGCGAACGCGCCGATCGGTTCGGGTCGGCCGTCGGCCGGCAGCCGCACGAGATGCAGGACGGCAGCGCCCCGGGCCGACCACCGGCCGGTGGCGGCCGCGAGGTCGGCGGGCACGGTGGCGCCGAGTTCCCGCAGCAGGGCGGGACCGCCGACCGCGTAGGCCATGCCCTCGACGACGGCCCGCACACCCCGTCCAGTCAGCGAGCGGAAGTCACGAGCCACGGCCGTCAGACCGCGGTCCTGGGCCGCCTTCACCAGGGCCAGGGCCAGTGGGTGCTCGCTGTCCGCCTCGACCGCGCCGGCGAGCCGCAGCACCTCGTCCTCGGTCATCCCTGCGGTGGCGGCGGCGCCGGCGAGGGTGTGGGCGCCCTTGGTCAGGGTGCCGGTCTTGTCGAACAGCACCGCGTCCACGCCCCGCATACGTTCGAGGGCGAGGCGGTCCTTGACCAGGATGCCGGCCCTGGCCGACACCGCCGTCGACAGCGCGATCACCAGCGGGATGGCCAGCCCGAGGGCGTGCGGGCACGCGATGACCAGGACGGTCACGGTGCGGACCACGGCTTCGTCGAGGTCGCCGAGCGCCCACCAGGCCCCGAAGGTGATCAGGGCGGCGGCGGTGGCGAGGTAGAACAGCCAGGCGGCGAACCGGTCGGCGAGCCCCTGGGCGCGGCCGGCGGACGCCTGGGCCTGGGCGACGAGCCGACCGATGCCGGCCAGGGCGGTGTCGTCGCCGACGGCGTCGACGCGTACCCGCAGGGCGGAGTCGGTGGCCACGGTGCCGGCGACCACCCGGTCCCCGACGCCACGGTGCACCGGCCGGGACTCCCCCGTGATCATCGACTCGTCCAGTTCTGCGGCGCCGTCGACAACGCGGCCGTCGGCGGGGACCCGGCCACCGGAACGGACCAGCACCAGGTCGCCGACCTGCAGGTCACCCACGGAGACCCGGTGCGGCCGGCCGGTGTCGTCGAGGCGTTCGGCGTCGTCGGGCAGCAGCGCGGCAAGGGCCGCCAGGGCTCCCTGGGCCTGGCCGATCGCCTTCATCTCCTGCCAGTGGCCCAGCAGCATGATGGTCACCAGCGCCGCCAACTCCCACCAGAAGTCCAGGCCGAACGCGCCCAGGCTGGTCGCCAGCGAGGCAGCGTAGGCGACGGTGATGGCCATCGAGATCAGCAGCATCATGCCGGGCGCCCGGTCGCGGACCTCGCGAACGCCGCCGACCAGGAACGGCCAGCCGCCGTAGGCGAACACCAGGGACCCGAGGACGGGTCCGACCCAGGTCATGCCGGGAAAGCCGAGGGTGTAGCCGAACCAGTCCATGACCATGTGGCTGGTCGCCACGATCGGCACGCTCAGCGCCAGGCTCAGCCAGAACTTCCGCCGGAACTGCTCCGGATCGTGTCCGGCGTGCTTGTCGTGCCCGCCGCCGTGGCCGGCGTGCCCTCCGTGCTGGCCGTGTTGCGCGGAGTCCGGCGACGTCGCGTGCAGCCCGTGTGCTTCGTGAATGGCGTGCGAATGGTCGGGCCCGGTCGCGACCACGCCGCGGCCGGTGTGATGACGTGTCATGAGGTCCACCTCCGCCGTCAACGTATACCCGTAGGGGGTATGCTGCAAGTGACGGCAGACGCAGTAGCTAGGGCGTTCCGCTACTTCTACCGGGCAGGGGTAGAGCCTCGGCCCCGCGAGGCACGGTCGACGGGCACTGACGCCGGGCAAGGGCGGGAGCTCCCCCGCTACGCGGATCCCGAGCGGCTTGTCCGATGACGGGAAGGATGAATTCCTCAGCCGCTCGAAGGAATGCCTCGTTCTCGTCCGTCAAACCCACCGTGACGCGCACACCCTCGTCCCCGAACTGCCGGACGAGAATGCCACGATCCGCGCAGGCCTCGGCGAAGCGCCCCGATTCCGCCCCGAGCGGAAGCCACAGGAAGTTCGCGTGGGAGCGCGGCACCGGGAAGCCCGTGCGTCGTAGGGCCCGGAAGAGGCGCTCCCGTTCCCCGACGACGGCGGCGCACCGCGCAGCCACCTCGTCCGTGTACTGCAAGGCGGTGTACGCGGAATGCTGAGCGAGGCGGCTCACCGCGAACGGCACGGCGACCTTCTGCACCTCACGGATCACCGCCGGCGGCGCCACGCAGTAACCGACCCTGACACCAGCGAGTCCGTACGCCTTGGAGAAGGTACGCAGCACCGCCACGTTCTCCCGGTTCGCCAGCACGGAGACACCGTTGGCGACGTCTGGTCCGGCGAACTCGTGGTACGCCTCGTCCAGCACCACGAGCACGTCGGGCGGCACCCGGTCGAGGAAGGCGTCCAGCTGCTGCCGGCCGAAGGCCGTCCCGGTGGGGTTGTTCGGGTTGCACAGGAAGATCAGCCTGGTCGCCGGGGTGACCGCCTCCGCCATCGCCACCAGATCGTGCCCGTGGGCGGAATCCAACCCCACAGTTCGGGGCGTGGCTCCGGCAATCCGGGCGAGCACCGGATACGCCTCGAAGGAGCGCCAGGCGCAGAGGACCTCGTCCCCCGGCCCACAGTAGGCCTGGATCAGCTGCGCACACAGGCTCACCGAACCGCAGCCGACCGCGAGCCAGGACCTCGGCAGGCCAAGGTGGGCGGCCAGCGCGGCGACGAGATCTTCCGAGAACCACTGCGGGTAACGGTGACTCTCCCGAGCGGCGACGCTCAGCGCCTCGGCAACCGCGGGCAGGGGTGCCATCGGCAGCTCGTTGGAGTTGAGGAGGATGGCCTCGGGCGCCTGTCGGGGAATGATGTAGTCGGGAAGCGCGGCGAGATCCGCCCGGCTCGGCACGGTCATGGCCTGCTCCGTCCCGCCACGAGATTCGTCCCGTGTGCTCCGGCGACCTGTGTCGGCGCGAGCTGAAAGACGTCGTCCATGAGTTGCTGGATCCGCCGGTAGTCCGCGATCAGGTCGTGCGGACGGTCCGCGGCCAGGAAGACCCTCAGTGGGCTGGACAGGAGATCGGTGGTGGGACGCATCCGGTCCCCGACGGCCAGCCGCGGCACGACGAGGCGGACCGTGTCCAGGGCCGCGATGCGGGCCAGGACGTCCTCATCGATCCTCTCGACGATTCCCTCGCGCGTGGTCCGGCCGTGGATCACCATCGCCTCCCGGTGCTTGCGGTACATCGTCTCGGCGCCGTACCGACGCCGGAACTCCTGCGGTCGTACCGCCGCCGTCGCGAGCAGGTCCGCCTGGTTGCCGCCGAGGCAGAGATCGTGAAAGCCGGGATCTATCAGCCCGTTGAGGCGGGCACCGACCTCGACCAGGGCCGGCCCGGTAGGCGTCATCATGATCTCCGCATGCGCCGCCCCGAATCGGATGTCCAGGGCGTCGAGCACCGCGTCGAGATACGGCACCAGCTCGGCCACCTCGGGGTTGCCGGGGTCGATCAGCACGTCCCTGTCGTAGATGCGCTTCGCGCCGATCAGCGTCTTCTCGTACCGCCAGATTCCGCAGACGTGGCGGTCGCCGCCGGAGCCCCGGACCACATCGACGACGTACTCGCTGCCCTCCAGGAAGGACTGGGCGAGAAGCTCCGTGTTGCGACTGCCGAAGATGTCGTCCGAATGCAGGACGGCGACCACGGCGGCCCTGACCTCCTGCGGGTTTCGGCAGATGGAGACGCCGTCGGTGGAGGCGGAACTGAGCGGCTTCACCACCACCGGATATCCGGCCTCGCGCTCGGCCCACGAGATGATCTCGTCCGGGTCGGCGGACCTGAGTTGCCGGGCGCAGTTGAGGCCGGCGGCGCGCAGGGCCTCGATCATGCGGAACTTGTCCCGGCGTACCGCTGAGGTGCCCGGCGGATTACCGGGCAGACCGAGCAGCGCGGCGACGGCGTCCGCGGCGGGGACGGCGGACTCCTGCCCGGCCAGGACAGCCACGGGCGAGTACGCGGCCACCGCGGTAGCCGTTTCCCGCCAGTCGCTGGTGGTGTGCACCACGTTGGCCAGATAGGGCCTGAGGTCCGGCGGCGGGACCGAGGAGAGGAACTCGGGGGTGGACTGCAGGTGGACGTCCGAACCCTGCCGTTGGCAGGCGGCGGGCAGGAACTTCCCGGCGGAGTAGCTGTCCACGATCACCGTGACGGGTCGATCACCTCCGGTGCCGGACGTCGGCCCGCCCTGGCGGCCTGCGGCGCTCATCGGCGCGCGATGCTGACGCGGTGGACGGTGCGGGTGGCCCCGGGCGGGAGGCCGGTCGCCTTGTGGTAGGTCGTGGCGGTCTTCCACACCAGCAGGTCGCGGCGCGGGTTGTCCCAGGCCCCGGTCCTTGGGGCGTTGCCCTGCCCAACAGTCAGCGCTGGACGCGCGCGCTGCCGCCACGGACGAGGGCGTCGACCTCGTTGACGCCGGCCATCGAGGTGTCACCCGGCGTGGTCATCGCGAGGGCGCCGTGTGCCGCTCCGTATTCCACGGCGGTCGCGAGGCCGTCTCGCTCCATCAGCCCGTAGATCAGGCCGGAGGCGAAGCTGTCGCCCCCGCCGACCCGGTCGAGGATTTCCAGCCCGGGCCGGTGGGTCGCCTCGACGAAGCCAGTGTCGAGGGACCAAGCGATGGCGCCCCAGTCGTTGACCGTGGCGCTGCGGACGGTACGCAGGGTGGTGGCAACGACGCTGAGGTTGTCGTACTCCTTCGTCACCGCCTCGATCATCCGCTTGAAGTTGTCCACCTCCAAGTGGGCCAGCGAGGTGTCGGTGTCGGGCACCTCGAAGCCCAACGAGGCGGTGAAGTCTTCCTCGTTGCCGATCATCACGTCGACGTAGCGGGCCAGCCGGCGGTTGACCTCCCGCGCACGGGCCTGCCCACCGACCGCGCTCCAGAGGCTGGGCCGGTAGTTGAGGTCGTAGGAGATGACGGCGCCGTGCCGGGACGCGGCCGCCATGGCCGCCTCCATGGTGTTCGCGGTGGTCTCGGACAGCGCGGCATAGATGCCTCCGGTGTGCAGCCAGCGCACCCCGAGCGTGCCGAACAGGTAGTCCCAGTCGACGTCGTCGGGGCCAAGTTGACTGGCGGCGGTGTGGCCGCGGTCGGACGTGCCGACCGCACCTCGTACGCCGAAACCGCGTTCGGTGAAGTTGAGCCCGTTCCGGACGGTGCGTCCGATCCCGTCGTAGGGCACCCACTTCACCAGCGACGTGTCCACCCCGCCCTGCAGCACCAGGTCTTCCAGCAGGCGGCCCACCTCGTTGTCGGCGAGGGCGGTGACCACGGCGGTGCGCAGGCCGAAACAGCGGCGAAGGCCGCGGGCCACGTTGTACTCGCCGCCGCCCTCCCACACCCGGAAGCTTCGAGTCGTGCGAACCCGACCTTCGCCGGGGTCGAGGCGCAACATGATTTCGCCGAGCGACACCAGGTCGTACCGGCACTGTTCGGCGGGACGGATCTGAAGCATGGGTCATGCCTCCGGGGCGGGACGGACGGCGGCGACAGCCGCCGCGGTGCGGGCCGTGACCTCGCCCCAGCGAGCGGCGGCGATCAGGTCCGGGGCGACCATCCAGGTGCCGCCGACCGCCAGGACCGCGGGGTGGGCAAGGTAGTCGGCGAGGTTGCGGGGGTTGACTCCGCCGGTCGGGATGAACCGCAGCGAGCGGAATGGCGCGGCGAGCGCCTTCATCGTTGCGATGCCGCCGAGTTGCTCGGCCGGGAAGAACTTGACTGTGTCCAGGCCTGCGTCGAGCGCCATCTGGATTTCGGTGGGCGTTGCCGCGCCAGGAAAGATCGGGACACCGAGTTGCTGACAATGCCGTACGACGAGGGGACCGAAGCCGGGGCTCACGACGAACCGTGCGCCGGCCTCGACGGCCTGGTCGACCTGGGCCGGGGTCAGCACCGTGCCGGCGCCGACGAGCACCTCGGGGCGCTCGGACATGACGCGGATGGCATCGGCGGCGGCCTCGGTCCGGAAGGTCACCTCGATGGTGCGTAGGCCGCCCGAGACGACGGCGGCGGCGAGGGGCTCCGCGTCGCGCGCGTCGTCGAGCACGACGACCGGGAGGATGCGGCTTGCCCCGATGGCCGAGGCGACCGCCGGGGGTCCGGCCGTCGGTGTCGGCTCGGTGAGGTGCCACACCTGCCGCATCGGGGCCCACCAGTGCCCGGATTGACGTTCGGCCAGTGACTGCTGGCACGGGTCGGTGAGTTTCCACCATTGCTGCGTGCGCGGGTCGGCCGCGATGCGGGCCTGGTCGGCGTCGTGATCGTCACCGACGTATTCGTAGTAGCCGAACAGCAGATCGTCGTGCAGGAAGATGGTGTAGTTGCGGATGTTGGCCGCCAGCAGCATCTGCTCGACCTCTGGCCATACCGCGCTGTGTAGCCGTAGGTAGGTGTCCCGGTGTTCGGGGCGCAGGCGGATGACGCAGCCGTAGCGTTGCATGTGATGCCCTTTCCCGGGTGGGTCTGCCGATACCTGCGTGAACGTCGAGGGCACGGCGCGCGGGCCGGCCGGGGGTGGCACGGTCACGATGGGGTCGGTGGGGGTGGCAGCCGATAAGTGCGGCGGGCGGTCTGGTGCCAGATCGCGCGTCGCTCGGCCTCGCTACATCCGGTGAGCAGATCGGCGAGCAGGTCGAGCCAGCGCTGGTAGGTGGTGGCGAGCAGGCAGACCGGCCAGTCGGAGCCGAACATCAGCCGTTCGGGACCGAAGACCTCCAGGGCGTGCGCGACGGCGGGTTCGACGTCCCGGCGGGTCCAGGATCGCCAGTCGGCCTCGGTGACCAGGCCGGACAGTTTGGCCGTCACGTTGGGCAGCCGGGCCATCGCCCGCAGGTCGCGGGCCCAGTCGTGCAGGTCCCGGTCGGCCAGGGGTGGTTTACCGAGATGGTCCAGAACGAAGGTCACCTGTGGCAGGTCGGCGGCCAGGCGGGTCGCGGCGGGTAGCTGGTGATGGCGGATCACCAGGTCGAACACGATGCCTGCCTCGGCGGTCGCCGCGACGGCTCGCCGGACGGCGGTCCGGTCGAGGAACGCTGGGTCGGTCTCGCCTTGGACCAGGTGTCGCACGCCGACGAGCTTGCCGCCGGCCCTCATCTTCTCGATGGCTCGCAGCGGGTCGTCCGCGGTGACGTCGAGCCAGCCGACGACACCGGCGATGAGGTCGCTGCCGGCGGCCGTGTCAAGCAGGTCGGCCGTCTCGGCCACGGAGTGGATCGCCTGTACCACCACCGCCTGGGTGACGCCGGCCGGTCGGGTGGTCGCGGCGAGGTCGGCCGGGCCGAAATCGGCGTCGATGGCGCTCATCGACTGCGGGTCTATCCAGGGTTGCGGATGGCGGCTCCGGTCCCACAGGTGGTGGTGGGCATCGACGATGTCAGTTTCCACGTCGCCTCCAGTCGTCATCGAGGTCGGGGCCGGCCGGTTGGGCCCTGCGTGCCGGCCGGCCTCGGCCGTCGGCCTCGACCCGCCCGGGCCGCGGCCGACGGCCCAGCACTACTCATGTGCCTTGCCGCCGGTTATCCGGGAAACGACGAGCGCGATGAGGATGATGGCGCCGTTGAGTGCGCCGATCCACTGCGCGGGCACGCCGGCGAGGGTCAACACGTTCTGGATCATGAACAGCAGCAGAATGCCGGTGAAGGCGCCGAACATCGTGCCCTTGCCACCGTTGAGGCTGACGCCGCCGATGACCGCGGCGGCGAAGACGGTGAAGATCGCTCCGTTGCCTTGGGACGCGGCAACGGAGGCGAGTCGGCCGGAGAGCATGAGACCGCCCAGCGCGGCCAGGACACTCGCGATGATCAGCGCGGCCCACAGCACGCGGTCGGTGCGGATACCGGCGGCCTTCGCGGCGTCGGCGTTGCCGCCGATCGCGTACAGCGAACGACCGAAGCCGGTATAGCCGAGCAGGATGATCCCGGCGGCGAAGAGGGCGACGCAGATCCAGATGGAGGCCGGAACCCCGAACCAGACAGCGGTACCGAGGTACATCATCGACTCGGGCAGGTTGAAGAAGGTCTGGCCGCCGGAGATCCCGGTGAGCAGGCCGCGTAGGACGATGAGCATGCCCAGGGTGACGATGAACCCGTGCAGTCCGAACCGGACGATCAGCGCGGCGTTGGCGATCCCGATGAGCGCGCCCACCAGCAGGGTGATCGGGATGGCCCAGGCGCCGGACAGCAGCCCGGTGCCGTGACCGGCTCCGACCGCGACGGTCATCCATGCTGCGACGCCGGGTGCCAAGCCGAAGGTCGACTCCAGCGACAGGTCCATCTTGCCGGTCACCAGCACGATGGTCTGGGCCAGCACCAGCAGCGCGATCTCCGACATGGTCTGCGCGATGTTGATTAGGTTGTCCGGCTGCAGGAAGACCGGGTTTATGATCTGGCCGACAATCGCGATGAGCACGATCGCGGGGACCAGTGCGAAATCCCGCAGCCGGGCGATGGCGAGCTTGCCGACCCGTCGACCGGGTGGTGGTCCGGCCGCGACGGCCGCACCGGCAGTGGCCGCATTCGCGGTGGTCATGGTCTCAGGCATCGACGGTCAGTCCTTCCATGGCGGCTACGAGGTCGTGGTCACGCCAGCCACTGGGCATCTCGGCGACGATGCGGCCCTGGAACATCACCAGGACGCGGTCGCAGATTCGCAGGTCGTCGAGCTCGTCGGAGGCGACCAGGACACCGGTGCCGGTATCAGCTACCTCGTCGACCTTGCTGAGCAGGAACTCTTTGGAGCGCACGTCCACACCCGCCGTCGGCGTGATGAGCACCAGCACGTGCGGGTCGTTGGCCAGGGCACGGGCCATCACGACCTTCTGCTGGTTGCCGCCGGACAGCCCGGAGACCTGCAGGTCCGGGCCGGGGGTCTTGATCGCCAGGTCGTCGATCAGGCGGCCGGCGATCGTGTCCCGGCGCTGGGTGCTCAGGAAGCCGGCCCTGCCGAGCCGCTCCGGGATGGTCAGCGTGGCGTTGTCTGCGATCGACATGCCCGGTACCAGGCCCTGATGGTGCCGGTCCTGCGGCACGAAGCCGACGCCCGCCGCGAGAGCGGCGTTGACGTCGCCGGGGCGGGGCCGGCGACCGCCGACGGTGACCGTACCCGTGTCGGGGGTGCGAAGTCCGACGATGGATTCGGCGACCGCTGTCCGGCCACTGCCGCCGGCGCCGGCCAAGCCGATGATCTCGCCCGACCGGACACGGAACGACACGTCCTCGTAGCCGCCCGCCAGGCGCAGGTCGGACACGTCGAGCACCACCTCGGCAGGCCCGACCGGCCCGTTGCGGGCTCGTGCTGCCTGCAGAGCCGCGGCTTCGCCCGTCATCGCGGCGACCAGGTCGTTGCGGGGCAGCTCGGCGACCGGAGCGGTGACGATGTGCCGGGCGTCGCGGTAGACCGTCACCATGTCGCAGATCTCGTAGATCTCCTGCAGGTGGTGGCTGATGAACAGGAACGTCACGCCCTGCTGCTGCAGGTCCAGGATGTGGTCGAACAGGCGGGCGATGGCGGCCGCGTCGAGTTGGGCGGTGGGCTCGTCCAGAACGATGAACCGGGCACCGAACGACAACGCCCGGGCGATCTCCACGAACTGCCGCTGCTCGACGCTGAGGTCGCCGGCTCTGCTGTCGACGTCGACGTCGACGGACCACACGGCCAGCAGGTCCCGGGCACGCTGACGCAGCGCCCGCCAGTTGATCAGCCCACCGCGGCCGCGGTCGTACCGGTTGAGCAGCAGGTTCTCGGCCACCGTCAGCTCGGGAATAATGGTGGACTTCTGGTAGACGCAGGCGACCCGCTGCCGCCACGCGTCGCGGTCGGACAGCCGGGGTGCGTCCGCTCCGGCGAACCGGATCTGACCCGTGTCCGGGGCCTGCAAACCGGTCAGGATAGACACGAGGGTCGACTTTCCGGCCCCGTTTCGGCCGACCAGGGCGTGGGTCTCGCCGCTGTGAACGCTGATCCGCGCCTGGTCGAGCGCCACCGTCGGGCCGTACCGCTTGCTGACGTCGATCGCCTCCGCCACAGGCGGGCCCGATCGGGCCCGCCCGTCGCCATCCAGGGCCGGTGACGAGCGTTTCGAAGGTTGCCCGCTACCGTTCATGTACGCGTATCTCCTTCGGGGCCGCGGTCAGCCGATGTTGTTGCCCCAGAGGGACTTGTCGTCGGGTTTGAGGCTCGCCACGCCGCCGTACGCGCCGCCGTCGAGCGTGACCAGCGGTGCCGAGAGCTGGTCCTCCAGCAGGCCCGGTCGGACCTGGATGATGTTGCTGTCGTGGTCGGTGGGGCCGGGCTGGAAGCTCTTGCCGTCGATGGCGGCCTTGAGGTAGTACAGGGCGTACTTGGCGTACAGGTCCGCGGGCTGGGAGACGGTGGCGTCGATGTTCCCGGCGGTGATGTCCTGCAGTTCCTTGGGGATGCCGTCGTTGGAGACCACGAAGATGTGCTTGGCGTCATCCGGCGGGGTGAGCAGGTTGCGCTGCTTGAGCAGTTGCAGCGTCCCGGCCAGGGCAAAGCTGGACTGCATGTAGACGCCCTTGATGTCCGGGTGCTCGGTCAACCGGATCTGCAGCTTCTGAGAGGCGAGTGCGCCGTCCCAGTTGGTGGCCTCCCCGAAGACGGTGATGCCGGCGTACTTCTGCTTCATGCAGTCGTTGAACGCCTCGGTGCGGTCACGGCCGTTGATGGAGGCCAGGTCGCCCTGGAGCATGACCACCTTGCCGGTGCCCTTGAGCTTGGTACCGAGGAAGTGGCACGCCTTCTCGCCGTACGCGCGGTTGTCGGCCCGCACGACCATGAACACGTCTCCCTGGTCGGGGCGGGTGTCGACGGTGACGACCGGGATCTTCTTGCTCGCAAGCGTCTGCAGGGCGGGCGCGATCGCGGCGGTGTCCTGGGGCGCCATGGCGATGCCCTTGACGCCCTGGCTGATCAACGACTGGACGTTGGAGGTCAGCTTCGCCACGTCGTTCTGCGAGTTGGTCGTCTTCATCTCCAGGCCCAGCTCCTGGGCGGACTGAGGTGCGTACTTGATGTAGGAGTTCCAGAAGTCGGTGTCCGAACGCGGGTAGTCGACACCGATGATCGGGGCGCCACCGCCGCCACCGCTGGACGATGTGTCGCCACCGCACGCGGTCAGCAGCAGTGCGACGGACATGACGAGGGTGGCCGAGGCGGTCCTTCTAGGTTTCATCACGGCTCCTGTGTGGCGGGCACTCGGATGGGGATCAGCGGTGCTCGGTCGGTGCTCCCGCGGTCTTCCGTTGCGGGCCGTTCGGGTAGCGATACGCGGTTACCGACTCCGGGTGCATCTGGGCGCTCATGCCCGACGCCTGCGACGCGAGGTAGCGCCCGCTGATCACCTCGGTCACCGCAAGCCACCTCCTCCCCTCGCTGGACCTGCCGGCTGCGGCCACGCCGCCCGCCGCTGTCTCGTGCCATCGGCCGGCAACCCGTATGCCATGGGATGTCTTTATAGCCCGCCCCGAGAGCCGCGTCTAGACACAGTTTCGAAACATGGGCTTCTAACTGCCTTTTCGCCTAATCCGCTGGTTCCACTGAGGTGAGACGGCGTTACGCGGGTTTCCAGACATGGGATCACCTGTTACGGTTCAATCTCCCGCGAACACTCCACCCGCCGCCCTCTCCATGGGCGGGGGGACACGAGCAAGGGGTCACGACATGTCGCTGACCGACAAGGCGATGACGCGCCTACGTGAGCTGATCCAGTCCGGTGAACTGCCGCCCGGCACCCGCCTGCCACCGGAGCAACAGCTGGCCACGGAGCTCGGGGTTGGACGCAACATCATGCGGGAGGCGGTACGGGCCCTGGTTGCCGCCCGGGTGCTGGAGGTGCGCCGAGGCAACGGCACTTTCGTCACCAGCCTCGAGCCGCGGCTGCTGTTGGAGAGCATCAGCGGTGCGGTCGAGCTGTTGCAGGGTGACACGATGCTCGAGCTGACCGAGGTGCGACGGCTGTTCGAGCCCGCCGCCACCGGCCTGGCGGCCACCCGCATCACGCCCCAGCAACTCGCCGTCGTCCAAGGCCACCTGGACGCGATGCGTGCGGCCGCCGACGATGTGGAGCTGCTCAACCAGCACGACGCCGCGTTCCACCGCGCGGTCGTCGCGGCCACCGGAAACGAGACGCTCTCCACGGTCCTGGAGGGCATCTCCAGCCGGACGGTCCGGGCCCGCGTCTGGCGCGGCCTCGTTGACGCCGACGCGGCCGGCCAAACGCTGCGTGAGCACGAAGCGATCTACCTGGCGCTCGCCGCGGGCGACGCGATCCAGGCGCAGGCGGCCGCCCTGATGCACATCATGACGACGGAACGCTGGCTGCGCCTTCACCTGGCTGAAGAGCGGTAAGGGGCGCCAGCGCGCAAGCCCCCCTCCAACGCGGCCGGGATCCTCGTCGCCATGTCCGGTGTGAACGGCGGCGGCGTGGCCGGCGCATCCACCGGACGACAGCGAAGGACTACCATGCGTTCAGCTCTGTACGCGGGCAACTCGACGATCGTGGTCGAGGACCGCCCGGCCATCCCTCCCGCCGCAGGCGAGGTGCAGATCGACGTTGCCTACACCGGCATCTGCGGCACCGACCTGCACATCCTGCACGGGGCGATGGATCACCGGGTACAGCTCCCACAGACGATCGGACACGAGATGTCCGGCCGGGTGGCCGCCCTCGGCCCGGGAGTCGACGGTCTCGAGGTCGGCATGCCGGTCACCGTCATGCCCCTGCGGTGGTGCGGCTCGTGCCCCGCGTGCCTGGCCGGCCACCAGCACATCTGTCACCGGCTCGACTTCGTCGGCATCGACTCCCCCGGCGCCATGCAGCAGCGATGGACCGTGCCGGCGGACCTCGTCATCCCCCTGCCCGAAGACCTTCCCCTGCTCCACGCGGCGTTGGTCGAACCGACCGCGGTCGCGGTACACGACGTACGCCGTGCCGACCTGCACCGTGGCGACAAGGCACTCGTGGTCGGCGGCGGCCCGGTCGGCGTCCTGATCGCCCAGGTGGCGAGCGCGGCTGGCGCCGAGGCCGTCGTCGTGGAACCGGACCCGCACCGTCGGGCCCTCGCCGAGAAACTCGGCATCCGTGCGCTCGATCCCGCGCTCGGCGGCGTGGCCGCCGAGGTCGCCGCTTGGACCGCCGGTGCCGGCCCAGCCGTCGCCTTCGAGGTGTCCGGCTCGGCGGCCGGCCTCACCACCGCGGTCGACCTGCTGGCCACGCGCGGCCGGCTGGTCGTGGTGGGCATCCACAACCAGCCACGCGAGCTGGACGTGTTCCGGTTCTTCTGGCGCGAGCTGTCCATGGTCGGCGCCCGGGTCTACGAGCGCACCGACTACGCGGCGGCAATCGACCTGCTCACCGACGGCACCATCGCGGCCCGGACACTGATCACCCACGTCGAGCCGCTCGCCGACGCCGCCGCCGCCTTTGCCGCACTCAGCGGCGGCGGCAGCGTCATGAAGGTCCTGATCGACTGCCAGGAGGCCACCGCGTGAACCCCTTCGACCTGTCCGGCCGCCTGGCCGTCGTCACCGGCGCCCGGCGCGGCATCGGCCTGGCCATCGCCGACGCCCTCGCTGCCGCCGGCGCCGACATCGTCGCGGTCAGCGCCCACCTCGAACCCACCGGCAGCGAGGTCGAGAAGCGCGTCCGCGGCCACGGCCGCACCTTCACCGCACACCAGGTCGACTTCGCCGACCGTGCCGCCGTCACCGCCCTGGCCGGCCGGCTGGAGCACGGCGACCGGCCGGTCGACATCCTGGTCAACAACGCCGGCACCATCAGACGCGCGCCGGCGGCGCAACACGACGACGAACTGTGGGACGAAGTCCTCGCGGTGAACCTGTCCGCCCAGTTCGTCCTGACCCGACAGGTCGGGAACGGCATGCTGGCCCGCGGCCGAGGGAAGATCATCTTCACCGCCTCCCTGCTCAGCTTCCAGGGCGGCGTCAACGTGCCCGGCTACACCGCGGCCAAGTCCGGGCTGATCGGCCTCACCCGGGCGCTGGCCAACGAATGGGCTAGCCACGGCGTCAACGTCAACGCCATCGTCCCCGGCTACATCGCCACGGACAACACCCAGGCCCTGCGAGAGGACCAGGACCGCAACGCCGCGATCGTCGCGCGCATCCCCGCCGGTCGCTGGGGGCGCCCCGACGACCTGGCCGGCGCCTGCGTCTTCCTGGCCAGCGCCGCATCCGACTACGTCCACGGAGCCGCCATCCCGGTCGACGGCGGCTGGCTCGGCCGCTGACGAACACCGCCGGGTCAACGCCGGCCGGGGCACCCGCCGACCAGGGGCCGTCCCACCGGCGGCCCGGAGTCCTGAACGGCGCGCCGCCAGCAGCACCGGCCAGCGGAACGCAACCCACACCACGAGCACCGGGGAGATGATGTCTGTGACACAGGATCAGCACCACGCCCACCGCGGGGCGCCGGTGATCAGGCAGGCAGCACTGCCACGCAGGCCCGCTGTCGAGGTGAGCACACTCAGCTTCGGCGCCGCACAGGCCGGCAACCTCTACCGCGTGAGAACCGACGAGGACGTTGCGGCCGCGATCGACGCCGCCTGGGACGCGGGCATCCGATACTTCGACACCGCACCGCACTACGGGCTCGGCCTGTCGGAGCGACGACTCGGCGCCGCCCTGCGCTCCCGGCCCCGGGACGAGTATGTCGTGTCGACCAAGGTCGGACGGCTCCTGATCCCGTCCCCGCACACCGCGCACCTGCGGGACCCGGAAGGCTTCGACGTCCCCGCCGACCTTCGCCGGGGGTGGGACTTCAGCCGGGACGGCGTACGTCGCAGCCTCGACGAGAGCCTCACCCGCACCGGCCTGGACAGGATCGACATCGTCTACCTCCACGACCCCGACGACCACGCCGAGCAGGCGATGACCGAAGCGATACCCGCTCTCGTCGAACTGCGGGAGCAGGGGGTCATCGGGGCGATCGGTGCAGGGATGAACCAGTCCCGGTTGTTGGCGCAATTCGTCGAGGAGGCAGACATCGACGTCGTCATGTGCGCCGGGCGGTTCACCCTGCTCGAACAAGGCGCCTTGGACGACCTGCTGCCTGCCGCCCGGCGGCACGATGTCGCGGTCGTCGTCGCCGGCGTCTACAACTCCGGCCTGTTGGCCCGTGAGCGCCCGCCGACCAACGCCAGCTACAACTACCAGCAGGCCCCCGCGGAACTTCTCGATCGCGCCGACCGGATCGCACGAATCTGCGCGGAGTACGGCACCACACTGCCCGCGGCGGCACTCGCATACGCCGGTTCCCACCCAGCCATCGTGTCGATGACGGTCGGGATGGGCAGCGCCCGCCAGGTCCACGAGACCGTCCAGCGGGCGTCAGCCGCGATACCCGCCGCGCTCTGGCCCGCCCTGCATCAGGCCGGACTCATCAGCCACCTGCCGCTGACACCGCCGCCGGCCGCCGACGGCCAGAGGCACCGCGCCCACAGGTACCGGTGATGGCGCGCTCGCGCGGACCCCTACCTGGCACCCGGCGGCCGGGCACGATCGACGGGACGCGGGCTGCGTGTCGGAGGAGGCCTGGCCGAGGGCCGCGGCTCTCGCGTCCGGTCGCCATCGCCGGCATGTCCTAGCTGGACCTAGCCCGGCTCGGCTCGCGGCGGTACGGCCCGGGGCGCAGCCGCAGCGGGCTGCGGCGTGACGGTGGCCACGACGCAGCCCGCGCAGGGCGCGACGGCTGGTCAGCGGGTGCTATCCGCCGATCGCCACCCCGAAGACGTGCAGCGTGGGGACGTTCGCCGTCGCTCTGGCGCTGATGTTCGGCAGGTCCACCCGGGAGACCTCCTTGTCCTGCAGCGGCACACCGACGTAGTAGATGGTCGCCTGGGTGTTGGCCCGCTGGTTGTTGGGACGGTTCTGGTAGGGAGCCACGACGGCGCCGACGCCTTCCGGTCTGGGCGCGCCGGCCCAGTCCGGACTGGCGAGGGTGAAGGTCTGCCGGGTGCCGTCGGCGTAGACGATGGTGGCCGGCCCGGACGACGCTCCCCACGTGCTCGTCACCAGGAAGCCGAGGGTCCGGCCCTTGCCGGTCAGCTTGAGGGACTGGCCCGAGGCGATGGCGTTGTCGGGAGTGCCGATCGCGACGTCGGGCCAGGTGAAGTTCACCCCGTCCTTGCTGACGATGCTGCCCGGGGTGACCCCCACCGACGCCAGCGCCTGGGCGGAGATGCTGGACCGGCTTCCGTCGATGTCACCGGCGTTGGTGTCGGTGTCACTGGTGAGGCTGATGTTGCTGAAGCTCTCCTTCAGCGGGACCTCCCGGCCGTCCCAGACCCGGGTGCTGGTCGTCGCGGACGCGACCCAGTCCTGCCCGCTCTGGTGTCCGCTCGCCTCGGCGGTCAGGACCACGGCGCCGGCGCCCGCGTTCGCCGCCGGGGTCACCTCGAACTCGACGGTGCGCTCGGAGTTGGCCAGCAGGGGCGGCAGGTCAGCCTGAGCCGGCGTCACCGTCCAGCCGTCCGGAGCCTTGAGGGTCACCCTCGTCGATGGTGCGATCGGCCGGTCGACCGCCCGGACCGTCACGGTGACCTTCGTGGCGGTGCCCGCGCTGATCTCGATCGGCGCGCTGACCTGGACCTTCTGCAGGGCGTATGCCCGGTAGGTGTGACCGGCCCGCCCAGGGAGTTCGATCAGGTCGGGTTCGGCTTTGGTGGTGGGGACGATCCCGTTGCCGGTGAGGTCGAGCACCCGGTACCGCCCGGCGAACATCCGGCCGCGCGCGGTGATCGCGCCGTCGTGATCGGGCTTGATGAGGAACTCGTCGGCCTGGCCATGACTCCACGCCGCGCCCACGGTGTAGCCGCCGCGGCCCCGAAGGCCTGCGATCCGCCCGGTCGGCCAGGCGTCCGGCAGGGCCGGCAGCAGATGCAGCTCGCCGGCGTGGCTCTGCAACAACATCTCGGCGATGCCGGACGTCGCGCCGAAGTTTCCGTCGATCTGGAACGGGGGGTGCAGGTCGAACATGTTCGGCGCCAGCCTGGCGGGCGTCGCGAGGTAGCGGATCAGGTCATGTGCCCGCTTGCCCTCCTCCATCCGCGCCCAGTAGTTGATCTTCCAGGCGAGCGACCAGCCGGTCCCGTCGTCGCCGCGCAGTTCCAGCGTTCTCCGGGCGGCGTCGTAGAGCTCCGGAGTGCCGCGCTTGGTGATCTGGTTGCTGGGGTGCAGGCCGTAGAGGTGTGAGATGTGCCGGTGGGTCCGCTCTGGCTCGACCCAGTCGTAGAGCCACTCCTGGATGTTGCCGCGTGAGCCGATCCGCATCGGCGGTAGGCGGTCCAGGGTTGCCGAGGCCTGTGCCCGGAAGTCCTCGTCAACCCCGAGCACCTTGCTCGCCCTGACGCAACCATCGAACAGATCGCGCAGGATCTGGTTGTCCATCGTCGGGCCAGCGCACACGCTCACGTTCGAGTGGTGCGCGAGTTCCGGCGAGTTCGACGGGTTGGTGACCAGCCATCCGAGGGTCGGTTCCTCCACGAGGGTCTCGAGGAAGAACTGCGCGGCGCCCTTCATCGCCGGGTAGTTCTCGCGGAGGAAGTCGAGGTCGCCGGTGAAGAGGTAGTGGTCCCAGATCATGGTGGACAGCCACGCGCCACCGGTCTGCCACATTCCCCACAGCGCCCCGTCGACCACGGCCGAGGCCCGCCACGCGTCGGTGTTGTGATGGGTGACCCAGCCGCCGGCGCCGTACTGCCGCTGGGCGGTGCGGGCACCGGTCACCGTGAGGTCACCGATCATCTTGAACACCGGCTCGTAGCACTCCGCCAGGTTCGTGGTGTCGGCGGGCCAGTAGTTCATCGGCAGGTTGGCATTCAAGGTGTACTTCGAATCCCACGAGGGAGCCAGTTGGTCGTTCCAGATGCCCTGGAGGTTGGCGGGCTGTGTCCCCGGACGTGAGGAGGAGATCAGCAGGTACCTGCCGAACTGGAACAGCAACGCGGAGAACTGCGGGTCGTCGGCACCCGAGTGCTGAGAGATCCGTACGTCGGTCGGCTGGTCGGCCGCCGCGGTCCGGCCCAAGTCGAGCGTGGTCCGTCCGAACAGCTCCTGGTAGTCGGCCACGTGCCGGCGGCGCAGTTCGTCGTAGTGGACGTTGACGGCGCTGAGGTGGCGCCAGGCGATGCCCTGGTAGTCGCCGCCGACGTTCTGGAAGTTGACGTAGCTGGAGCCGATGGAGACCAGCAGGGTGACGCTGTCGGCGTCGGTCACCTGCAGCGTGCCGCCGGAACTGCTGACGGTGCCGCCCTCGGCTACGGCCCGTGCCACTGCCAGGAACCGGACCGATCCGTTGATGTTCCGCTGGTTTCCGGACACGCCGTCGATCGCCACCGTCGCGCTGTCCGGGCTGGACGCCGTCGTTCGCTGTGGGCTGTCGAACCGCGCGGAAAACGTGATCGATCCGGGCTTGTCAGCGGTCAGGCGCATGGCGATCACCTGATCCGGTGCGCTCGCGAGCACCTCGCGCCGGTACCGCACCCCGTTCTGGAGGTACGACATCGAGGTGACGGCCGTGGTGAGGTCCAGTTGGCGGTGGTACTCGGAGACCCCGGCGGTGCCACCGGGGAAGGTGAGCCGCAGGTTGCCGACGGGCTGGAACGCCAACTGAGCAGCCGGGTTACCGAGCATCGTCTGGTTGATGAGGTTCTGCGCCTGGGTCCACTGGTTCTCGAAGACCAGTCGCTGGATCTCCGGCAGCGCCTCCGCACCCCGGGGATTGCTCTGGTCGTATGGTCCGCCGGCCCAGACGGTGTCCTCGTTGAGCTGCAGCCGCTCGGCGTCGACGTTGCCGAACACCATGGCGCCGAGCCGACCGTTGCCGATGGGAAGCGCCCGGAGCCAGGTCGTGCCGGCACTCTGGTCGTACCAGAGGGCCATGTCGTTGGCGGCACGCACCTCCGGTGGGGGTACCGACGAGGCTCGGGCGGCCGCCGCCCATTGCATCGGCAACAGCAGGGCTCCGGCTCCGACTGATCCGTACTTGATGACTTGCCTTCGGGTGAGGTCTGGCATGGGGAGGTCCTCCAGCGCGCGGGGGCCTTGCACCCGGCCGGCGCAGCGCCAGTACGGCTAGGAGCTCGACACCGACGGGGCGGTGCGGCGTGACCGGCAGCAGGACGAGGCTCTGAGTAAGGTGCGAGGAATCTACAAACATTTGATGTATCGAGTCAATGGCTGTAACGATGTTGATTGATACTGCGCCCTCGCTCCGCCCGATTCGGTGTGGTGTCTGATGTTTCTTGCGGCCTCGCCGCCGGTGCTGGCGAGGGGCCCAGCACCAGGCGGCCAGCGCCGCACTCGCGTCTGCCGCGCTAGACCGGCCGGTCCGCCTCGTTCGTCGGTCCGGAGGGGACGGTGGACCCCGTCCAGATCCACTCCGTGAGCGCCGAGACATTAGATGTTTCGAGCCACACCTTCGTTGACGGTCCGAGAGCCATCTTCGTATACTTCCCACGGTCATCTGATCTTTTGTTCCCTGAGCAGACGAGGGCCTTATGCCGCAGATCACCGCTGTCACCGTCGAAGACGTCCGCTTCCCCACGTCACTCACCGCGGACGGCTCGGACGCGATGAACAAGGACGGCGACTACTCGGCGGCGTACGTCGTGCTGCAGACCGACGGCGTCGACGCGGCGGGTGCACCACTCGGCGGCTACGGGCTGACCTTCACGATCGGCCGGGGCAACGACATCGTCGCCGCGGCGGCGCTGCTCCAGGCCAGGCGCCTCATCGGCTGGGACGTGGACGCGATGGCGGCGGACATGGGCGCGGTGTACCGGTTTCTCACCGCCGACTCCCAGCTCCGCTGGCTCGGGCCGGAGAAGGGGGTGGTCCACCTCTCGCTGGCGGCCGTGCTGAACGCGTCGTGGGACCTCGTCGCGCGCGCCGCCGGCAAGCCGTTGTGGCAGTTGCTCACCGACATGTCGCCGGAGCAACTCGTCGAGATCGCCGATCTGCGCTACCTGTCCGACGCGCTGACCCGGGACGAGGCACTGGGGATCCTACGCGCCAGGGAGGGCACCAAGGGCGAGCGCGTCGCCGAACTCGCCCGCACCGGCTACCCCGCCTACACCACGTCCGCGGGCTGGCTCGGCTACGACGACGACAAGCTGCGCCGGCTGTGCCAGGAGGCGGTCGATGCCGGATACGGCTACGTCAAGCTCAAGGTGGGCGCCGATCTGGACGACGACATCCGTCGCTGCGCCATCGCTCGAGAGATCATCGGCCCGCAGCGCAACCTGATGATCGACGCGAATCAGGTGTGGGATGTCGACCAGGCCATCGAGTGGGTTCGGGCACTCGCCCAGTTCGAGCCGCTGTGGATCGAGGAACCCACCAGCCCCGACGACATCCTGGGACACGCGGCCGTCCGCCGCGCCGTCGCGCCCATCGGTGTCGCCACTGGCGAACACTGCCACAACCGGGTGATGTTCAAGCAGTTGTTCCAGGCCGAGGCCATCGACTTCTGTCAGTTGGACACCGGCCGGCTGGCCAGCATCAACGAGATCCTCGCAGTGCTGCTTCTGGCGGCGAAGTTCGGCGTACCGGTCTGTCCGCACGCGGGAGGCGTCGGGCTGTGCGAGATGGTCCAGCACGTGTCCGTGCTCGACTACGTGGCCGTCTCTGGGGACCTGACCAACCGGGTGACCGAGTTCGTCGATCACCTGCATGAGCACTTCACCGACCCGTGTCTCGTACGTGACACCGGGTCGGGAAGCGCCTACGTGCTCCCCAGGTCGCCGGGCTATTCCACCCAGATGCGTCCCGAGTCGGTGCAGCGGTACCGGTTCCCGGACGGCCAGTACTGGGCGACTGCCCGCGAGGAAGCGTCCGCCGCTGCCCCGCAACTGCACGTCGTGACCGACGAGCCGGCCGCAGCGGTCGCGAGTTAGGGGAGTACGGGTCATGTCACGCACCGACGAGGTGGTGGACAGCATCAAGCGCATGATCCTCGATGGCGCACTTCGCCCCGGAGATCGCCTGCCGATCGAGCGGGACCTCGCCGAGTCGCTGGGTGTCTCACGCGGTTCGCTGCGAGAAGGGGTGTCCGCGCTGTCGATCCTCGGCATCGTCAGCACCCGGCAGGGCGACGGAACGTATGTCACGAACCTCGACGCGAGCGAGCTGCTGGCTCCGATGGGTTTCGTTGTCGACTTCCACGGCCAGGGCGACGCGCGGCACATCCACAGCGTCCGGCGCCTGCTGGAGGTAGAGGCGGCACGACTGGCCGCGACCAGGATCAATCATGAGGCGCTCGCCCAGGCCGGGGAGCTGCTCGACGAGGCGGCCCTCATCGTCGGTCAGTCGCCGCAGGACCACGAACGCCTCATAGAAATCGACATCGCCTTCCACCGCATCATCGCCGTCCACAGCGACAACCCGGTGCTGGTCGGGCTGATCGAGGCGTTCGCCGGACGCACCGTCCGGGGCCGGCTGTGGCGGAGCCTGCACGAGGCGGGCGCCGATCGGCGTACCCACGACGAGCACGTGGCCATCTGGCGAGCACTGGCGGCACGGGACCCCGAACGGGCTCGCACCCGGATGGCCAACCATCTGATGGGCGTGGAGGAGTCGCTGGACCGGCTACCGGAGTGCGGGCCGGTGCGCCGCCCGAGCCCAGCGCCGGCGGACGGCCCGGCGGTGGGCTCGAACGAGCTGGTTTCTCACCGTCCGTAACCGCCGCGGGGTCTGTCAAGATCCCTGTCGTTCGTCTTTTCGCAGGTGGTGCTATACGGTCAGCACGTGAGAATCGATCGTCATTGGTGGAACGGCGACCGGAGTCCGCGGGGACGCCGCGACGTCTACATCCGCACCGACGGCCAGCTATGGGAAGTAGAAGCGCAGACCGGCGGCATCGCGGGCCGGTCGAAACTACACCGCTGTCCGAGTCGGGCGTCGGCACGGATCCTCGCCGACGCGTGGCTGGGCGGCCGCCCAGGGTGGCGGGAAATGGTGCCTGACGGTGGACGTCAGGAGCAGTCCGGGCAGACCTCCCGGCCGTCGGGCTGCCCGGCGAGCTGACTGCGGTGGTGTGCCAGGAAACAGCGCGCACAGCGAAACTCGTCCGGCTGCATCGGCACGACGGCCACGGTCACTTCCTCGCCGGACAGCTCCGCGCCGGGTAACTCGAGGTTCCCGGCAGCCTGGGCCTCCTGGAGGTCGACTCTCGCCGCTCCGGTGCCCGCTGAGGACCTGGACGCCGGGACCGCCGACTGCGACAGCAGCATCGGGCGCTTCGCGCCGGTGGCATGTATCTCGGACGCCGGCGTGATCGACTCGCGGACCGTCCTGACCATTGCGCGGCCAGGTTACATCCAGATGTACTCCTCGGCGATGGCGCCGTCGCGCCATTTCGCCACCGTCACCATCCGGCTGCCGTCTTCCAACTCGCCCACCACACAGGTCCACTCTCCCGAGCCGAAACCGATGGGGTGCGACTTGATCTGGACCGGCCTGCCGCCGGTGCTCTCGGCCCACGCCTGCATGGCCTCGATGTGCTCCTGGATGCCGTGAGTCTGCGGTTGCCCTTTCAGGTCCACGAGCACGTCATCCGTGTGGTGGTGGGCGAACACGCCCTTCCAGTCCGCCGGGTTCCACCCCTTGAAGTCGAGTTCGTCCATGCCCTTCAGGTTGCGAGTGACCTGGTCGTCGGTCATGGTGCTATCCCTTCCACAGCCCCGTCGGCAGCCTTCTCTGAGCGAGCCTACGGAGACTCACGGGATCCATCTGGCGAATGCCGCGAGCGGGCGGGGTGCGGTTCAGCAGGCGGCGTTGACCGGTGCCCGGGCGGTGGCCTTCGCGGCGGCCGGCCGGCATTCCGCCCCGCCGGCTGACCGGCCGACGGCGGCCTCGTCGGTTCACCCGACCAGGTGAATGCTGCCGTCACCAAACCCGACGATGCGCGCTTTCGGCTCGCCAGGTGGATTCGCTGGACCAGAGTGATCGCATGCCGGAGCAGGCATCTGCGTGCCGTGGAGGAGGTGAGCACCGTGCAGACCCACTGGCCCAGCACCGTGTTCGACGGCGCCGAGGCAATCGCGGACGCGATCCTGTACGAGGGCTACCTGCTCTACCCGTATCGGCGTTCATCGGCCAAGAACCGGGTCCGCTGGCAGTTCGGCGTCCTCGTGCCCCCCGCCTGGGGGGCGGCTCACGGCCTGAATGACAGCAGCGTCGCGGGCTCGGCCGAGTCGTCGTGGCAGCAGACCGAGTGCCTGATGGAAGCGCAGGACAGTGCGATCGTCCGGATCCGGTTGCGGTTCCTGCACCTGCAACGCAAGATGACCGAGTTACGCACGACCGACGGCGGGTATCGGCCGGTCGACCGGATCGACGTCGGTGGCCGCACCGAGTTCAGCTTCGACGAGGCGGTGCCGCGGGAGTTCGACGTCGAGGCGCCGGTCGCCGAGCTGCGGCATGGCCGACGCTTCCACGTCAGTATGCCCGGCGGAGAGGACGTCGAGGCGTTGGTCGACGACCGGGGCGAGCCGCTCGGGCGGGTGGTGCGCCGGCGGTGGCCGTTGTCCGCGTCGGTCGCCGTCTCCGCCGTCGCGTCTCCGGCGCCCTTCCGGTTGCTGCGGCTCGGCATGCGCGTCGAGAACACTGATCGGACGACGCCGGCGGACTGCCCTCGGGACGAGGCGTTGCGCTGCTGCCTGCTCGCGTCGCACACGCTGGCCACGGTCAGTCGGGGGCGGTTCCTGTCCCTGCTCGACCCACCGGAGTGGGCGGCGCAGGCCGCGCGGGAATGCCGCAACGTGCACACGTTCCCGGTGCTTGCCGGCGCTCCCGGCACGTCTGACCTGGTTCTCTCGTCGCCCATCATCCTGTACGACCATCCCCGGATCGCCCCGGAGAGCCCGGCCGACCTGCACGACGCGACCGAGATCGACGAGATCCTGTCGCTGCGTACCCTCACGCTCTCCGATGCCGAGAAGCGAGAGGCCCGGGCGACCGATCCCCGCGCCGCCGCCATCCTCGACCGCGTCGATGCGATGCCGCCCGAGGTGCTCGAACGGTTGCACGGCGCGATTCGGTCCCTGGAGCCCATCCCCCGGTCGGTCGACTCGGTCACCGAGCCGGAGCGGCCCTGGCGGGAGTCCGGCACGGAGGCGGGGGACGCGGCGGAGACGGAGCGGGTCCTCGTCGCGGGCACCCTGTTGGCCAGGGGTAGCCGGGTCCGGTTACGACCTCGCCGGCGTGGCACCGACGCGCATGACATGTTTCTGGATGGCCGTACCGGTCGGGTGGAGCAGGTGCTGCTCGACATCGACGGGTCGCGGTTCCTGGCGGTGACCGTGGACGACGACCCGGGCGCGGAGCTGCACCAGTGGTACGGGCGCCTGCGTCATTTCCGGCCGGAAGAGGTGGAGCCGCTGGCCGGAGAGGTGGCGGCGCAATGAACAGCGACGGCGGAGGTCGGATCCTGGTCGCCGGCATCGGCAACATCTTCCTCGCCGACGACGCCTTCGGCGTGGAGGTCGTCGGGCGGCTGCGGGACGCCGCCCTACCAGCGTTGGTGGATGTGTCCGATTACGGGATCCGCGGGATGCATCTGGCCTACGATCTGCTGGACGGCCACCACGACGTGCTGGTGATGGTGGACGCCCTGCCGCTGGACGAGCCGCCCGGGACGCTGGCCGTCCTCCAGGTGGATCTTGACGACCCCGGCTGGACACTGCGCCCGGCGGACGTGCTGGAGGCACCGGCCGCCGACGGGCACGGCATGGATCCGGAGTCGGTGCTGCGCCTGCTGCGTGGCCTGGGCGGCGGGGTGGACCGCATCCTCGTGGTGGGTTGCCAACCCGCCGTCCTCGACGAGCACATGGGGTTGTCAGGTCCAGTCGCCGCCGCGGTCGACGAGGCGGTCCGGATGGTGGTCGGGATCGTCCACGAGGAAGCGGCGCGACTCGACACGGCGCCGAAGCGGCGGGAGATCTCGCCGGGAACGGCAGCCAAGAAGGGGGTGACGGCCGATGCATGAGACAGGTCTGTCCGAGGCGATCGTGGCGGCGGCGGTTCGCAGGGCCGCGGGGCGCAGGGTCACCGGCCTGCGGGTGCGGATCGGCGGTCACGCGGTTGACCGTGATGTCGTCACGCAGGGCATCCAGGTGGCCGCGGCCGGCACGGTGATCGCGGACGCGGCCGTGGATCTGGTGCTGGACCCGATGACGGTGCAGTGCCACGACTGTGGTCGTAACGCGCGGGTCGACGACCACCTCGCAATGGTGGCCTGCTCCGGCTGCGGGGGCATCGACATCGAGGTCAGCGGTGACGACGACGTGGTTCTGGAATCCATCACGGTGGACAGCGTCGAAGTGGGAGCGGTCTGATGGACGCCACCGAGCTGCTGCGGCATGACCACCGCGTGGTGGAACAGCTGTTCCGCGACTATCGGGCAGCGGAGTCGGACGCGCAGCGACGCGGCGTGGTGGAGATCCTCATCCGCGAGCTGTCGAAGCACGCCGCGCTGGAGGAGGTTCTCTTCTACCCGTTCGCCGCGAAGGTGTTGGCGGACGGGCAGGTCGACAGGCACCTCGCCGGTCACGCGCCGGTCAAGGAGCTGCTCCTCGAACTGGACCGCTGCCGGGCCGGCGACCCGGCCCAGGACGAGCTGATGCAGCGGCTGGCGTCCGCCGTCGCTCGGCACGTGCAGGACGACGAGAACGACCTCATGCCGCAGTTGTGCGCCCGCGCCGACGAGCAGGCCCTGCGCGAGCTGGGCCGGGAGATCGACCAGGGCAAGCAGCGGGCCCCGACGCGACCGCATCCGCACGCGCCGGACAAGCCCCCGGCGCTGGCCCTCGCGGCGCCGTTGGCTGCCATCTACGACCGGTTGCGCGATCGGATGCAAGGGAGGCCACGCACATGAGCCAGAACATGCGCGACACCGCCGCGGTGATCCCGCAGGAGAACGGGTTCGACGAGGTCACCGTCCTGTGGATCTCCGAGGGCATGAGTTGCGACGGCGACTCCGTGTCCATGACCGCCTCCGGTCAGCCGGCGATCGAGGACATCGTGCTCGGGCTCATTCCCGGTCTGCCGAAGGTCAACCTGCACAACAAGGTGTTGTCGCCGACGGCCGGCGGCGAGGAGTTCCTGGCGCCGTACCGCCGGGCGGCCCGCGGGGAGATGACCGAGCCGTTCATTCTCGTGATCGAGGGCTCGATCCCGAACGAGAACATCAACGGCGAGGGGTACTGGACGTCGTTCGGCAACGACGAGAAGTCGGGTGAGCCGCTGACCGTGAACTGGTGGATCGACCAGTTGGCGCCCAAGGCGTGGGCGGTCGTGGCGGCGGGCACCTGCGCGACGTACGGCGGGATCCACGCCATGGCGGGCAACCCGACGGGGTGCATGGGGCTGGCGGACTATCTCGGCTGGGACTTCCGGTCCCAGGGCGGCCTGCCGATCGTCAACGTGCCCGGCTGCCCGATCCAGCCGGAGAACTTCATGGAGACCCTGACCTGGGTGCTCTACCACGCCGCCGGCTCGGCGCCGCCCCCGCCGCTGGATCACATGCTGCGGCCGCAGTGGCTGTTCGGCAAGACCGTGCACGAGGGCTGCGACCGGGCCGCCTACTACGAGCAGGCCGACTTCGCCAAGGACTACAACTCGCCCAAGTGCCAGGTGAAGATCGGCTGCTGGGGGCCGGTGATCAACTGCAACGTCCCCAAGCGCGGCTGGATGGGCGGCGTGGGTGGCTGCCCCAACGTCGGTGGCATCTGCATCGGCTGCACGATGCCGGGGTTCCCCGACAAGTTCATGCCGTTCATGGACATGCCGCCCGGTGGCAGCCTGTCCACGTTGCTGATCAAGCCGTACGGCGCTCTGATCCGCCGCCTGCGCGGCATCACCAACGTCACCGCCAACCGGGAACCGAAGTGGCACCACAACGGTCCGGAACTCACCAGCGGCTACAACCCCCGGTGGCGCGCGTACGGTCCGGCGGATCCCCGGCGCCAGGCCGCAATCGAGAGGAACACACCGTGACTGCGACGAAACCGAAGCCTGCCGTCGGCGAGAAGCCCGGCGAACTGGTGGAGATGGCGTGGGACCCGATCACCCGGATCATCGGCAACCTTGGGGTCTACACGAAGATCGACTTCGCGAACCGGGTGGTCGCCGAATGCCACACCACATCGTCGCTATTTCGCGGCTACTCGGTGTTCATGAAGGGGAAGGACCCGCGTGACGCCGGCTTCATCACCAGCCGGATCTGCGGCATCTGCGGCGACAACCACACCACCTGCTCCGTCTACGCGCAGAACATGGCGTACGGCATCAAGACCCCGCCCCTGGCCGAGTGGATCATCAACCTCGGCGAGGCGGCCGAGTACATGTTCGACCACACCCTGTTCCAGGACAATCTCGTCTTCGTCGACTTCTGCGAGGCGATGGTCAAACAGACCAATCCGAGTGTGCTCGCCCTTGCGGAGAAGACCGCGGCACCCGGCCGGGACATCCACGGCTACCGGACGATCGCCGACACCATGCGGGCCTACAACCCGTTCGAGGGCGAGATCTACAAGGAAGCGCTGCAGGTCAGCCGGACGACCCGGGAGATGTTCTGCCTGATGGAGGGCCGGCACGTCCACCCGTCGACGGTCTATCCCGGCGGTGTCGGCACGATGCCCCAGCCGACCCTGTTCACCGACTACCTGAGCCGGCTGATCAGCATCCTTGACTTCGTCAAGAAGTCCGTCGCCCTGAACGACGACATCTTCGACTTCTGGTACGAGGCGCTGCCCGGCTACGAGGAGGTCGGCCGCCGCCGCGTCCTGCTCGGCTGCTGGGGCGCGTTCCAGAATCCCGACGTCGTCGACTACCGGTACGAGACGATGACGAACTGGGGGCGGGCGATGCACGTCACGCCCGGCATCGTCGTCGACGGCAAGCTGCTCACCACTGACCTGGTCGACATCAACCTCGGCATCCGGATCCTGCTCGGCAGCTCCTACTACAAGGACTGGGCCGGTGCGGAGGAGCCGTTCGTCAGCCACGACCCGCTGGGCAACCCGGTCGACATCCGCCACCCCTGGAACCAGACCACCCTCCCCGATCCTGGCAAGCGCGACTTCGGCGACAAGTACAGCTGGGTGATGAGCCCGCGGTGGTTCGACAAGAACAGCGGAGAGCACCTCGCGCTCGACACCGGCGGTGGCTGCTTCGCCCGGCTGTACACCACGGCGCTGGCGAAGATGGTCGACACCCCGTACGTCAAGTCGACCGGCAACAGCGTGCTGATCTCGCTGCCGAAGAGCCAGCGGCTGCCCGAGATGACGTTGGAGTGGAAGATCCCGCGCTGGTCGAACGCGCTGGAGCGGGACCGCTCACGGGCCTACTTCATCGCGTACGCGGCGGCGATGTCGCTGTACTTCCTGGAACAGGCGATGGAGCGGATGCGCGGTGGCGACATGCGGGTGTTCACCGAGTTCGAGGTGCCGGACGACGCCATCGGCTGTGGCTTCCACGAGGCCGTCCGGGGCGCTCTCTCGCACCACCTCGTGATCAGGGACCGCAAGATCGCCAACTACCACCCGTACCCGCCCACGCCGTGGAACGGCAGTCCCCGCGACAGCTACGGCACCCCCGGTCCGTACGAGGACGCGATCCAGAACACGCCCATCTTCGAAGAGAACGGCCCGGACAACTTCAAGGGCGTGGACATCATGCGGGCGGTACGCAGTTTCGATCCCTGCCTGCCGTGCGGGGTGCACATGTACGTCGGCGGCGGCCGTACCCTCAAGAAGATCCACTCGCCGATGTTCGGCGCGTCCCATGGGTGAGGCCCCGGACACCGAGCGACTCGACGATGCGGCCCTCGATCCGCGGCTGGCCCGCCTGGACGCCGTGCTCGGCCAGCTCGAGCAGACCCCCGGCCGCACGGCAGAACTGGCCCTGGAAGCGGTCGAGACGCTGACCGAGGTGTACGGCGAGGCGCTGGCCCGGATCATCGATCTCGCCGCCGACAGCCCCCGCGCGCTCGGGGGGTTCACGAACGACGACCTGCTGCGGCACCTGCTGCTGTTGCACCACATCCACCCGGACCCGCCCGAGCGACGCGTGGCCCGGGCGGTGGACGATCTGCGGCCGCAGCTGCGCACCCAGGGCGCCGAGATCATGTTGGCCGGTGTCCAGGACGGGGTGGCGAGGATCAGCCTGTCGGCGAGTTCGTGCGGCGGTGGCGGGGCCGCGCTGCGTGACCTCGTACGGGAACAGGTGTTGACGTTCGCGCCGGAGCTGTCCGCGGTCGACGTGGTGGCGCCCGCACCGGCGCCGGCGTTGATCCCGCTCGCCGCCCTGTGGCAGCGGCCGGATCGGACCGATGCGGCGGGAATGCACGAGGTGGGGCAGGTTGCGGGGGCACTCCCGTCGGGTGACATGGCATGACGGCGGGTGCCCTGCACCGGGCGATCCGGCGCGCGAGGCAACGCACGACCTCGGTCGAGCGTTGCGGCATGTGCGCCGGGCCGGTCGGGCCGGAGCACCGGCACGTGTGGGACGAACAGGACGGGGAGCTGATGTGCGCGTGCACGGCGTGTTCCCTGCTGTTCACCCGCGAGGCGGCCGGCGCCGGGCGGTACCGGCTCGTCCCCGCCCGGGGCAGACGGTTGACGGGCCTGTCCGTCGACGAGCTCGGTGTGCCGGTCGGACTGGTGTTCTTCGTCAAGCAGCAGGACGGCCAGGTTCTCGCGCACTACCCGAGTCCCCTCGGCACCACCGAGTCGGAGATCGATGCCGGCGCGTGGCGGGCCGTCGAGGCGCGTTCACCCGAGCTGGCAGAGCTGGAGCCGCGGGTCGAGGCGTTCCTGGTGTGGACCGGCAGGCGGCGCGGCAGCGACCAACTGTGGGTGGTGCCGGTCGACGACTGTTTCCGGCTCGTCGCGCTGATCCGCCAGCACTGGACGGGCATGTCGGGGGGAAGCGCGGTGTGGGGTGAGCTTCCCCGATTCTTCGACGAACTCGGCCGGCGACATGACCGGCCGGCGGGCAACGACCGATGAAGGAGGCGGGGATGGGCGAGATCCGAGTGGGCGATCCCGATGTCGAACTCGATGCGCCGGCGCACACCAAAGGCGTGGAGGAGGGCAACTCGCGGCGGAGGAAGCAGTCCGGCCATCAGGACGACGGGACGGTCGACGCGCGCCGCTCGACCGGCATCCGGCCCGAGAAGCACGACCCGATCCTACCGATCATGCCGAACCTGCCGCCGGGTTGAGCGGGCGGACCAGGCCGAAGGAGGTGAGCTGTGCGGAAGCTGTTGGTGCTGCTGGCCGGCGTGGCGGTGGCGGGGATGTTCTGGAAGGAACTTCCCGCGCTGCGCCGCTATATCAAGATCGAGAAGATGTGATCGGAGAGGACGGGTAGGGCGATGTGCCTTGGCATCCCGGGTGAGATCGTCGAGATCAAGGCGGGCCGCGACGACCTCGCCATCGTCGACGTCGTGGGCGTCCGGCGGGCGATCAACATCGGTCTGCTCGGCCCGGACCAGATCGGTATCGGCGACTGGGTGCTCGTTCATGTGGGGTTCGCCATGTCGAAGATCGATGAAGCAGAAGCGGCCGCCACATTGGAATTGTTGACCGGTCTCGGACAGGCGTACACCGACGAGTTGCAGGCGCTCGCCGAATCCGACATCACTTAGGAAAGAATGAGATGCGTTTCGTCGACGAGTACCGCGACGCGGACAAGGCCCAGGCGTTGGCCACGGAAATCGCCGCGTTGTGCGAGCCGGGGCGGCAGTACAAGTTCATGGAGGTCTGCGGCGGGCACACGCACACCATCTACAAGCACGGGATCGAGGATTACCTGCCAGAGAGCGTCTCGCTGGTGCACGGGCCGGGTTGCCCGGTCTGCGTCATCCCGATGGGCCGGGTGGACGACGCCATCGCCATCGCCCACGAGCCGGGCGTCATCATGACGGCGTTCGGCGACATGATGCGGGTCCCGGGCGGGAACGGCTCCTTCCTGGACGCCAAGGCGGCCGGGGCGGACATCCGCATGGTGTACTCGCCACTGGACGCCCTGAAGATCGCGCGGACCAATCCGGACCGCAAGGTGGTCTTCATGGCGATCGGGTTCGAGACCACCTCGCCGTCGACCGCGATGACCGTGCTGCGGGCCGCCGCCGAGGGCATCGACAACTTCTCGGTCTTCTGCAACCACGTCACCATTCTCCCGGCGATCAAGGCCATTCTCGACTCACCGGATCTGCGTCTGGACGGTTTCCTCGGGCCGGGGCACGTCTCCACCGTCATCGGTTGCCGGCCGTACGAGTTCATCGCGCGCGACTACGGCAAGCCACTGGTGTGCGCCGGGTTCGAACCGCTGGATCTGCTGCAGTCGGTCTTCATGCTGCTCAAACAGCTCGCCGAGGGACGCTGCGAGGTGGAGAACCAGTACACGCGGGTGGTGCCCTGGGACGGCAACCTGCGGGCGCTGGCGGCGATCGGCCAGGTCATGCAGCTGCGACCGTATTTCGAGTGGCGGGGCCTCGGTTTCATCTCGCACTCCGCGCTGCGGATGCGCGACGAGTACGCGGCCTACGACGCCGAGCACCTCTTCGAGGTTCCCGGAGTGCGGGTCGCGGACCCGAAGGCCTGCCAGTGCGGAGAGGTGCTCAAGGGGGTGCTCAAGCCCTGGGAATGCAAGGTGTTCGGCACCGCGTGCACCCCGGAGACGCCGATCGGCACGTGCATGGTCTCCTCCGAGGGCGCGTGCGCGGCCTACTACAACTTCGGCCGCTTCACTCGGCAGCGGCTCACGGAGGCGACGCGGGTATGACGACCGAACGTACCGCCGGACGCGCCGAGCGGGCGGTGGCCGAGGCCGAGGTGACGACTGGTCACGAGGTGGGGCGGCTGTCGCGGGAGCAGCAGGTGCTGCAGCGCATCGAACGGGCGCGACGGCGCCCGCCGAAGATCCGGGAGAGCCGGATCACGCTCGCGCACGGCGCGGGCGGCAAGGCGACGCACAGCCTGATCGAAGGGATGTTCGTCGAGGCGTTCCGCAACCCGACGCTGGAGGAACTCGACGACGGCGCGGTGCTCTCCGTCGGCGCCAACCGGCTGGCCTTCACCACCGACTCGTACGTGGTGTCGCCGCTGTTCTTCCCGGGCGGGGACATCGGCGACCTCGCCGTCAACGGCACGGTCAACGACCTGGCGGTCAGCGGAGCCCGCCCGCTGTACCTGTCGGCCGGGTTCATCCTGGAAGAGGGCTTTCCGGTCGCCGAGCTGCAGCGGATCGTCACCTCGATGGCCGCCGCGGCGGAGCGCGCCGGGGTCCAGGTGGTCACCGGCGACACGAAGGTGGTGCAGCGGGGCAAGGCCGACGGCTGCTACGTCAACACGTCGGGCATCGGCGTGCTGGAGCGGCCGGTGGCGCTGGGCTCCTCGCACGTCCGCCCCGGTGACGCGGTGGTCGTCTCCGGCCCGATCGGTGACCACGGCGTCACGATCATGCTCGCCCGCGGCGAGTTGGACATCGCGGCCGACCTCGCCTCGGACACCGCGGCGCTGCATGGTCTGGTGGATGTCCTGCTGGACGCGGCTCCCGGGGTGCGGCTGATGCGGGACGCCACCCGGGGCGGGGTGGCGACCATCCTCAACGAGGTGGCCCAGGCGGCCCAGCTCGCCGTCGTGGTCGACGAGGCCTCGGTCCCCGTACGTCCCGCCGTGACCGGCGCCTGCGAGTTGCTCGGCATCGACCCGCTCTACGTGGCCTGCGAGGGACGCCTCGTGGCCGTGGTGGACGGCGCGCAGGCGGAGGCCGCCCTGGCGGCGTTGCGCGGCCACCCGCTCGGCGACGGCGCGGCGGTCATCGGCCGCGTCGCCGCCGACCCGCCCGGCATGGTGCTGCTCAGGACGGCGTTCGGCGGCACACGGGTGGTCGACATGCTGGTCGGGGATCCACTCCCCCGCATCTGCTGACGCCGGTTCCGGCTCAGCCGGCGGGAACGCCCCGGGCTGCGGCCACCACGGCCTGGCCGAGGGAGATCCCGCCGTCGTTCGGTGGCACCCGCGAGTGCACGAGCACCCGGAAGCCGTCCTGCTCCAGCCCGCTCATCGTCCGTTCCAGCAGCAGCACGTTCTGGAAGACCCCGCCGGAGAGCGCGACCGTCGTCAGGCCACTGCTTTCCCGCACGGCGCCGGCCGCCCGTACCACGGCGTCGGCCAGGCCGTGCTGGAACCGCGCGGCGATCCGGCCGGGATCCACCTCGGCGAGCAGGTCGTCGACCACGCAGCGAACCAGCCCGCGTCCGACGTCCTGCAGTGGAACCGGACCGGCCGCCTCGACCGGGTAGCCGCCCCGCTCGTCGGGGTCGGCCCGCTGCTCCAGTGCGATCGCGGCCTGCCCCTCGTACGTGACCCGGTCGTGCAGGCCGAGGATCGCCGAGACGGCGTCGAACAGCCGACCGACGCTCGAGGTACGGGGTGAGTTCGTGCCGCTTCGGGCCAGGGTCACCACCGCCCGCCACCGCCGCCCGTGCCGGCGCGCCACCGCCAGGTCGGGCACTGCGTCGCCGTAGATCTCGTCCAGGTAGGCCGCCGCCATCCGCCACGGCTCGCGGACCGCCGCGACCCCGCCCGGCATCGGCACGGCGGCCAGATGGCCGACCCGTTCGAACCCGGCCAGGTCCGCGACGAGCAGCTCACCTCCCCACAGGGTGCCGTCGGTGCCGAATCCGAGCCCGTCGAAGGCGACGCCGATCACCGGGCCGGGGTCGCCGTTGTCGGCCAGGCAGGACGCGATGTGGGCGTGGTGGTGCTGGACGCCGACCAGTTCGACGTCGGTGCGCTGCAGCGCGTACTTCGTCGACAGGTACTCGGGATGCAAGTCATGGGCGACGACCTGCGGCCGGACGTCGAAGAGCCGGGTGAAGTGCGAGATTCCGTCGGTGAACGCCCGCAGGGTCTCGAAGTTCTCCAGGTCCCCGATGTGGTGCGACACGAACGCGCGCCGCCCCTTCGCCACGCAGAACGTGTTCTTCAACTCCGCGCCGCAGGCCAGCACCGGCCGGTCGAAGCGCCACGGCAGGGTGATCGGCGCGGGTACGTAGCCACGGGACCGCCGCACCGGCAGCTCACGGCCCCGGAAGACGCGCACCACCGAGTCGTCGGTCCGAACGTGGATCCGCCGGTCGTGCGTCAGGAGCCCGTCGGCGATCCCCGCGAGCCGCTGGCGGGCCTCGTCGTCACGGTGCACGATCGGCTCGTCGGAGACGTTCCCGCTGGTCAGCACGATCGGTAGGCCGAGCCGCCCGAGCAGCAGATGGTGCAGCGGCGTGTACGGCAGCAGCACGCCCAGGTCGCGGTTGCCCGGCGCCACCGACGCGGCGACCGGGGCGCCGGGTAGGCGCGGCAGCAGCACCACGGGTCGGCGGGGGCCGGTGAGCACCGGCACGGCCGCCGGCGGCACGTGGACCAGGGCGCGTGCCGCCGCCAGGTCGGCGGCCATCAGGGCGAAGGGTTTTTCCTCGCGGTGCTTGCGGGAGCGCAGCGTCGAGACGACCCGCTCGTCGTCGGCGCGGGCGGCCAGGTGGTAGCCGCCCAGCCCCTTGACCGCGACGATCCGGCCGTCGCGCAGCCACCGTACGGTGTTGTCCAGCGGATCGCCGGAGACCGGGGCGCCGTCCGCGCCGACGAGCCGGAGTGCGGGTCCGCACCCGGGGCAGCACACCGGCTCGGCGTGGAAGCGGCGGTCTGCCGGGTCGGCGTACTCGGCGGAGCAGTCGGCGCAGAGGGCGAAGCCGGCCATCGTGGTGGTACGACGGTCGTACGGTACGTCCTCGACGATGGTGAATCGCGGGCCGCAGTTGGTGCAGTTGGTGAACGGGTAGCCGTGGCGTCGGTCCCTCGGATCGGTCAGTTCGCCGAGGCAGTCCGGGCAGGTGGCGGTGTCCGGGGAGATCAGGGCGTCCCGGCCGGCGCCGGTGACGCTGGTGACGATGGTGAAGCCGGGCTGGCCGTTCGGCGGGACTGTCGCGGTGGTGAGCCGCTCGACCTGGGCGAGTGCCGGCGCCCGCCGGCTGAGGTCGGCGAGGAATGCGCCCAGCCGCTCCCCGTCCCCTTCGACCTCGACGAAGACGCCTGCGGTGTCGTTGCCGACGAATCCGGCCAGGTCGTACTCGGCGGCCAGCGCGTGTACGAACGGCCGGAAGCCGACTCCCTGCACGATGCCTTCGACGCGGACGTGCACCCGCTGCAGGCCGGCCCGACCCATGGCAGGCCCCTCAGAGTTCCTCGGCCAACGCCTGCTGGATGAGTTCCCAGAGCACGTGGTAGAGCGTCGTCTGCGCCTCCTGGACCCGGTGCACCGATTCCGACGGCACCACGAAGAGGTAGTCGATCTCGTCGGATTCCGCCATCCGCCCGCCCTCGTACCCGGCGATGCCGATGGTGAGCATGCCCCGCCGGGACGCCTCCCCGAACGCCCGCAGGACGTTGTTCGATCCCCCGCTCGTGGACAACCCCACCGCGATGTCCCCGGCACGGCCGAATGCCGCCACCTGCCGGGCGAAGACCACCTCGAACCCCACATCGTTGGAGAGTGCCGTGATCAGCGCGACGTCATGGGTCAGCGAGACGGCCGGTAGCGGACGGGCGGCCGCCGGCGGGTGCAGGAACAACTGCGCGATGTCCTGGGCGTCCGTGCTGCTTCCTCCGTTGCCGAAGGCGAACAGCGTGCCGCCGGCCTGGAACGCCGTGGCACATCGCTGGGCGCAGTCGAGCAACCGCTGCCCGTGCCGGGGGACCAGGGACTGGCGGAGGGCGACGATCTGCGCCGCCTTCTCCGCGGTGGACCTCGCCACCGCGGCGAGCACCGCGTCCACGTCGGCCGGCTGGGTGTCGAGGAACGGGTAGAGCGCACCGAGGGCGCCCTCGACCGGCGCGCTCATGAGTTCTTCTCCACGACGGCGATGGCCTCCTTGGCGTGTACCAGCACGATGTCGCCAGGTGCCGCCTCGACCAGGGCCACGCTGACCTCTTCCCACCCGGCGTCCGTGTCCACCACGGCCAGTCCGTCTGCCGTCACTTCCCGTACGCGGACCGCAACCGCCGCATCCGAGCACGTGATGCACACGTCGTCGTGGCATTCGGGCGGAGTTCCGGTTGGCGGCACGGGTTGCGAGGTCACCGGGCGGCCTCCGACTTCAGCAGGCCGGGCTGTTCGAAGAACACGTGCACCAACTCCCAGAGAATGTGATAGATCGTCACGTGCACCTCCTTCACGATGCACGGGTCGTCGGTGCGGGCAACGACGACATGGTCGGCGACCGCGTCGCGAGCGATGTCACCGCCGTCGGCGCCGAGGAGCCCGACCGTGAGCAGACCGAGGTCGCGGGCCGTGGTCAGCCCGTGCCGGACGTTGGCGCACCGGCCGTCGACGGACAACCCGAGCGCGATGTCCTCCGGTGCCGCCAGCAGGCGCAGCTGGGCGGCGAACACCTCGTCAAAGCCGTCCACCCGAGCGATCCCGGTGAGGCTCGCGGCGTCGCTCGTCAGCGAGATCGCCGGCAACGCCCGCTTGCCGACGATCACCGGGTGAACGAACTCCACCACGACGTGCTGCGCATCCGTCGCCGGCCCGCCGTTGCCGAAGACGATCAACTTTCCGCCGCGATGGAAACGTATGGCCATCTCGTGGCAGGCTCGCGCGATGCGCGCGGCGTCGCCGGCGAGGGACTCGCCGGGTGCCACCCGGCGGGCGAACGCCCGGTGAACTGCCGGAAACACGGACGAAGGCATGGTTCTCCGTTCAGCGCCGGGAAGCCCTGTACGGGCCACGATGCGCGCCGGACGACCCCGCGAGGGCGTCCCTCGAGCGCGGCAGACAGGCACCGATGAGTTCGCGTTCCGGGCCACGTAGGTCACGTCGGTGCACGTCAGCCCCTCTCGTCGGCGGCACGCACCGGGAAGCTAAACACACCTTTTATGCCGATAGTGGCGATTAGCGGGTTTGACTGCCGACATTGCCCACCGCCCGGCCGCTCCCCCACGTGCTCCCCGACCTCCGGCCGGCGACCGCGGCGCCGCCCGACGCCTTGGCCCTCTGCCTCGGCACGTCCTCGCACGAGTCGTGGAAGGACGAGCAGGGCTAGTGAGCGGCGATGGGGTCGGCCGGCGGCTGCCGGTCGGCGTCACCCGCGGCCTCGAACGGGGTGCGCAGCCGAGTCATCGCAGCCGAACTCACGTCGACGGCAGGTGTGTGGTCGGAAGACCCGTCTGCTCCTGGTGCTTCACGGAATGGATTCGAGTCATGCACGGTCACATCAGTCAACAGCTGCTCCAGAGTTTGCGCGTCAACGCGCGCGACTCACCCGCTCACATCTGCGAGGCGGGTGCGGAAAATGAGCGGGGTGGACCCGGCCGCTCGCCGGGGCAGCGTCGGATCCGTTTCGCTCGGCCCGCCAAACCCTAACCCAAAACCTCCATCGTGTACGGCTTGGGCCGAGTGCCGTTGGGAGGATCAGGCGCCCCCCGTTCGAGCACGGCCTGACCTGACCACCACGCGCCACTACCGATGGGTCACCCATGTTGGAGATTCGAAGGCGGCCCGCCGCCCCCGGCCCGTGACACCATCCCTGGCAGCGACGGCGCCGGTTGGCGGACGGCGCGTCCGTGCTAGCGTGAGCGCATTGCAAGCTTTGGTTTGTCGCATACTTTGCCAGCGCCTGGTGGGTATCCAACCCGCCAGGCGCTTTTTGTTCTGCCGGTTCTTCCGGACCGGTAGCGGCGACAACCGGGGCCGTAGGTGGCTCCATCAGCTACTCAGAGGAGAAGACATGGCATTCGGTACAGTCAAGTGGTTCAACGCGGACAAGGGTTTCGGCTTCATTACGCAGGATGACGGCGGCGCTGACGTCTTCGCCCACTTCTCCGCCATCTCATCGAGCGGGTTCCGCAGCCTGGACGAGAACCAGCGGGTCGAGTTCGACGTCGAGCAGGGCCAGAAGGGGCTGCAGGCCGCCAACATCCGTCCGGTCTGATGTTGGCTCCGCCGAGCCGTGGCGGCGAGGCCTCAGCCGTCGCCACGGCGGCGGCTGAGACCGCGGACCGGCGGATGGTCCGTTCCGACGCTGCGGTGCCCGGCCTTGCTCCGCTGGTGTCGTACGCGATGTCCGCGCGCGCGACCGGGACGGCCAGCATCGATCGGCTCCGGCTGGCCCCGGTGCCGCTGGTGCCAGAGGTGCGACTGGTCATGGCCGAGGACGCGATCGTCCTCTGGGCCCGGCTCGAAGCCGAGGCGGGGCACGTCCTCCCGCCCCCGTTCTGGGCGTCGGCCTGGGCCGGCGGGCAGGCCCTCGCGCGTTACCTCCTCGATCATCCGGACACGGTGGCCGGTCGCCAGGTCCTCGACGTCGCCTCCGGCTCCGGACTGGTCGCCATCGCCGCCGCGATGGCGGGCGCCGTCGGTGTCACGGCCAACGACATCGACCCGTACTCGATCACGGCGATAAGTGCCAACGCCCACGCCAACGGCGTCGACGTGGCCGTGTCGTCGAGTGACCTGCTGGACGGCGACGGTGACGGCGTGGACGTGGTGTTGACCGGTGACGCGCTCTACCACCCGTCTGTGGCCGCCCGGATGCTGCCGTTCCTCGCCCGTGTCGCGGCGAAGGGAGGTCAGGTCCTCGTCGGCGATCCGGACCGGGGCCACGTGCCCCATGACTGGCTGGAGCGGGTGGCGACCTACAAGGTGCCGGTGAGCAGCGCTCCGGAAGACGCGCAGTTTCACCTGACGAGCGTGCTCAAGCCACGACGCGGCCAGGTGGACGGCCGGCGGGGCCGGGCCACGCGGCTGCGGGCGTGATGCGCCCGGCAATTCTCCTGGCCCCCGCGCAGAAGGCGCACGGGCAGGCCCGCGTGGGTATGTTGTGGCTGGAGGCCCCCGAGAACGGTTCGTGGCGATCAGGTCTCGCACCGCATCGCCCTGACCGTGCGGCAGGTCTCCAGCCGGTGCCCCTCGGCAACCCGTCTGGCCGACGGCTCGCGTCAGGGCGGGCATGGGCGAGTCCGACAGCATCCAGATTCGTTGTGCGCGAGGAGAGCCGATACAGACGATGAAGATCGATAAGAGTAAAATCGTTGAGGCCCTGCGCCATCGCGGCCAACACAGCCGAGCCGATTGGGTCGACCGGGAGCTGCCGGACCACGTCGACACCGCCCAGCATTCAGGCATACTCGCGACCCTCAATCTCAACCCGGCCGATTTCGCCGATCCGCCGTCGTGACGGCGCTGGCCTCGGCACCTCCGGTGGCCGCTGTGTGCGGCCGGGTCACGGCTGATGCGAGCAACGGACATACAGCGGCGCTCCGGTGCCCGTGGTGGCGCTGTCGGCACCGGATCGCCGGGTTACGCGCCCACGGCGGCAGTCCCGCCGATCTTCCTTGAGCATCGTCCCAAAATGTTGACGACATCTTCGGCGGAAGCAACGCTGGGCTCGGTCCTTATTTGAGGTGGAAGACGTGGACCATGTGTGGTGTGTCGGCGAAGGTGTGCGGCGCCAGCGCGTGGTAGGCCCAGATGTGGACCCACGCGTTGCCGGTGCGCACGGTGAGAACGGTCTTGAACATTCCCGGCGCGAAGTAGGTCAGCAGTAGGAAGACGATCGACAGGGCGGCGTTGCCCGGTGAACTGAAGACCGTCCACGCGTCCCAGATATGGAGCGCGGTGTAGGTGAGCCCGCCCAGGATCACCGTGGTCGCGGTTGATCCGGTGAGTCGCAGGAAGCGTGGCACCAGAATCGCGTAGACGAAGATCATGGCGGGTAGCACGGCGCCAGCGAGATACAGCGTGAAGGTGAGGGGAACCCCGAGCGCGAGTTGACCGGCGGTGAGATGGAAGAACTGCGGTTCGAGCGCGGCGATCTGAACGAGTGATTCGATGAGGAGGATCACGCCGATGAGGACGGCATCAGCGCGGCGGTTGTTCGAGCGCAGGTTGAGCGCCTCGGTCGAGTAGCGCCGGCGGAAGAACAAGAGCGGGACCACCGCGTAGACGACAAGGTTGTAGGCGGCCCAGGCGATGGATTCGGCGGGGCTGACGTGTTCATGTGTTCCGTAGATCGACCCGGCGAGGTGAAGGCCGAATGGATGCCATCCGGCGAGTCGGGCGAGGATGAAGCCAAGGCCCAGTCCGCCGGCGCCGTAAAGCAGCAGGAACAGCGTTTCTCGGGCGGCCACCGAGCGCTCCGGCGCGCGGTCGGCGAGGTTGGGCAGGGCCCGTTTGCGGGTCAGCCAGAAGGTCAGTGCGGTGAGTAGAAGCACCTCGACGAGGGCCAGGTTCGCGTCCACCAGGCGGTCGACCGAAGTCCGTGCCGCGGCAGCCGGCCAGTCGAACGGCAGCGCGTCACCCGCCACGGCGAGGACCACCGCGTTGCCCGCGAGCCAGCCCAGGGCCGAGAGGTGGACGCCGCGGTGGCAGAGCAGCGCGGCAAGGCCGCGGCGGGCCCGTCGTGGCCGCGCTTCAGGGTTTTGGATGAGCGTCACGACATGACCTCCGAGAACGGTTTGGTAATACGGCCGTGCTAGAACGACAAGCTAGCACGGCCGTGCTATAACAGGCCAATGCCCAAAGTTGTGGACCCGGTAGAGCGCCGCCGAGAGCTCGTCGAAGCGGTCTTACGGGTGATCCGCCGCGACGGCCTGGAGCAGGCCTCAGTCCGGAACGTCGCCCGGGAGGCAGGGCTGTCGATGGGATCGCTGCGCCACTACTTCGCGAGCCAGTCGGAACTCATGGTCTTCGCGTTCCGGACGATCATCGACCGGATCGAGTCCCGCCTCGCCAGCTTGGAGCCCGAGCCCGATCCCCGACGAAGAGCAGAGCGCGTGTTGGCTGAGCTGCTCCCACTCGACGACGAACGGCGCGCCGAGAACGAGATCTGGCTGGCCTTCACATCCCGCGCGCTGGTCGACCCGACGCTGCGGGACCTGCGCGACGAGGGATACGACGCACTACGGGCCGGCTGTCAAGTGATCCTCACGGACCTCTCGGCGGCGGGTCTGGCGCCGACCGACATACCCGTTGAGACCGAACGCCTGCACGCCCTGCTCGACGGCCTCGCCGTGCATGCAGCCATCCGGCCCCACATCCACACCGCCCAATCGCTGAGAGCCGCCATCGCACACCACCTCGACGCCCTGGCGATCGAAGCGGCCGTTGCGTTGGGGATTCCGCGGACTGGCTGACCTGTTCCGGGCTCCACCCGGCGCCCCAGCGGCGGTCGGCGCGGCATCCGTGCCGCAGAACTCTCCGACTCCGCCCAGCGTCCTCGATACGGCTACGACGACGTCTCAGATGAGACCGTGGGCGAGCATCGCCTCGGCGACGAGCCGGAAGCCGTCGATGTTGGCTCCAGCGACGTAGTTGCCCGGCATTCCGTACTCGTCGGCGGTGGCGTGGCAGCGGGCGTGGATGGTCCGCATGACCTCCCGCAGCCGCTGCTCGGAATGGGCGAAGGTCCACGAGTCGCGGCTGGCGTTTTGCTGCATTTCCAGTGCGCTTGCCGCGACCCCGCCGGCGTTGGCCGCCTTACCGGGCGCGAACCGCACCCCGGCCTCGGCGAAGCCCCGCACCGCCGCCGGCGTGGTAGGCATGTTGGCCCCCTCCACCACGGTGGTGCAGCCACCCGCGATCAGGCTGAGCGCGTCGACGGCCGTGAGTTCGTTCTGCGTCGCGCAGGGGATCGCCACCTGGCAGGGCACCTCCCAGACCGGGCGACCGGCGACGAATGTGGCGTGCGGATGGGCCTCGACGTATTCGTCGATCCGTGCCCGGCGGACCTCCTTGACCTGCTTGAGCACCTCGACGTTGATTCCCTTTTCGTCGTGGACATAGCCAGAGGAGTCCGAGCATGCCACCACGATGCCGCCGAACTGATGCACCTTTTCGATCGCGTAGATCGCCACGTTGCCCGAGCCGGAGACCACCACCCGCTTTCCGTCGAGGCTGTCGCCGCCGTCGGCGCGTAGCATCTCCTCGGCAAAGAACACCGCACCGTAGCCGGTGGCCTCCCGGCGCACCTGGGCACCGCCGTAACTGAGGCCTTTGCCGGTCAGCACCCCGGACTCGTACCGGTTGGTGATCCGCTTGTACTGCCCGAACAGGTAACCGATCTCTCGCCCACCGACTCCGATGTCGCCCGCTGGCACGTCCGTGTACTCACCGATGTGCCGGTACAACTCGGTCATGAACGATTGGCAGAACCGCATCACCTCCCGATCCGAGCGCCCCTTCGGGTCGAAGTCCGCCCCGCCCTTGCCGCCGCCGATCGGCATGCCTGTCAACGCGTTCTTGAACAGTTGTTCGAAACCGAGGAACTTCACTATCCCCAGATAGACCGACGGGTGGAAGCGAAGACCTCCCTTGTACGGGCCCAGGGCGCTGTTGAACTCCACCCGGAAGCCGCGGTTGATGTGGACCTCGCCGCGATCATCCTCCCATGGCACCCGGAAGATGACCTGCCGCTCCGGCTCGCAGATCCGCTCGATGATCTTCGCTTCGGCGTACTCGGGATGCCGCTCCAGGGCCGGCGCCACACTCTCGAGCACCTCCCGCACCGCTTGGTGGAATTCGTCCTCGCCAGGGTTGCGCCGCACCACGGAAGTGAAGATCGAGTCAAGCTTGTCCTGCATCGACATGGATACTCCTCATGTGCAACCGTGGCCGATTTACGCCACGCCAGGCGACCCAGGAGTCGCCCACCCGGCACGACCACTTCAAGAGCAACGTTGCTGTAGGCAACGACCTGTCGTGGTACGGATGCTTCGGCGCGTTGAGCGAGAAGCTTCGGCAGGACGAAATCCTCTCACGGACCTTGTCCCTGCCGGCACTTCGTCGTCGTTCAGTCTGACATTCCCAACTGCTGGTCCCTTGTCGGCGGCGCCGGTTGGCGAGGTGACGGGTGTGCGTAGCCCGCAGGAGTTGCTGATCGGGTGCCGGAAAACCGTCCGGGCCAGGCGGCTGAACTCGTCGCGACGGGCGGTGGTGCGGGTCCGCGTCCAGACCCGGATCCGTGGAGATCACTTCAGCGAACGCCCGATCGGGCTCCCCTCCTCGCGGTCTTGTACGGGCCGATGGTGTCCAGGAGCCCGGCCCGCGAGGCGTCCGACGCCCGCGGGCCGGGATTCCGCTACCAGGCCTACTGGCAGGTCGTTGCCGGCGGGGAGCAGTACCTGACCTCGGGATAGCGCGTTGAAGGACGGTCCAGCAGCGGTTGTGCCACTCCACGGAGGTGCAGGTCGAAGAACGCGCGGACATACCTGCGAGTGATCTCCACGGACCGAAGGCCGGTCAGGTCGCTGCCCAGATCGACGCCGATCTGCTCGGCCAGGAGGTCGTAGTCGGTGAAGGAGGCGTGCACCGACCCGGCCACCACGAGCCAGCGCTTCCAGCCTGTCAGCAGCGGCCAGTTGTCGTCCCATGTCGGGTCGTCCCCGCTGCCGGGGCTGTGGAACGCCTGCTGACCGAGCAACATGAACGGCCGCGACAGCCCGCTCGGGGGCAGCGGGGCGAACATGTGGCCGTCCATGTTGACCCCGGCCCGCACCCGCGGGTCCCGCAGCAGGACCTCACTGCTGCTCGCGCCGCCGAGGGAGCTGCCCGCGATCGCGATCCGGTACGGATCGAGCAGGCTGCCACCCTTCCACTTCGAATGAACGCCGGTGAGCTGGTCGAGCACGAACGAGACGTCCGCTGCTCTGCTCTCTTCCGCCTTCCGGCCGAAGTCATCAGCATCTTCCAGCTCGCACGCGACACACGTGGTGACCCGTCCGTCCGGAAAGGTGGTAGCGAAGGTCTCATACGTGTGGTCGATGCCCACCACCACGTAGCCCCAACTGGCCAGGTCCTCGGCCAGGGCCGACAGAGAGCTACGTGGCCAGGTGAAGCCAGGCGAGAGTACGACCATGGGCAGCTTGCGCCTGCCTCCCGCCGGCTCGGCGTCGCTGATGGCGTTGGTCCGTGTTCTGCTGAGCACATCCGACGGCGTACCCACGGTGCCCTGGAGGATGAGCTCGGACTCCTTCGGCGTCAAATACTGCACCCGCCGGCCGTCCTTGTTCTTCGCCGGGTACCACAGCGAGACCATCAGCTCTCGCGCTTTGCTCGTAGGAATCCAGGGATCCGGCCGCGAGAGGTCTTTCAGGTACAGCGACGTCATGCCGACCGGCTGACGACCGGTCGGCTCGGGCAGCCGCGGTGTGCTCGACGGCATCCCCAGTGCGCGATCAGCGTCGGTGTCGCCGGCCGAGGCCGAGGGAGTCGTCGCAGACACAGCGAAGGTGACGAGCGCGAGGAGACATGCAGTGGCGACCAGGACACCACGTCGACGGGTAGATGGCATGGGTTCACCATGCTCGCGTGGTCGGGCCCCGGCATCAGTCCGAGGCACGGTCCACGCCGTTTCGGACCGTACTTTTGGCCGGTTCGACAACGGGTGACCGCCCGAACCGACCCCGGTGTCCTGTCATCGGCACATCCGGGGAGCTGGACGGCCCCACTCGTCGTGACGTTCCGTAGCGCGCTGATTCCCGGCAGGGCTTTCCGGTGCGCGGTTGAATGGATCGATGCACCGCGATGGGGGCTACTCGGCCGGTGTGGTGCGCGATTGGGCGTCGGCGGAGATCGGTGGAAGTCGGCGCAGTGCTCGGATGGCTCGTCGGGCGAGCGGTAGGGCCATCGCCAGGACGGCGATGACTTCCGTTGCTGCGATCGTGACGAGTGTGGTGCGTTGTGCCTGGCCGATGTAGTCAGGCAGGGTGACGATTCGTAGGGCGAGGGTGGTCGCGGCGAGCAGGGTGAGCGCCAGTGACCACGGCAACGCGCGAGCTGGCTGCCTGGGTGCCCGTCCGGCCAGGTGGACCGCGATGGCGGCGGCGACCATGGCGCAGGACAGGCCAGGCCAGTCCAGGAGCCTCGCTGCCTCGATGGTGGCCTGGATGGCGAACAGCGGCAGGGGAACGAGCAGGATGCCGATCGGTATCGCGAGGAGCCAGGGGCGGCGCGGCACCGGTGGGGCGCCGCGGTGAAACACCGCCATGGCGAGTACCAGGACGACGTCGGTGAGCCGCAGCGCCCAAGGCGTCACGGACAGCGGTAGGCCACCGGTGGCTTGTTCCACGGCGGTGGTGATGGCGGGGGGCACGATGGCGAGCAGGCCGACGGCCTGGGCCACGCGGCGGTGTCCGAGGACGAGCGCGATGTAGGCCGGCAGCCAGGCGTAGCCGGCCAGGTTCCACGCGGTGTGCCAGATATTTCCCGGCGGTGTGAGCGCCCACTCGGGTGCGGGCGTCGGCAACCAGGCGAGCTTCCCGGACAGCCACAGTGTGACGGCGACGCTGGCGGTGACCATGACGGCGTGGGTCAGCATCGCCATCAGGGTCGCCAGTCGCACGGCTTGTCCCCAGGCGTAGGAACGGGCTGGCGCGTCGGGGCCCCCGAGACGCAACCGGACAGCCAGGGACACGATGCTGGCGACCTCCGGCAGGCTCGGCCGGCCGTAGTCTGCGAGGTACGCGGCGGTTTCCGGGTCGCTGGTGTTCATGCTGTCCAGGAAGGCGGCGACCATGTCGTCTTCCCATTGCTGCCGATAGGCGGCGGGCAGCAGCCGCAGCACGAGGCGGTAGCGCTCTTCGAGCCGGCTCATGACGGCGTCGGCCCTGTGATCGGGTTCCGCTGGCTCCGTAGCCGGGTCGAGGCGAGTTGCGCGTTCGCAGCCAACCGTTGCGCCTCGGCGGTGAGGACGTCGCGTCCCCGCTCGGTCAATCGGTAGTAGCGGCGTAACCGCCCTTGCCATGCCTCCTCTCGGTCCAGCTCGACCAAGCCGTCGCCGACGAGGCGGGCCAAGGCCCCGTACAGGGAGCCGATCTTCAGCTGCACCCGCAGACCTGGGCGGCCCCAGGCCGCACACCCGATCCGGCACCGCCTGATACAGGCAGCTGCAGCCGTCAAGCCGCCGGCCCTGGCGCTTCTGCGGTGGAGACCCGAGCACCATCGTCAGGTGAGGTCATCGGGTGAACACGTCGAGCACGCCCATCCACCGCGGCCGTCTCGGCCCGCTGGCCCGAGCCGGTGTCATATTTTGAATGGAGGGCTCGCACCCTGCAGATACTTGCCTCCGGGCAACGGTGGCGGAACTGTCGGGGGTAGGTAGCGTGCCGGTCATGAGCGACGGGCAGCTCAATGAGGATGACCGGGTGAGCGGGCGCATCGCCGCACAGCCGGTCGTGCTGCTGTCGCAGCACTTCACCGCTGAGACAGTGACTCCCCTGCGGCACCTCCTCGCCGCCCGGGTCACGGCCGCCGGCCTGTCCAGCCACGACGGCGACGACTTCGTGCTGGCCGTTCACGAACTGGTGACCAACGCGGTGCGCCACGGCGGCGGGTCAGGACGCCTGGAACTTCGGCAGGTGGACGACGTGCTGGTGTGTGAGGTCTCCGATCACGGCACCGCCGCCGACACCCTGCCCGTGGACCTGCCGCCCTCGCACGTGCCGGGCGGCCGGGGGCTCTGGCTTGCCCACCAGTTGACCGGCGCGCTGATGCTGACCCGCAGACCGGGCGGGGTCACCGCGACAGTGAGCGTCTGCGTGACCCGGCAGACGGCCGCCGCCGTGGCGAAGCAGTCCGCTGCCGCCGGGGCGGACAGTATGCTCGACGCGCCGGCGATGGAGGGTGAGCAGGAATGATTCAGGAGCTGACGTGGCAGCACCAGATCCACACCGACGGCGACCGGAGAATCGTTGTGCTGTCCGGCGAAATCGACATGAACGGCGCCCCGCGGCTGCAGGACCTCCTGCACGCGGCGGTCGATGACGCTGATGTCGTTGAAGTCGACGCGGCCGCCGTGACCTTCATCGACTCCAGCGTCATCAGTGCGTTGATCACGGCACGGAACACGGCGGTGACAACAGGACGACACCTTTCGCTGGTCAACCCCAGCCCCCAGGTCCACCGGATTCTCGATGTCACCGGTGTGCTCAACGCCCTGACCGTCGAGTCCAGCCGCCCGTAGGCGGCCCTGCAACCGGGCTGCGGCCGGCAGGTCCAGACGAGACAACAAGTGCTTCACCACGGGCGCCATCCTCGCCGTCGCCGGGCGAGCATGGCCGTGGGTGGGCGACGTGCGGTTCGCGGGTACGACGCGAAAGCGGGCGGGGCGCCGACGGAGCCCCGCCCGCTCTGCTGAAGCGGCGTCAGTTGAGCAGGAACGTCTGGGTCTGTGGGTTGAGCATCGGCAGTTTCTTGGCGCCTGCCGCTTCGCGGCCGCTGAAGCGGAGCACGTCCACGCCGCGGGAGATGTCGTTGGCGACGATCAGGCCGTTGTACCAGTAGGTCGACCACTGGTTGGACTGCATGTCGTAGTAGCCGATCTCCTTGGGGCTGCGCGGGTCGGTCAGGTCGACCACCGAGGTTCCCGAGCCGTACGCGGAGGAGACCAGAATGTTCCGTCCGGCAACCGGAACGAAGTTGAAGTTGTGGTAGGTGCTCGGCTCGGCGCGCGGGATCCGCAGGTGGCTCAGCGGCGTGCTGGGGTCGTCGACGGCGTAGGTCCAGAGCGCCCCGTACGGCTCCTGCGCGGGCCCGAAGTACTCGTCGCCGAAGGTGACGTACTTCCCGTCGTGGGTGAACGCCGCGCTGTGCCAGATGTCCACGTCCGGTGTGTCGATGTTGGCGATCACTCGGGGTGCCAGGGCGTTGCTGATGTCCCAGAGCTGTCCCTGGGACAGGCAGGCCGCGGCGGCGAGTTTGCGCGGGGTCAGGACCTGGATGTCATGGCAGGCGAAGAAGTCGCCGGATGCGCCGGAGAAGGGGTCGATTCCCTTGACGGTGGGCTCGGCGACGACCTTCGCGGCGAGGCCGGCAGCGGCGTCGCCACCCGGCACGTCAATCACCGAGATCCGCTCGAACGGGGCCTGGCAGTCCGGCCCGATGTTGCTGGCGCTCAGCGGGTACGACGCGACATAGATGTAGGTGCCGCCGTCGGAGCGGGGCACGAGGGTGTGGGTGTGCGAGCCGCAGTCGGTCCGGATCGCCTGCAGGAACCGCGGCGCCCTCGGGTCGCTGACATCGAAGACGCGTACCCCTTCCCAGGCGCCGGGGTCGGCGGCGGTGACGTTGCGGGATCCCTCGCAGCCCGGCGTGCTCTGCGGCGTGTCCACGGACAGGAACAGCAGGTCCCCCCAAACCGAGACGTCGCCTTGGGGACCGTTGCAGTGCACGTCGGCCAGCGCGACCGGTGCGCCGGGCTCGGAGATGTCGATGATGCGGAAGCCGCCGTAGTGGCCGGCGTAGACGAGGCTGCCGGAGAAGGCGAGGTCGGAGTTGACGCCTCCGGTGTGCGCGTCGGTGGAGAGCAGGTGCATGTTCTTGCTGTAACCATCGGCCGGACTGCTCGGCGGGGGCGGCGGAACGGACCCGTCGTCCCACGGCTCGTGCGCCTGGGCCGGAGATGCCGTAAGGGCGAGGAGAACCACCGCACCGGCGACGGCGAGTGATCGGATTCGAGAAGGTGTATGCACGGCGAGCCCCTTACGTCGGACGTGTCGCCGGGTGACACGATCACCCAGGTGAAGATCACACTGTCAAATATTTCCACCTGCCGCTACCTTCGCAAGCAAAGATGTGCCTGGTCCCAGGCTGGCAACGCCGGATCCGGCCGCAACGGACAGCGGCCGGCTCTCCCGGAGGTGGGTGGGATTCACTGTGGGCAGCGCATGCCGTGCGGGGAACGCCAGGTTCATACTGCGATCGTTGTTTGCGGCGGTCGGGCTGGGCTCGCTGGTCAACCGGTGGGACGGCGCGGCGGGCCACCAGGTCGACGGCAGGGCTGTTCATGCGCCTGGGGCGGACGTGGAGGCTGACGTCGACGAACCCGGCTCGTTCGACATCATCGGTCAGCTGCTGTGGTGAGGTGTTCAGTACGTGGCGATGCACCGTGATTGTCAGCTGCCCGTGGGGCCGCAGCACCCGGTACGCCTCAGCCAGGCCTGCCTGCCGGTCCCACAGCATCACGTTGTTGACCGAGACCACGGCGTCGATGCTCTGGTCGGCGCAGCCGGTGTGCTCGGCGCTGCCATCGCGGATGTCGACCACGCCGGCGGCGACCGCTGCGGTGCAGCGCTCGGCGGCAAGCTGGCGCATGGTCGCCGAGGGGTCCACGCCAATCACCTGTCCGGTCGGGCCAACGCGGTCGGCGGCAAGAGCGAGGCCGACGCCCGGCCCGTGACCAACGACCAGCAGGTGATGGCCCGCTGATGGTGCTAGCCGTTCGATTGCCTCACGTTCCTGCTCAGCGTTTCCTCTGGCCATGATCGCGCCGCCGATGCGTCCCGGCAGCCCACGAGGATGGCCGAAGAAGGCGTCAAGGACGTGTTCCAAGAGCTTCGCCATGCCGTCCATCCTGCACCGACGCCTGGACCAGGCGCACAGCGTGGGTCACGGTCGTCTGCTCGGTCAGTCATGCTCCGGACTGCCACTTACCCGGTGTGAGGCTGCGTACAGCACCTCCGTGACCAGCCGACGCACATGTCCTCCCTTGGCCCGGTAGAGGGACCGGCGGCCCTCCCGCCGCGCGCTGACCAGCCCGGCCAGTCGCAGCTTGCCCAGGTGCTGCGACACCGCTGGCCGAGCGGTCGCCACGGCTCCGACGAGCGCGGTGACGTCGTACTCGCCGTCTCGGAGCAGCGCCATCAGCCGTAGACGGGTGGGGTCGGACAGCATCCGTAGCATGTCCGTGGCCGCCTCGACCTCCGGCGCGCCGGGGAGGCGTTGTTGCAGGTCCTTGGCATCTGCAACGTTGTCGCGTGCGTACATGAGCACATATTATCGCCGCCGTCACGGGTAGGAGCATCGGCGCGACCGACGGAAACCTGGGGGAACGGTGAACGACCACGAGCACAACCACCGGCATGACCACGGCGGCCGGCTCGCCACCTGGTGGCACCGGCTGACCCACGCCGTCACGCCGCACTCCCACGACTCCCGCGCGAAGATCGACCCCACGTTGGAGACCTCCCGCGACGGGTTACGGGCCCTATGGATCTCACTGGTCGCCCTCGGGATCACCGCACTCGCCCAAGCGGTCATCGTGGTGCTTTCCGGGTCGGTCGCGCTGCTCGGCGACACCCTGCACAACGTCGCCGACGCGCTGACCGCCGTACCGCTGGGCATCGCCTTCCTGCTCGGCCGCCGAGCCGCCACCCGCGCCTACACCTACGGATACGGCCGCGCCGAAGACCTCGCCGGCATCATCATCGTCGTCGTCATCGCCGGCTCCGCCGTCGCCGCCGCCTGGACCGCTGTCGACCGGCTCCTACACCCCGCCGAGGTGACCCACCTTCCCTGGGTCGCCGCCGCCGGTCTCGTCGGGTTCATCGGCAACGAGCTGGTCGCGCAGTACCGCATCCGGGTCGGCCGGCGCATCGGCTCCGCCGCCCTGGTCGCCGACGGCCTGCACGCCCGCACCGACGGCTACACCTCCCTCGCCGTGCTAGCCGCCGCAGGCGGCGCCGCCCTCGGTTGGCGCTGGGCGGACCCCGCCGTCGGGCTGGCCATCGCGGTGGCCATCACCTTCGTGCTCAAGGACGCCGCCCGCGAGGTCTACCGGCGGCTCATGGACGCCGTTGACCCCGACCTCGTTGACCAGGCCGAGAACGCACTGCGAGCAGTTGACGGCGTGCGCGGAGTGGCCGCGGTGCGGCTGCGGTGGATAGGCCACCGGCTGCACGCCGAAGCCGACCTCGTCGTCGACGCCGACCTCAGCCTCGTCGCCGCCCACGAGATCGCCGCGGACGCCGAACACCAGCTCACTCATGCCGTGTCCCGCCTTACCACGGCCACCGTTCACACCGATCCGCACAGTCACCCCGGCCGCCACCACCACACCGACCTGTCCCACCAACGCCGGCAACTCCGCAGGTAGCGCGGCGCGCGGTCTCACGCTCCCGTCCGGCCGTGACCTGCCTGTCCACGGCCAGCGCCTCAGCAACCTCATCGCCGGCTACGACGCGATCATCATCGACGGGCCCCACCGACGGCCTGCTGCCCGGAATGGCGATCGCCCACTACGGCCGTCACCAGATCCACCTTCAGCAGCTGGTGTGGCCCGACCAGCAGGGCCGGTTCCCTGGGACCGCGGGGTACAACGTCGACCCGCAGGCACCGCCGCCGATCGCCCACCTGTAGCCGGCCAACTCAACCGCCGCCCACCCGGTCGGCGGTTGGCTGCTGCGCGAACAGCGGCCGGCCGTGAAGGCCCGTCCTCGACGGTCAGACGGCGGCGCCCTGGACGGGCCGGGTGCTGGCGGCGACCATTCCTGCGGTGACCGGGGAGGGCCTGAAGCCTTTGACGATCAGGTAGAGGCCCAACGAGAACTCCCACACAGCGATGGGTATGGCCGCGACCGCCGTCACCGGCGAGAGTCGGTCCCAGAGGCCGAACAGTGTGCCGGCGTCGGAAACGACGAGCAGGGGCGCCCCGACGAGTCCGAGCACAGGAAGAATCCGCGGCACGAGGCGTGACTGGTACAGCAGGGAACCCAGCAGTAGGGCGTTCACGGCCGGTATGAAGCCCTGGCTGAGCAGGAAGATCGAGTCATAGAAAGCGACCAGCGCCTGGCCGGTGACAAGCGCACCTGCTCCGGCTCCGGCCTGCCGCAAGGCCACGACTGTCAGAAGGCTCGCGACGCCGACGAAGATGCTGGCGGCTTCGAGAACCCGGGCGCTGACAAATCCCAGCGCTCGGGCTTCGCCCTGCCGCTTGACCACGGGATACAGCACGACGGCGGTGCCGATGCCGGCGAGGGCAACGATCACCTCGAGGACGCCACCGATGACGACTGGAGTTTCCGACGTGGTGCCGACGATGTAGTCCGCATCGTGCACCGGACCGTACAGGGCGAGGGTCGGAATCGAGACGAAGGTGAGCAGGTAAAACGCGCCCGCGATCAGCGAGGTCCTCCTCAGTGGGTCCATCGTGGCTCCCTTCGTTACTGTCGTTCAATCGAAGATGGTCGTGCCGTCACCCTCCTGCGGATCGGTGCGACGGCGAATCGGCCACTCGGGCAATCCTCGCCGCGTCGATGGACCCGGAACGGTTTCGGTGGCCATGGATGTCTCCGTGGCGTACAGCCGCTCCTTCCCCAGTTTCTCGGCCTCCGCATGGCGACTCCGTTGGTGCGGGCGTCGCGGTAGCGCACCGGATTGCCAAGCAGCGCGTCGGTCGCGTCGAGCAGCCCGCAGGCGACAGCCCAGGAGTCGACGCCGATGCCGGCCACCGGTCCGGCCGCCGCAGGCCGTCGAGGATGCCCCGGTAGGGAGCCGAAATCTCCCAGTGCGAGGGCCTCCCGACGCGCACGGGTTCGTTGAAGAACCCGTACGCCTCGGTCAGGTCGTGTCGGCGGGCGGGAGAGGCGGTGCGACGGTCAGTGGACGCGGCGGCGGCCGTAGGCGCCCGCGGCGATCGCGACGCCGATCGCTGCGAAGGCGACCTGGAGGGCCAACTCGATCCAGTCGACGCCGCGGGTGTCGGCGACACCGAGCGCGCCAGCGACGAGGGTGCCGAGGAGCGCGGCGACCACGCCGATAAGCAGGGTGAGCCAGATCGGGATGTTCTGTCTGCCGGGCACGACGAGGCGGCCGAGTGCGCCGATGATCAGACCGATGATGAGCGCGGTGAAGAAGCCGGTGACTTCCATGAGAGCCGTCCCTCCGCAAGGGGTTGTTGTCAGCTTCGATCATTGCCCTACGGCGCAAGCGGGGCAATCGCCCTGGGGCTCAGGCCTCTCCGTCGCCGCCCTCGTCGTCACCGAAGGAGTCGAACGTTCTCGATGATCGACCGGTGTCCTGATCTGCTCGTCCGGCCCGCCGGCGGTCACCCCGCTGGCCGCCCTGCTCGGGCTGCTCCGCCTGCGACTGCACGGAATCTCGCCCGCCGCACCGGTATGATCGTCGCGGCGTCGTAGTTTATGGGAGCACCCGTGTCGTTCCGGTATTACTTGTACGTCAGTGACAGCAAGGTCGACATGCTGCTCGCCCAGATGGACCCGGCGTTCACGCGTAAGCGCACCACTGAGCTGAGCCTGAATCTGACCATCCTCGCGGGCAAGCGCGCCTCGGAGGCACCCGCGGGTGGCGAACGCACGGCGCGTCTGCAGCGGGTGGTGCGCCACTTGGAGGAACACGGCGACCTCGGGACCGTTGACGAGCCTGGCCAGTTCTTCTGGGGGCTGGTGCCGCTGCGTTGGGGGCCTTTCCCGACCGAGCCGACGCTGGTGTACTTCGGCGGCGCCACCGAGCGCACCGTGATGGGACTCGGCGGGTCGGGCAACCACGTGCTGGGTGCCTCCGCCGCGGCCGCGCCGGCGATCCCCCGGTCGCTGACCCCGTCGCTGCTGGCCGGGCTGCGCACCGACCCGCAGATCGACGTGCTGGCCGAGACGATCAAGCAGGAGGACGTGGCGCAGGAGCGCGGTGCCCTGGCAGCGGTGCACCGGGCGAACGATGTCATGCCGGGGCCGCACCAGAACCTGGAGTTCGTCGCCAAGCGCCTGCTGCACGGGCCCAGCCCTACGACCGAGGGCGTGGACGTGTTGCTCGGCACCCCGCTGTACGTGGCGCTGGTTGACTAGATGTGGTCCCCGGGGGACGTGGTGCTCGGAGTGTACGAGGTTCGCGACGTCGTCAGCACCGGCGGTATGGGCCTGGTGTACCGGGTGTGGCACCGCCAGTGGGGGATGGAGCTGGCGGTCAAAACCCCGCGCCAGGAGCTGGTCGCCTCCCCGGCCGATGCGCAGCGGTTCGAGGCCGAGGCGGAGGCGTGGGTGGGTCTTGGCGCCCACCCGCACGTGGTGAGTTGCGCCTACGTCCGGCGCATCGACGGCACGCCGCGGGTGTTCGCCGAGTGGGTCGACGGCGGCAACCTGGCAGAGGCCGTCCGCGACGGTGCGCTCTACCGCGGCGACCACCGCTCGGTGCTGCGCCGCATCCTCGACCTGGCGATCCAGTGCGCGTGGGGCCTTGGGCACGCGCACGACCGGGGCCTGGTGCACCAGGACGTCAAGCCCGCCAACGTCATGCTCGACCGGGACGGCGCTGCGAAGGTCACCGACTTCGGACTCGCCAACGTCCGGGTTCCCGGCGGTGGGCAGGAGCCGCTGGTCCGGGCCAACGGCATGACCCTGGAGTACTGCTCGCCGGAGCAGGCCCGCAGTGAGCGCCTCAGTCCCGCGACCGACGTGTGGTCGTGGGCGGTGAGCGTGTTCGAAATGTTCGTGGGCCGGCCGCCGACGGTGTTCGGGCAGGCGGCGGCGGGTGTACTCGCGCAGTTCCTCGAGGTCGGTGCCGAGGACCCGGCCGTCCCTCCGCTGCCGCCGGGCGTCGGCGACCTCCTGCGACGCTGCTTCGCCGAAAACCCCGCGTCCCGCCCGGCCGGATTCGGCGTCATCGCCGACGAGTTGGCGGAGATCTACCGCGACACGGTGTTCGAGCCGTACCCGCGTCAGCGTCCGGACGAGGCTCCGCTGCTGGCCGACGGCTTGTCCAACCGGGCGCTCTCCCTGATTGATCTCGGGCGTACTGACCAGGCCGACCAGCTGTGGGAGGAAGCCCTGCGGGTCGACCCGCACCACCCGCATGCCACCTACAACCGGGGTTTGCGCGGATGGCGGTCGGGGCAGCAGACCGACCGCGAGCTGATCGCCGAGCTGGACGCGGTGCGCCTGGGCCAGAAGGGCGACCGGGTCGCCGACCACCTGCTCGCCCTGGTCCACATCGAGCGCGGGGACAAGGAAGCCGCCGTGCGTCTGTTGCGTGACCTGCCGAACAGCCCGGACATCGCCGCCGCCCGCGAGGCGGCGGACGCCCTACCGGAACGCCGCGTCTCCCAGGGGCCCAGCCCGATCTACGTCGACCAGCGGCACCCGTTCGCCCTCAGCGCCGACGGGCGGTTGGCCGCGGTGACGTTCCGGGACCGGGAACTGCGCGTGTGGTCGCTGGAAACCGGTCGGATGGTGCAGCAGCTACCCGGCCACGACGGCCGCATCCGGTCGGTGTCGCTGAGCGCCGACGGGCAGGTCCTGGCGTCATCGGACGAGGTCGGGCAGGTCCGGGTCTGGGACACCACGAGCGGCGGGTGCATTCGCATCTACGACTTCCCGCCGATCGCGGTACGGTCCGTCGCAGTGAGTCCCGATGGGACGGTGGTCGCCGCCGTCGGGGTCGACGGGTCCGTGCGGCTGCTGGGCGAAACCACCCACATCATCGGCGATGCCTTCGACGAATACGGCGCAGAGTATGGCGGCGGGCGTGGTGGCGCGATCGCGATCACCGCCGACAACCAGCGGGTGGTCGTCTTCGACGAGTACGTGTGGGCGTTGCGGGTGCTGGACAGCCGCACCGGTGAGCTGTTGTGGGCAGTCGGCGACCTGCGAGCGCACTGCGCGATCAGCCCCACCGCCCGGTTCGCCCTGTCCGCCACGCCCGGCAACGAGATGCGTCTTTTGGACCTCACGGCGTTCGAGGTCACCGACCTCGGCGGCGCCGGGCGGTGGAACGGTGGCTTCAGCTGGCTGGCGGTCAGCGAGGACGGCCGGAGCGCGGTGAACGCGTTCGGCAGCGTCGTCCAGGCGTGGCGCCTCGACCAGCGCCGGTGCGCGTTCACCACGGCGGTCGAGTCCCGTAACCCGATGCACGTCGCCCTGGGCGGGAACGGCCGGGTCGTGCTGGTCGAACTCAGCACCGGTTCTCCGACCCGCACCACCAGTGTGGTTCACCTTCCCGAGCCGGGGCCTGCCGCCCCGTGGAGCTACGCCCGCCCGCAGCCCACCGACCGTATCGCGGGGGACGCGCTGGTGGCCGAGGTGAACCTCGACCTGGCCGGTGACCTCTTCGAGACCGGCCGGCTCACCGACGCCTGGCGTCAGCTGCAGATCGTGCGCCGGATGCCCGCCTATCGCAGGCATCCGCGGCTTCGGGCGCTGTGGCGGCGGGTGGGCGCGGTCGGCGAGCGGACCGCCTTCGCGGGCGTGTGGCCCACTCGCCGCTTCGACGACGTTCTGCGCGGTCGGACGGCGGTCACCCGGGACCTGCGCTACGCCTTCGCGGAGGGCCGCCGGGGTGTGCGCGTGCTCAACCTGCGCACCGGTGAGGTGGTGGACAGCCAGGACCACCACGAGCGGGATTTCGAGCACGCGAGCGCCTGCGCCGACGACCGGCACGTGCTCGTGGAGGATTCCGAGCGCGTCGAGGTGCTGTGGGATCTCAAGACGGCCCGCCGCGTCGGCGTGGTCGTGCGCGACGCCAGCGGGAACCCCGCGCTGGAGGTGGAGAACCCCACCTTCGAGTTCGTGCGCCGGGATGCCATCAGCGTCCTGCGTAACCGGCTGACGGGCCAGCGGGTGTGCGGGTGGTCCGCGCACCCGGACGAGCGCGTGGTGCTGTCCGGGGACGTCGCCGTCGTGGTCAAGGACGACGGGCGCACGTCCGTCCTCGACGCCCACGACCTCACCACTGTGCGCCAGGCGCTCGTTTTCGCCGGGGAGGTCGTCCGAATGCGGCGAACCCACCCGGGCGGCGGGGTCGAGACGGCCGACGAGGGGCCCGTCGTGGTCAGCGCCGACGGCCGGGTGGTAGTCACCGCGCGGCACCCCTTCTGGAACGGCGGACAGGTCGTGCTGTCCGTGGCGGGGTCGCCCGAGGCCGTGGCGACGGTGGCCGACGACGCCGTGGTGTCACTGGCGCTGAGCGCCGACGGCGACCTCCTGCTGACCGCGTCCCGGCGTTTGATCCGCCTGTGGCATCTGCCGACCGGCGAGCTCGTCACCGCGGTCGAGTGCACCCAGGACATCGACGCGGTAGAGATGTCCGCTGACGGCAGCGCCTTCCTGGCCGTCCTCGGCACCTTCCACATCCAGTGCTGGGAACTGGACTGGGACTACCAGCTGCGCGCCTGAAGGATGTCTCGTCCCGCCGCGTCCGTCGCCTGAGGACGGTCATCGCTGACACGAGGGTGCAGGTGATCACCGCGAGGCACCGGAGTGGGTTCATCGGGCTGACGCCCGTCCAGTTTCACCAGGCATTCTCCGGCCGGCCTGCGCTCGCCGAGCCGGGGACCACCGGTGAACAGGGCGACCGGGCGAGGGCGTAGCCGAGGCCCTTCCCGCGCCAAACCGTTGACGATAGATTGATCAGCAATATACGTTGCCGCCGTGTCTGAGATGCGCGAGGCCACCCTTCTGGTCCTGACTGCGCTGGCCGACGAGCCGCGCCACGGTTACGGGATCATCCAGGAGGTCGGCGTCCTGTCCGACGGCCGCGTCACCCTGCTGCCGGGAACCCTCTACGCTGCCCTGGACCGGCTGGTCGCGCAGGGCTTGGTCGAGCTCAGCCACGAGCAGGTCGTTGACGGCCGGCTGCGCCGCTACTACCGGCTATGCACCGACGGCCGCGCCGAACTCGCGCGCCAGACGGAGCGGCTGCGCCAGCTAGCGTCCGCCGCGGAATCCCGGCTGCGCGCCCTACGGCCTGACCTCGCCTGACCCCGACTGTTGTAGGTCCTGGGAGAATTCATGCATCGCTGGCTACTGCTGTCCTACCCGCGCGACTACCGCCGGAAGCGCGCCGCTGAAATCCTCGAGACGGTGCACGACATCGCGCCGACCGGCCGAGGTCCGCGTGTGGCGGCGGATCTCGTACGCCACGGTCTGCGCGCCCGCCTCGGACGGCCGGCCAGTCGCACCGTGGTCGTCTGGGCATCGATCTTCGCGGTGGCCTGCGGTCTGTTCGCCGCATCCTTCGGCACCTGGCTCACCTGGCTCGGCTCCCGCCCGCTTGACCACAACGAGCTTGCCGCAGCGGTCGGCCAACTTTATCCGGACAAAGAGGTGAGCCACATCGACGAGGACGGCCCGCCCTCCGTGTTCATCATCTACGGCAGCCCGCTGAGCTGGAGCTTCGCTTCGGAGCTGCTGTTGGGTGACGGTGCCGAATATTCGCTGGCCGAGCTTGGCGCGTCCTTCGAGCAACTGCCGGCCGACAGCCGCCCGCTCGTCCTGGCCGAGCTCCGGCAGCGGCTCCATGCCGCCGGATGGGAATACGCCGAACCGGTCTACTCCAACGCGTACGACTGCATTCCCGGCGACATGCGATGCGACCCCGCTTCGATACCCTCCAACATCACCGTCTACGCGCAACGTAGCGACAACATCCTTGAAGTAGAGATCAACGCCGACAACACGACTCCGTTGATGGGCTTCACCCTGACCCGTTCGACCCCCTGGAGCGCGTATCCGGCCGGCGTTGTCGCCTTCGTCCTGGGCACGTTGAGCGGCTGGTGGCTATTCGGCTGGGCTAGCCGGCGCACGGAAGGGCGCCATCCGCTGGTCCAACGACTGGCGGAGTTCCTGTGCGGCTTCGCGATGTTCCTGTGGTGGGCACCGATCCTGCTGAGCATGCCGCTGATGCTTTCGCACCACCTGAGCGAGCCGCATGTCCGCTGGCATCTACTCTGGGAATGGCTCGGCCAGCCCACCATGTCGCTGCCGTTCCTGCTCGGCGGTCTCATGCTGATCCTCGCGCTGGGCTTGGCCGCGCTGCCCTACCGGCAGCCAGCCGACCAACCGCTCGCGCGCGGTTGACGCACGTCAGCCAAGGCCGAATGCACGGATCTGCCTGCGACCGGCCGCCACGCTCCGTTACATGGTGTGGTGGATCCAACCTTCGGTCGGAGTTGCCAGCCTCCTGCCGACGGGGCCCAGGGCCAGCTCCGCCACCTCGGCGGCGCACCCCCAGGACAGGGTCACCCCGGCCCCGCCGTGGCCGTAGGCGTGCACCAGCCGGCCGCCGGGCGGGCCCGCCGGGTCCACCTCGACCCGCGGGCCGCCGTGCCGGGCCGGACGCAGGCCGATCCGCTCGCCGAGCACCGGCGCCGCCGCCAGCTCCGGCACCAGCGCCACGCAGCGGCGCCGGATCGCCGCCGCCGTGTCCGGGTCGGGCCCGGTGTGCCTCACCCCCGGCTGGTACGTGCCGCCGAGCACCACGTCACGCCGGCGCGGGTGCACGTACGTGATCCCGGCCGGGTCGTCCTCGTCGCGGACCGAGACGGTCAGGCCCGGGTTCGCCACCAGCACCACGTGTCCGCGTACCGGGTGCACGGCCGGGTCGGCGGCGAGCCGCCCGGCGGCCAGGCCGGTCGCGTTGACCAGCGTCGGCGCGGTGTCGAACGCGTCGGCCAGCCGCCGCACCCGGCGGCGCAGGATCCGCCCGCCGCCGGCCGCCAGCCGCTGCCGCAGCCAGGCCAGGTAGGGCGTCATTTCCACGGTGGGCGCGGTGAACCGCAACTGACCCGTGTACGGCGGCGGCGCGAGCTCCGCCACCAGGTCCGGGCACGCCGGCGCCCACCACGGCGGCCCGGCGTAGGGCCGGCGCAGCAGCATCCGGGTCGGCCGCTCGACCACCCCCGGCACCCCGGCCGCCGCCTGGCGGCCCAGCTCGGCGCGGGTTTCCCGAGCCCAGCGCAACACCCGCGGGTCCTGCTCGGCGTGGCTCGGATACCAGACGGCGGCGGCCACCGTGGACACCGTGTCCGCCGGATCATCGGGGGCCAGCACGGTCACCCGCGCCCCACGCCGCTGCAGGGTGAGCGCCGCCGTCATCCCGACGACCCCACCCCCGATCACCACCACGTCCGCCGTTGCCGTCACCGTCGGCTTCCTTCGCTCGTGCCGTTGGTCTTGGATCGTCACCGTCGCGACAGGTCGCCGTCCAAGACGAATCGGGCAGCCGGCGATAAGCGGCGCTTATGATTGGCCCATGTCCGACGCGCCGACCCGGGCCGCCTGGTCGGACCTACGGCGGCTGCGTTACTTCACGGTGCTCGCCGAGGAACTGCACTTCACCCGGGCCGCCGCCCGGCTGCGCGTCGCCCAGCCCGCGCTCAGCCAGCAGATCCGCGCCCTGGAACGCCAACTCGGCGTGCCACTCGTGCACCGCACCAGCCGGGGCTGCACGCTGACCGAGGTCGGGACGCGGGTCGCCGGCGAGGCCGCCCGGCTGCTCGCGGAGGTGGACGCGGGGACCGCGCGCATCTGGGACGTGGTACGCGGGCGGGGCGGCCGGCTCCGGCTGGCGTACACCCGGTCGGCGCGTGGCGGCCGGGTCGACGCGCTGGTCGCCCGGTTCCGGGCCGCCCACCCGGAAGTCGAGGTGGTCCCGGAAACGGCCTGGACGGCGCCGAACGTGGCCGGTCTGCTCGCCGGCCGGCTCGACGCGGCGTTCGTCCGCCCGCCGGTCGACGAGCCGGCGCTGGCCCGCCGGATCGTCGACACCGAGGAACTGCTGCTGGCCTTGCCCGCGGGCCACCCCCTCGCCGCCGGCCGCCGACGGATCAGCCGGGCAGAGGTGGTCGACCTGCCGGCTGTGATGTGGCCGCGCGAGAACGGCCCCGGCATGTTCGACCGCACGATCGCCCAGGTCTGGCCGCACGGCGGCTTCAAGCTTGTCCGGCAGGAGCCGGACGACGAGCAACTGCTACGGGCGGTGGCGCAGGGAGACGTGGTCGCGGCCGTCCCGGCAGGCCGCGCCCGCGCGCTGCGGCTGCGTGGCGTCCGGCTGCGCCGGTTCACCGCCCCGGTGCCCACCGTGGACGTCGCTCTGGCCTGGCCCCGCGACAGCACGAACCCGGCCCTGCGTCGCTTCCTCGCACTGCTCGGCTGAGGCCGGGCGGGGCGCTGTAGGTGTCACCGTCGCTGGGGAAGTAGGTCACTGCGCGGTGGGAGCAGTGTCTCGGTGGACGCGCCGCCCACCACCCGTTGCCGGCCTGAAGCCAGGCGATGGTGGGGGCAAGCGGCCTGCGGCACCTCCCGCAGGGACCTGACGCCCCGATGGCGCCCCTTCGGCCCGGCAGGCGCCGGTCCACCACGTCCACGCCGAGGCCGAGCAGATGCAGCGACCGGTCGATGGTCGCGTGCCGCTCCTCCCCGGCCATCTCCCGGATCGGCGGTGGCCCGAGCGGGGGTAGGCATCCGCACAGCCCAACTGCCGTGCCGCCACGGCGGAGATCCTGGCCGGGCCCGCGCCGTCGCGGGTGATGGTGCTGACCACCCACCAGTCCGCCGCCGACATCCTGCGCGCGGTCGCCGCCAGCGCCACCGGCTACCTGCTCAAGGACGCGTCACGTGCCGAGCTGGTCCCGCTGTGGCGGACCAGCAGGGCTACCGATAGCCGCCACCCAACACGAGGGCGGACACCGCCGTGCCCGCCACCATCGACCACCTTTCGCCGGCCCGCGGGCCGGATGAACAGACCTGGCCGCACCGCTGGCGGTGGGGCCCGGTACCGGCTCGCGGGAAGCCTTTCCCGGAAGTCTGTTGAATTCGGCCGGTCCCGTTCGTCGGGGAGAGGATGGACACTGATTCGAGGAGGATCTGATGCCCCAGTACGCAATTTTGATCTACTCGCCGGCGCCGGCCGACCCGATGGACCTCACGCCCGACTACGTCGAGCTGCTCGAACGGTATCCGGCCCAGGTCGAGGAGCTGGGCGGCCGAGCCGTCACAGGGTTCGCGTTGCAATCCAGCACTACGGCCACGTCGGTTCGCGGCGACGTCATCACGGACGGCCCGTTCATCGAGGCCAAGGAGGTCATCGCCGGGTTCATGATCCTGGAGGCGCCCGATCTGGACATCGCCCTGCAGATCGCCAGGCTCAACCCGGCCACCCGGGACGGTGGCGCGGAGGTCCGGCCGCTGTTCGTCCCGCCGATGGAGTGAGCGGCGGCGACGACGGCGGCACGATCGCGGCCGAATACGCCGTGGCGGACGCGCACCGCCGCGAGTGGGCCTTCGTGCTCGCCGCGACGGCTCGCATCGCCGGTGACCTCGACCTCGCCGAGGAGTGTGTCCAGGACGCGTACCTCGCCGCGCTGGTCGCCTGGGCGCGGGACGGCGTACCCCACAGGCCCGGCGCCTGGCTGACCGCCACCGCGAAGCGCAAGGCGCTGGACGTCCTGCGCCGGGAGAAGGTGTTCCGGTCGAAGATGCCCCTGCTCGTGGAGCCGGCGGAGGAGGAGGTCCTGCAGGTGCCCGACGAGGACGCCGTGCCCGACGACCGGCTGCGTCTGGTCTTCACCTGCTGCCATCCTGCACTGGCCCGGGAGGCCCAGGTGGCGCTGACCCTGCGCCTGGTGTGTGGCGTCAGCACTGGCGACATCGCCCGCGCGTTCCTGGTATCCGAGGCGACCATGGCCGCACGGGTCACCCGGGCCAAGAAGAAGATCGCCGCAGCCCGGATCCCGTACCGAGTGCCGGAGGCCGCCGAGCTGCCCGAACGGCTGGACTCGGTGCTGACCGTCATCCACCTGCTCTTCACGACCGGGCACACGGCCCCGTCCGGTTCCGACCTGGTCCGCGCGGACCTGGCGGACCGGGCGCTGCACCTGACCCGCATGCTACTGGCCCTCATGCCCGACGAGCCGGAGGTCCGCGGGCTACTCGCGCTGCTGCTGCTCACCGACGCCCGCCGGGCCACCCGGATCGACGTCGAGGGGCGGCTGCTGGTGCTCGCGGAGCAGGACCGGTCCGCCTGGGACCGGACCGCCATCGCCGAGGGCAACCGCCTGCTCGTCGGCGCGTTCCGGACCGGACGTGTCGGCCGGTACGCCCTCCAGGGCGCCATCGCCTCGCTGCATGCCGTGGCCGCAAGCTACGCCACGACCGACTGGCGCCAGGTGCTGGGGCTCTACGACGAGCTGCTGAAGGTCTGGCCCTCGCCGGTCGTCGCGCTCAACAGGGCGGTAGCGGTGTCGATGGTGCGGGGACCGGCCGCCGCCCTCGACGAGATCGAGATCCTGGAGCAGGGCGGCCGGCTCGCCGGGTACCACTATCTTCCGGCCGTCCGAGCCGACCTGCTGCGCCGCCTCGGCCGCCACCACGAGTCCGCGGCGGCCTACCGCGCGGCGTTGGACCTAGCGGACAACGAGGCGGAACGGCGATTCCTCGTGGCCCGCCTCGCCGAGGCTGTCGATTCTGGATCCGGTCGTTCGTCGGAAGGCTAGACGACGGACGACCGGAGGAAAACCGCGATGGACACGACCAGCGCCACCCGGCGCGAGTGGCTGGGATTGGCAGTACTCGCGCTGCCCACCCTGCTGCTGTCCCTGGACGTCAGCGTGCTGTTCCTGGCCCTGCCGCACCTGAGCACCGACCTGGGCGCGGACAGCACCCAGCAGTTGTGGATCCTGGACATCTACTCGTTCATGCTGGCCGGCTTCCTGGTCACCATGGGCACCCTCGGCGACCGTATCGGCCGCCGCCGGTTGCTGTTGATCGGCGCCGCCGCGTTCGGCGTCACCTCGGTCGTGGCCGCGTACGCGACCAGCCCCGGCATGCTGATCGCCGCCCGGGCGCTGCTCGGGATCTTCGGCGCCACGCTGATGCCCTCGACGATGGCGTTGATCCGCAACATGTTCCGCGACCCGAAGCAGATGGCCGCCGCGATCGGGATCTGGTTCGCCTGCTTCATGGGCGGCATGACGCTGGGCCCGCTGGTCGGTGGGGCGCTGCTGACCTCCTTCTGGTGGGGCTCGGCCTTCCTGCTCGGCGTGCCGTTCATGGCGCTGCTGCTCGTGGCCGGGCCGGCACTGCTGCCCGAGTACCGCGACGCCAGCGCCGGCCGGCTCGACCTGACCAGCGTGGCCCTGTCCCTCGCTACGATCCTGCCGGTCATCTACGGGCTCAAGGGGATCGCCCGCAACGGCTGGGGTATCGCTTCCGTCGCCGCCGTCGTGGCCGGCGTACTCGTCGGTGCGGTCTTCGTGCGGCGGCAGCACCGGCTGACCAGCCCGCTGCTGGACCTGCGACTGTTCGCCAACCGTACGTTCAGCAGCGCGCTGGCGATCGGCATGGCCACCGGCATCGTCATGGCCGGTATCTCGTTCACGTCCATCATGTACCTGCAGGCCGTCGGCGGGCTGTCCCCGCTGAACGCCGGGCTCTGGTTGATACCGCAGAACATCGCCATGGTCGCCGGCTTGATGGTCGCTCCGTCGCTGGCCCGCTTCATCCGCCCGGCTTACCTGATGGCGGGCGGCCTGTTGGTCGCCGGCGCCGGGCTGCTCGTGCAGACCCGTACCGAGGCCGCCGGTGGCGTCGCGACGGTGGTGGTCGGACTCACGCTCGCCGGCCTGGGTATCTCCCCCGCGATGGCCCTGACGATGCCCCTGCTCCTCGGCGCCGCCCCGCCCGAGCAGGCCGGATCCGCGGCGGCGATCTCGGAGACCAGTGGCGAGTTCGGGGTCGCCCTCGGTATCGCGGCCCTCGGCAGTCTCGCCACCGTCGTCTACCGCGCCCACCTCACCCTCCCCGCGGGTACCCCCACCGCCGTCGACGAGGCCGCCCGTCAGGGCATCACCAACGCCGAGAGCGCCGCCCAGCACCTTCCCGGGGCGCTCGGCGCCGAGTTGCTCGATGCGGCCCGTGCCGCCTTCACCACCGGGCTGACCACCGTCGCCGGGGTCGGCGTCGCCGCCCTCGTCGGCCTCGCCGTCCTCGCCGCGGTCGCCTTCCGGCACGTATCCGCGACCGGGACAGCGGGCGAGGCCCAGGTCAACGCGGACGAGGCGCCGGATGCGGTGACCGCCGCCGGCAAGGGAGATTGGTGATTGCGGCATCTACCAGGGTCTAAACGCTAGCGGTGTGGCCGGGGGTCTTCTTCTGCGATGAGCCACGCGCGGGTGTTCGACCTGCCGGACCAGCCCGGTGATCGCGGTGGCGAACAGCCCGAGCCCGAGCCCGACCTGGTTCAGGCCTACCAGCGTGGCGGTGGCGACGGCCTCCGCTACGCGGAGGTGTCGATGGCCTGGGCGCCCGACTGCGCCGACATCTACGCCACCACGGCCGGGGTGCTGTCCCGACATACCGGCTACGACGCGAACATCAGCCGCACCCTGCTGGAGGCGTGCGTCACGGCGTGTACGTCGTGCGGGGACGAGTGCGCCGGCCACGCCGACAAGCACGAGCACTGCCAGATCTGCGCCGAGGCGTGCCGCGCCCGCGAGCGGGCCTGCCGCGACCTGCTGGCCGCCATCAGCTGAGCACATGCGGGCGGTGCCGGCGCCCGAGGGTGCCGGCACCGCCCGCGCCCGTCACCGCTTGGCCTCGTGCTTGGCCATCTGCGGCCGCTCGCCCTTACCGACCTTTCGCAGCGCCTCACGGAGCTGCTCCTCGGTCATCTTGGAATTGCCCTCGATGCCCGCGTCGTGGGCCTGCTGGCGAAGATCGTGCAGCTTCTCCCGGTTACCCATGTCGGCCTCCCTATGGTGCCGTGGCGCGGGCGGCTCCGCGCTGCTGTCGCCCGTCGCCTTCCCGGCGGAGGGGAACGCAAACGACTTCAATCGGCACCCGGTTCACTATTTCTCACTAAGAGGTTGTCTCACGTGGCAAGTTTCGCGTGCTTCTTGTAGCAGGGCGGCGGCCATAGCCAGGCCTCCGCTCTGCCGGTCGTTGCGGGCCACGTACCGGATCTTGAGACCACGAGCAACCCATGGCAGGCTCATGCCGCATGATCGATGATTTCGCGAAAGACAACCTGCACGGGAGACTGCGGCGGGACCGCAAGGCGCTGCTCTGGAAACTCGACGGCTTGTCCGAATACGACGCCCGCCGACCTTTGACAGCGACCGGGACCAACCTCCTCGGCCTGGTCAAACACGTGGCCACCATCGAGGCCAGGTACTTCGGCGAGGTCTTCGACCGCCCTTCCCCGAAACCGCTGCCCCGGTGGCAGGACTCCAACGGTAGCGATCTGTGGGCGACCGAGGACGAGACCCGCGATCAGATCATCGCGTTCTACCGGCGCACGTGGGAACACTCGGACGCGACGATCAACGAGCTTCCCCTCGACGCCCCCGGCCACGTGCCGTGGTGGCCGGAGCCTTATGCCGAAACGAACCTGTTCGCCATCATGGTCCATGTCCTCGGCGAGTCCATCCGGCATGCCGGGCACGCCGATATCCTGCGCGAGGGCCTCGACGGCCGGACCGGGTTGCGCGCCGAACACGAGAAGCAGATCGACGAGGAAGCCCGTGCAGCCTACTGCGCGAAGATCGAGCAGGCCGCCAGGTCGGCCGCACCAATCAAGGCTTAAGAGTGCAGCTCGCGCCGGGGCCACATCTGTCGCCGCTGCCATCGCATGCGCTATCGCCCATTTGCAGCCATGTCGACGCTCCACAGCCCTTCGCACCGCCCCGTCGCGCGTCTCAGCCGTGTCCAATCTCAGGCGCCAAGCTCATCCACAGACGCTTCGGCTCATTTGCCGCACGCCGGGTCACCAATCTTCCACGACCGCGGCAGGCGAATGTGGTGGGCCGGTGGGGGGTAGGCGGGTGGTGCTCCGGGCTGCACCGTGGCCGGGAGCCGAGGAGAGGAGCGCGCGATGACGGCGATCAACCAGAGCAGACCGCCGGGCGGCACCACTGACCAAGCCCGGCAGGCGGCATCCCAGGTGGGCCAGCAGGCCGCGCACGCGGGTGGCCAGGTCGGTCACGCCGCTGCCGAGCAGGGCCGGCAGGTGGCCGAGCAGGCGCGGCAGCAGGCGCGGAACCTGACTGGGGAGACCACCTCCCAGCTGCACGAACAGGCCCGCACTCAGCAACATCGAGCCGCGGATGGGTTGCGTGGCCTCGGTCGCGAGCTCGACACCATGGCCGACCGCGGCGGGGATAACGGCATGGCCGGTGAGGCTGTACGGCGGGTGGCGATGGTCGCGGATCGGACCGCCGGGTGGCTCGACGAGCGTGAACCCGGCGAGGTGATGGATGACGTGCGCCGGTACGCCGGCCAGCACCCGGGCATGTTCCTCGCCGGCGCAGCGGTGGCCGGAGTACTGGTCGGCCGTCTCACCCGAAACCTAACTTCGGGGAACGGGCAGCGCGCGAGCGAACAGATGGGTCAGGCTGCACAGCCTAGCCAGCCGATGCCGCAGCCGCAGGAGCGGGCGGTCGAGGCTCCATACACGGGTGAAACCCCTTACACCGGGGCGGCGCGGGCACAGAGCGTCTCGCCAACGGGCCGACGGGAATCAGATATTCCGGGTGGGGTGGCGCCGTGAGCGCCCCGGAAAAGGAGCGCACCCAGTCGGTCGGTGAGCTGTTGGGTGACGTGACCCGTGACATGTCGACGCTGGTCCGCCAGGAGATCGAACTGGCCAAGGCGGAATTGCGCGAGGAGGCGAGCCAAGCCGGCAAGGCCGGCGGCATGTTCGCCGGTGCCACGCTCGCCGGTCTCCTGACCGTCCTGTTCGTCTCGTACGCAGCCTGGTGGGGCCTGTCCAACGTGATGGACCAGAGCTGGGCCGCGCTGATCGTGGCGGGAGTGTGGGCGATCGTCGCCGCCACCCTCCTCGCCACCGGGCGGACGAAGCTGCGGCAGCTCCGGGCGGTGCTGCCCCGGACACAACAGACCGCACGGCAGATGCCTGACGCCCTACGTGGGCGATGAACCACCGGGAGGGAGCAAACGATGTCGACCGATCCGGATCAGATCCGGCAACGAATTGAACAGACCCGCAACGAACTGATGAACGACGTCGACGCGCTCACCGACAAGGTCGATCCGCGGAGGATCGCCAGCGACCGTGTCGGCCAGGCGCGGGGCGCACTCACCAGCGTCAAGGAGAAGGTCATGGGCACACCCACGGACGGGCACGGCGCCGGCCAGAAGATGTCCTCCGCCGCCGGCTCGATGCGCGACGAGGCCCGCCAACTCGGGCAGCAGTCCCGGCAGCAGGCTCAAGGCAACCCGCTCGCGGCCGGCCTGATCGCCTTCGGGGCCGGGCTGCTGCTCTCCACACTGATCCCGCCCAGCCGCCCCGAGCGGCAATGGGCCGGTCAGGCCAAGGAGATGGCCCGCCAGCACTCCGGCGAACTGCGCGAGCAGGCCAGCGAGGTCGGCCACCACATGCGGGACAACCTGCGCGAACCCGCGAAGCAGGCAGCCCAGTCGGTGGGGTCCACGGCTGCGCGCGGGGCGTCCGCTGTTCAGGGCCAGGCCAAGTCGTCTGCTCAACACGTACGGGGGCAGGCACAGGGAGCTGCGGGTGAACTTCGGCAGGGCTGAGCTGGGTGCGGCCTCGGGGGCGGGCTGGTATGAGCAGGCTCGCCCCCAGTGCCGTTTCCTCGCCTATCATCACGCTGGATGACGGCTCCGCCGCCGAGGGTGGCACGGTGCGTCATGTATCGGGGTGGAGCTGGATTGCGTTCATCCACTGGCGCTACCCGCCCTCGGTGCCGCGATGCGGCGACCAGATTGACGGCGCAGACCTTCTACGGCTCAGCCTGGGTCGGCTTGGCGCCGTTCCTCATGCAGGGGGTGCGGGCCCCAGCGCTAACGGCCGAGGTAGCTGCCGGCCACGATCGGCTCCGCCGGTTGCTGTGGGTGTCGAGCAACGCTCGCAGCGGCGCTGCGTCCTCCCCGACCAGCCCACGCTTCGGTAGCACGAGCGCCACCGCACCAATCTTCTCTGATGCAAGCAGGACGAATGACCTATCCGTCTCGACGTACAGCGGGAATTGGGACCACGCCGAGGTTGATTCCGCTGCAGGGTTGCCGACATGTACTCCGGTGTCAGCAACCGCGGCCCGTATGGACTGGGACAGCCACGGGTTTCCGCGCAGGATCAGTCGCGCCTGCCACCGATAGACCCAGCGGAGGAGAACCCGGCTCAGCAACAGGCTGAATCCAACGGTGACGAGCAACAAGACGAGGGAAGCGACTGCGAGGATTGGGACGGTAGCCGCTGACAGTTCCCAGACCTCTGCACGGACGAAGCCTATGGCAAGTCCGACCAGCGGGGGGATCGTCAGCAGGGCGACCAGCCAGCGGCGCCGGATGCCGCGTAGCTGGGCGGCAATGCCATCGAGCAGATCATCCGAGGTGAGGGTGTAACGAAGCTCGATCGGGCCGGCCGTGACCTCAGACGTCATGGCGGAGCAGCCTACCGGGAGGGGCACCGCGACGCCGTCCGGTGCACGGCTTCCAAGGTCGTCTGCCCGCGGCGACGCTCTACGCATTACGAGATCAAATTGCCCACCACGTCTACCTGCCCCACTCGCGGGCGGTAGAGGTGCCAAGACTGAGGTGGAAGTCCCACTGGCGGAGCTCGGCAGCCGTCGTCGCGCACCCCTCCAGGTCGCAGTTGTCGAGCAGCCACAGACCCATCGCAACGAGGCTCACGGCGTGAACCGGCATCAACACGTCTTCGTGCTCCGACGGCTGAACGTCCTGCGGGGTGTCAGCGCCGATCAGCGCGACCTCCCGTTCATGCAGCCACGGCAGGCAGGTTCTTTTCCCCGTTTCCGCAGGTTGTTGGTCTCGGCGCGTGCCAGCCGGCCTGCGTGAGACCGCTGGCCGCGCCGGCCTCCTTCCGGACGCGGCCATAGCCGGTCCGCAGGAGTACCGCGTCGCCGGATCGCACACGCACACCCTGGCAGCGCTCGGCCTCCTCGAGGTCGTCGGGAAACACACCCTGCCCCGGTTCCAACCATGGCACATCGCGGACCCTCGCAATGTCCAGCAGGACGCGCCGCGCGATGATTCCGTTCGCCGCCGCCGTGACGGCCGCCCACGCCGATCCCGTTGCGGCGTCGACCAAAGAGTGCGACCGCCCGTTGGTGTCCTTGCAGCCCCGGCCAGATCTGCCCGGGACGCCTAGGATGGTCTCGATGACCATTCCCGAAGCGCGACCCGACGACGTTCCCACCGACGGAGCCCGGGTCGAAGAGGCCCTGCGACTGCTCTCCGGCGTGCCGGTCGGACTCGATGTCGCCGTCAAGCGGCTTAGCCGTGGCAGCGGTGTCTACGCCTGGTGGGCTGGTCCTACGGTCTTTCCCGACCTCCGCGGGACGCCGAATGAAAGCGTCCCGTCGCTACGGCTGCTGTATCTCGGACGCGCGACCAGCCTGCGGGGCCGGATCCTGCGCAACCATCTGAGGCGTTCGGGCAGCTCGACTCTGCGCCGTACATTGGCCGGTCTGCTCGTGTCCGAGGGATACCGGACGACCTGGACCGATCGAGTTGTCCTGGTCTCTGAGGATGAGGCGCGGCTGACCGCGTGGATGTACGCGCACCTGTGCCTGACCTGGGCGCAGGACCCGGAGCCGGCGACCATCGAGGCCGAACTTGTCCGGCGTATGCACCCGCCGCTCAACGTACACGGCGTCCACCCCGAGCACATCCAGGCGGCCGTGGTCGCCGCCAAGAACGCATACAACGCCAGCAGCCGCCCGGTCGAGCCCTAACGAAGCGCCGTAACCGTTTGCCGGGCACGCGTACGGGTACCGATGGCGCTCATGCCGCGAAGGACGCACCCATAGGCGTGCGGGGTCGTCAACTGGACAGCTGGCGGAAGGTGGGCCGAGAGCGGGGCGTCAACCACGAGACCTCGCGCAACTGGGTCGACTGGCTGCGGCGGGAACGCCCATCGGCGCGCTCGACCGGCTGACGGCCGGCGGCGCTGCTGCGCCGCCGGCCGGTGTTCAGGAGGTCAGTTCTTGACGTCCACCGTCGGCGGGTTCTCGTTGGTGTTTTTCGATACGAGTACCAGCTGATACGTGGACATTGCGCCCGGCGTGATCCACGACCACAGGCCACGCGGCTTCACCACGCGCATCTCCTTGGCTAGGGCCTGCCCGGTGTTCGGGTCGATGATCAGACGCACCTCGAAGCGGCCGTTCCCGGGGCTGTCCTGGGTGAATGCGACCGCCTGCCCGGGCCGGCCGTGCATGTCGTGCACGGATCCTAGCCCGCGCACGCCGGGCAACGCGGCGAGCATTCGGTAGGTGGCGGCGCGGACCTCGTTGCTGACCGGCAGGTCGATCACCACGCTGGCGGCGACGGTGAGCAGCCACTGGTCGCGGTCGGTGGGCATGTCGCCACCTCCCCCGTCATAGCGGCTGAGCAGTGCGCCGCGGAGGGCGGCCGGGTCGGTCGGCAGCGCATCGAGTTGTGCCTGCGACACGTTTCGGTCGCCGAGGGCGAAGAGGTGCGCTGCGTCGACCGTGTTGCCGTGGACCTTCCCCGCGGCGGTCTGCAGGTCGAAAGGCTTCGGCTTGGTGATCCTGATGACGGCCGGGGAGCCGTTGCGACGCCAGGCGGCCTCGTCGCTCGGCGTGGCGGGCGCGGCACCGAGCGACTGCGACATCGCCCAACTGCTGTCAGCGCTGGAGCTGGCGAGCCAGTACTGGCCACCGGTTCTGTCGAACATGGTGTACGTACCGTCGGCGGCCTCGACCGGCACCGCGAAGCCGCTTTCGGTTTGGATGGTCAGATAGCGCCCGCCGGCCGGCGGGGCTTTGTCGCTGCGTTCGGCTGCCACGAGCAACAACCGGCTGGAGTCCATCGGCGCCTGCGTGGCGGGCGACGCGACGGCGGGTGCGGCATCGGGTGCCTTGCGCGGAGCGGCGCCGGGCAGGGCCAGGGCCACCGCGGCGGCAGTGACGGCGGCCACGGTCACGCCCACCGACGCGAGCAGAGCCACCCGCAGACGCTTGGGCCTGCGGAGCTGGTCGGCCGCGGCGCGCCCGTCGGCGGTCGAAGCGTTGGCCAGGATTCCGGCAACGACCCGTGCGGTGTGCTCGTCCCGGTTCGGCGGGTCCAGTCGTGCCGGCCGGGCCTCGGCAAGCAGGTCCACAATATTTGGTGAGCGGCTCATCGGATCGACTCCTTCGGGACGAGTGTGGCGGCGGGTCGAGGCAATTCCGGTTCGGTGGCGGCAACCATGGCGTCCTTCAAGTGACGCCGGGCGCGGTGCAGTCGCACGTAGTACGCCGCCGTAGAGCAGCCGAGGACCCGAGCTGCGTGACCTGGCGCCAGCCCATGCCAGGCAACCAGCGTCAACAATTCGCGGTCGCCGTCAGACAACCGAGCCAGGGCCGTGAGAACCGCGGCCCGCTCGGCGATGCCGTCTGCCACGTCGGCGACGGACAACTCCTCATCGGTGATCCACGCGCGCATCTCGGCAGCGACGGCCTGCTGCCGCTCTTCTGCGCGGTATCGCGCACCCACGACGTTGCGGGCGACGGCAAGCAGCCACGGCAGCGGCGTTGCCCTCGGCAACTCCGGCAACCGCCGCCACGCCACCAGGAACGTCTCGGCCACGACCTCGTCGGCCAGCTGGCGACCGGCGCGGGTGACGGCATACGCATACACCTGCCGGTAATGCGCCTGGTATACAGCGTTGAAATGATCGTCCGGTTGGGGTTCTGGCACCGGCTTCGGCCCTTCCTGTCAGAGTTACTCCGTCACCAGGAAATGTCTCGGACGCGCCGTTTCTTACATCGGTCACCGATCTCAACCCGGTCACCCCTCCCAGAGGGTGGACATCGGACCATGTCCTGGCCTGCTCTCCCCTTGTAGTCGGTGACCCTTCAGGACTTTGCCTCATTCGATGATCTTGCGGACGTCGTGGGGGTCGGCGGCAACAGCGACGCCGGCCTGCGTCGCGCGGTACGGTTCGGTGACGCCTGGCACCGGTTGCGGGTCACCCCCGGATGGCTGGCGGACGCAGCCGGGCGGCTGAAGGCCACCGCCGACGAGCTGGGCCACCCGGGTGCCCGCGTTGACGCCGCGCATCAAACTCCCGGAGACCCGAGAGGCGGTCACCGCCCCGGACCGGCTCGCCGGTGTCGGCACGATCGACCAGATCATCGCCGACATCGACCAGATCCGTCTGCTCGGCGCGGAGGCGGTGGTGCTCGATCCGTTCCACGGCGACGTGACCGAGATCCGCCAGCCCGAACGCGCCTGGCATACCCTCGCGGCCGTGGCCGCGTATCACAGATCCCAGGAGGACCGATGACCCCTGACGACGAGAAGTTTCTCCGCCGTGCCGTGGAACTCGCCAGCAGGGCCGGGGCCTGCGGCGAACGGCCGTTCGGCTCGTTGCTGGTCGGTGCGGACGGCACCGTCCTGATCGAGGACCACAACACCGTGGTCTCCGACTCGGACATCACCGCTCATCCAGAACTGAAGCTGGCCCGCTGGGCCGCTCGGGAACTCACCCCCGACCTGGCGGCCGCCACCACCATGTTCACCAGCTGCCAGCCCTGCCCGATGTGTGCAACCGCAATCGGCCGCTCCGGCCTCGGCCGGGTGGTGTACGCCCTGTCCGCGGAACAGTTCGAGGACGTCAAGCCGGCCACCCCGCCGCTGCCCCCGGTACGGTACGACGGGCCGGCACTGTTCGACGAGGCGCGCCAGCCGATCGACAACTACTACTAGAGCCCACCTGGCGGATCTTCTCGCTGTTGTGCTGATCGTGGCCGGCACCGCCGTGACCCCGCCGCCGGACGTGCCCGCTTGCTACCTGCGCGGACCGTGTGCCCTGCACCGAAGCCGCCAGCAGGTCGAGCGAGGGCGGCGGTGGTCCGCGGGGCGGGCAGGGCCTGCACCGAAATCTTTAGGAAAGCCTACGGCGCGCGCCACATCGGAACCGGCCGACACGGAGGTCGTGGGCCCGCTCGAATATTGCCGCACGGCGCCCTGCCAGACGCCGCTGGTGGACCCGCGCATCGGCTCGACTGAGCCCTGGCCAACTGGCCGCCGCGACGGACAGCGACGAGCGATCGGCGGCATGAGGACGTCTCGGCAGCGGCGAGCGCCGGCCGGGACGGTCAGGTTCTGGGAGTAGGCCGGCCCACACCGAGGCGGCGGGCTGCCTGGCCCATGGCCTGAGCCATGTGCGAGGGCAGCGAATTCGGGGGCGGAATTTGCACTGGACGCACCCGCCCGTTGTGCAGTGCGGTGAACCGCCAGGCACGGTCGGTGCGCACGGCGACCAGTGTCTGGCGGGACAGGCGTCGCTTGGGCAGTTTCGAGCGCCAGGGCATCAGCACCGACGCGGTGCCGTGGACGATGGCCACCCCTGGAGCGACGTGCCGGATCGACTCGACGCCACCGACGAGTGCGGATCCGGCGAGCACGCCGCGGAAGAGCTGGTCGTGGGCGTTCTGCATGTCGTGGCGGCCGATGGCGCGGGTTCCGTCGTAGGAGACGTAGTCGGAGTCCTCAGTGAAGCAGGCCCCGTAGGCGACGGCGTCGTTGTCGGTCCAGGCCTGCATGAGTCGGCCGAACAGTTCCTGGATCTGGCGGTCGTCGGTGGTCATCGTGTCCTCCGCAGAACTGGTATCATTTCGATCGTCGGACACTACGATAGCAGAAGGTTTCGAATGTCGAAGGATAGCCTTATCCGGGACGTAGCGATGCAACTGCGGCTGCTCCAGCAGAGCTTCGACGCCTTCGACGAAGCTGCCGCCGCTCGGCTCGGCCTCAACCGCACTGACCTACGCGCCATGGATCTCGTGCTCGCCAACGGCGGTCCGCTGTCGGCGGGGGAACTCACCAGCGCCCTCAGACTCAGCCCAGCGGCGACCACCACGGTCATCGACCGCCTGGAACGCGCCGGCCTGGTCCGCCGTACCCGTGACGCCGAGAACCGACGGCGGGTCCTGGTCACAGCAACGGACGCCGCGCGCACCGCTGAACAAGACATCTACCTACCGGTCGGCGCTGCCGGCGCACAGGCCCTCGGCAGGTACAACAACGACCAACTCGCCACGATCCTCGACTTCCTACAGACCGCCCGCCAGGTACAGGAACAGCAGACGGCACGGGTCAGCATGATCCCCGCGCCGCCCCAGGGCCGATGATCCGCTCATCGGCTACTTCAGAATGCCCGCTCGACTCAGTGACCAGCTACCGACCATGGCCGCTACGAAGCGGTCAGCACGCACGGCGGCGGCATGGGCGGATACTCGCTGGAGAAGCGGGGCGTTGCCGTGGTCGGACTATCGAGCATGCCGAGGTGACCTTTGCCAACGGCGTGCGTCGGACCGTTGTCTCCGGGAACCAGCCGGTCAACCTGCGCCGATAGCCGCATGCGGGCGACGACGTTGCCGGCGCGGTCGATGGTGACCAGCGAACCGTCCGCGAAGGCGAACAGCACGCCGCCGGGCACCAGGGCCGAAGCGAGGACAACGCCATGCGGTAGATGCCGTACGGCGGTGACGCGGCACCCATGGCTCAGGTCGATGACCGCGATGCCGGCGTCCTCGACGAGCCACGCCGGCATCGGGGATGATCACCGGCTCTGGCCGCGTCCACTGCCTCAGAACGGCCCCGGAGGTGGCCATCACCAGCAGTGCCCGTTGTCCAGGTGCCGACGTCACTTTCGGTTGCGAGCGCTTCGCGGCGCGCGCGGATAGGCACCGGACCAGCGGCGCGGCCCGCACCGGCGGGCACTGCGGTTGTACCGGCTCCGCCTACGGCGCAGGTTCCAGTACGACGACTGGGATCTGGCGGGCGGTCTTCCGCTCGTAGTCGACAAAGCCTGGATACGCGGCCTTCTGCATGCTCCAGATCCTGTCCCGCTCCTCCCCGACGGCAACTCTGGCGGCCAACTCGACCGTGTCCGTACCGATCTCCGCTTGGACCTGCGGATGAGCGAGCAGGTTGTAGTACCAGTCAGGATTGGTGGGAGCACCGCCCTTGGACGCGAACACGGCGTAGCCGCCGTCCACCTTCTGGTACATCACCGGGTTCACGCGAGACTGGCCGCTCTTGGCGCCGACCGTGTGCAACAGCAGCAGCGGCGCGCCAGCGAACTGACCGCCCACCTGACCACCGTTGCCGCGGAACTCAGCGATGATCTTGTCGTTCCAGTCACTCATGACTTCTCCCCGCCCCCGCGTACCGGCTCCTTGAACACGATTCTGACAGCTCCGGCTGTGGCGTGACCCTACGTCGCGAAGTACTTGGAAAGATGGCACCGGTGACTCGGCTGTGCCACGCCGTCAGCGTCTCGAGTACCGCCCGCATGGCGATCGACACGCTCTCCGTGAGCTCGCCGTCCTCGGCGACGTCCGGGCTGGTCAGCAGGGGCTCGGGCAGCCGCTCGCCCACGTACTCCTCGCGGTGCCGCGCGAGCGTACGCAGCCGGTTGAGGCAGAGCCGGGTCACGATCCGCACGAGGTACGCCTGCGGGGACCTCGCAGCGCTCGGCGTCGACCAAGGCCGCCCACCGCAGCCAGGTCTATTGCACCTCGTCCTCGGCGTCGGCGACCGAGCCGGGCAGCTGGTAGGCGACGGTGAACAGCAGGCTGCGGTGGGCGACGAGGGTGTCCTCGCTCATGACCCGGACGCTACTCCCGGTCGCTCGGCCAACGGCTTCAAACCGCACGCGGCGGCGAAGCCGTCGGACTCGATGCCGAGCGCCACGTTGCCACGCGTGCTCATGTTCGCGAACGCGATCACCGAGGTGAGCTCGACCACGGCGGCAGGTCCCAGCGCGGCGTGTAGCCGGTCCACCAGCTCGTCGGTCACGGTCGGCGGTGTCTGGCTCATCGCCTCGGCGTACTCCAGGACGTCCCGCTCCAGCGCAGTGAAGACGTCCACCTCCCGCCACCGCGGGATCTCGCGCGCCTTCTCCACGTCGAGCCCCTTGTTGCGCGCCTCGAAGTAGTTGAAGTCCAGGCACCACGTGCAACCGACCAACGACGCGACCGCCATGTGGGCGAACGACTTCAGGGTCTCGTCACAGGCATCCCACTTCTGCAGCTTGCCGCCGAGGCCGGAACTGGCGAACAGGACCTTGGGGTTGTGCCAGAAGACGCCCAGCGCCGTCGGCACCTTCCCCAGTCTCTTCTCGACCATCCGCTTGATCAGCGCTCCCTTGACGCCGCTGATCTCGGCCGGCGGGATGCGGGTCGTGTGCTCCATGTCTTCTCCTGTGTCGGCGGCTGTGTCGACGGGTTGGTAGGTCGTCACGCCATGGAGACACCGGCCGGGCCGCCGTTGTGACATCGAGCGGGACAAACGGCTGGTCTGTTCGCCGTAGACGGCGTCGGTGTAGTCCAGTCCCGGTCCAGGCGTCCTCCGGGATCGAGGATCCCGTAGGTATCGGAACACGTCACGAGGCTCGTGGAAAAGGCGTGTGTGGATACCCAGTCACAGGTTTCTGATCTTCCGAACGGCAACGGCTCCGTCTGCGCTGGGGCTGACGGAGCCGCGTGCCGTTCGGGGCTACCGCGCGGTCACGCGAGGGCTCGCGTCTGCGACCGGGCGGGCTGGTTGCCCTGCTGTGCAATCTCGCATTGTTATTCGCCCTGCTCGATCAGGTCGGCTGCGCGCCACGCGAGGGCCATGGTGGGTGCCGCCGTGTTGCCTGACGGCTGCTGCCGGAAGACCGAAGCGTCGATCACTCGCAGCCCGGACACCCCTCGCACCCTCAGGCGGGAGTCGACGACATCGTCATCGTTCGGCCCCATGGCTGCCGAGCCGATGGCGTGGTAGATCCCGCCTCCGGTGTCGATCGAGTATCTGAGAACCTCCTCCGGTGTCGACACCTTGGGGCCGGGGAACTCCTCCTCCTGGACGAGGTCCGCCACCGGGCTCTGGGCGACCACCTCGCGAGCCCGATCGAGGATCTTCGAGGTCGCCGTACGGTCTTCCTCAGTCTCGAGGAACCGGGCGTTGATCAGTGGCCCGTTCTCCGGAAGTCGGCCACCGAGGTGGACCGAGCCTTCGGTGGTCGGCCTGATCTTGTACCCCACAAACATGAACCCCGAGTGCTTGGCCAGCTTCATTGTGGGCGAGGAGACATCGAGCGCCATCGGTAGCCAGATCCCCTGGATGTCGGGCCGCTCAAGCTCCGGGGAGGACTTGAAGGCGGAGAGGAGATCGTATCCACCTGTGGCGATCGGGCCGCGGCGGGTCAGCAGGTACTTGAACCCCTCCCAGCCCTCCTTGGGCACGGAGTTGAGCCGCTGGGTCAAGCCAATCTGGTCCTTCAGCTTGACCTGGAAGCTGACGCCCCGCTGCTCGATCACCCGCTCGCCGACATTCGGGCTCTCCACCACGACGTCCACCCCGGCGCCCCGGAGTACCTCCGGTCGTCCGATGCCGGATCGCTCCAGCAGCAGCGCGCTCTCGATCGTCCCGGCCGACAGGATGACCTCCTTGGCAGCCAGATAGTCCTGGTACCCCGAACCCTTGCGGGTGGCACGCACGCCGACGACCCGGTGCCCGTCGAAGAGCAGGTAACCCACCTTCGTCCGCTTCAGATAGGTCAGGTTGGGCCGCTTTAGCGCCGGCCGCAGGAAAGCGCTGGCCGCACTGACCCGCACACCGTTCTTGATCGATGACGGGGTGAAGCCGATGCGTTCGTCGTCGTGGGCATTGGTGTCGGCCGAACGCTGCCAGCCGACCTTCTCGGCGGCGGCGAGGATGGCGGTGGTGACCTCTTCGTCGTCCTCGCTGATGGAAACGCCGTGAGGGCCACCGGCGCCCCGCATCGGCGACGGGCCGAGCTGGTGGTCCTCCATCGCCTTGAACACGGGCAGCATGTCGTCCCAGCCCCAACCAGGGTTGCCCCGCTCGACGATCGCGTCGTAGTCGGCCGGTGCGCCGCGGGTGTACATCATCCCGTTGATCGTGGTCGACCCACCGGTCACCTTGCCCCGCGTCCAGGTCTCGATCTGTCCGCTAGGCCCGATCGGCTGGGTGCGGTAGTGATACGAGTAGCGCTCACCGCGGAGGGTGAAGAAGAAGCCCTTGGGGATGTAGTGCATCGGGTTGATGTCCCCGCCCCCGTACTCGATCAGCAGAACCTTGTTGGACGGGTTCTCCGACAGCCTGTTGGCCAGCACGCTTCCAGCCGCGCCCGCGCCGACGATGACGTAGTCGAATTTCATGATCCACTCCCTCGGGCCGTGACCTGTGAGGCCAAGCTACGTCGAAAACGGGGAGCAGTCCACGTTTTACCGGTGGGGTAGGCCACGCCGCGGTCCGCGGCCGATAGGATCGGCCCAATGGCACACATGGACCCGAGGCCGCGGCGTCCCCGCACCGATCAACGCCGCAATCGCCAGGCCCTTCTGAACGCGGCCCGCGAGGTGTTCGCCGAGTACGGTCTCGACGCCCCCCTCGACGAGATCGCCAAGCGAGCAGGCCTCGGCAACGCCACGCTCTACCGCCACTTCTCCGATCGGCAGGGACTGATCATCGAGGTGGTCCTTGACAGCCTCTCGCGACACGAGCATGCCCTCACCGAGGCGCTCGCGAAGGACAGCGGCTGGTCTGGGTTCACCAGCTTCCTCAAGTGGCTGTTCACCGAGCAGGTCAACGAGGTCAACCACCTGGCCGCGCTCCGCGCGATCCCAGCAGGCGAAAACGCCGAGGTCGACAGACTACGACACAAAACCCTCAAAGGGTTCGAGGACCTGATCGCTCGCGCAAAATCCGAAGGCACCTTCCGTCCCGACCGGTGGGTGGAAGACATCTTCCTCATGCTGTTTCTCAACGAACACCTCGGGCGCCTCGGCGAGACACCGCAGCGGGCTGCCTCACAACGATTCCTCGAACTGACGCTCGCGGCCGTAAGTACCCCGCGTGCTGACCCGATCGATCAGCCCAGCCATGAGCCCGACAACGTCCTCACACTCCGGCACACCCTCGGGCACGATCTCGCAGGGCTTCCCCGCGTCACGTAACCGGCGGTCACCTGCGAAGCCACGTTCTCCGACACACCGCATTTATCGAAGGATGGTTTGTAGGTGCGGTGTTCGTGCGGGTGGGTAAGCTTCCGGGAAGACATCGATGGAAGCCATGCACGCGGTGAAACGACGCCTGTCCGACATCATCTACCGATGCATGATCAACGACGCCGCGAACACCACGGCGGCGGGCCCGGGAGGACAACGGGGAACGACTACAGACTCCAGCGTGACCAGCTCGCATCCCCAAGCCGGCTCTTCGGAGAAGTCACTTCCCGGACCCGCCGCCACCCAGCTTAGAACGCCACTCCCAATGGTGTCTCGAAACAGAGGGGCGCCAGATGCGTGCGTATATGGCAGCATCCTCGGCGTGCCGCATCCCGATGAACCAGCGCTCGTCGTCTACGTCGCAGAGAACTCCTCCGGAGTCGCGCTCGCCGTCTACGATGCGACCGACCGGGTCGTGGCCCGTGCCGCGCTGCAGGCCGCGGCGGCGGAGATCTCCCTGATTCGCCACCCGGACGAGCCAGAGTGGAGCCTGCCAAACTGGTGCGAGGTGCTCGACGAGGATGGTGTACCCGTCCTGCACCTGGACATGAAAGACGAGATCCGGTACGCCGCCCTGATCGTCCGGATCATCCTCGACGCGTTGGCCGCCGCCGGGGTCGACGGAAAATTGGAACCCAAGCGGCAGCCGGAGGATCCGTTCGAATCCGACCCGAGGGCCGACCGGTTCACGGACATGGAACCGCTGTCCGAACTGGACGCGCGCGGGTTGCCACCCGGCTTCCCCGACAGTTTCCCGGTGCCGGAGGAGGCCACCCTCGTCCAGGCCGGGCGTTCCCGGGACGGTACGGGTGAACACGCGGCGTGGCGCAGGTCGACCGGCCCGTTCACCGGATACCTCGATCGGCTGCGCGCCTACGGCTGCACGTTCGGTGTCGTCCCCCGGCCGCTCACCGCCGACGGCACGGTCCGGTACACGCTGTGGCGGGACGGTGCCGGAGGAAGCGTGACGCTGTACCAGTCCGAGGCGCGGTCGACCCACTCGCCGCTGTACTGGTACGTCAGCGTCGTCTGGCAACCGCAGGCCGAGCCGCCGGCCTTCGTCGTGGAACCGGATGAGGCACCGGACACCCGTCCGGACCCGTCCGGGCCGGTCGCCGTCCGGGAGGTGGCAGAGTTCCTGCTGCCTCCCGAGCTCGTTCTCGGCTACGAGGCGGTGGCCGCCATCGCTACCGCCGGCCACGCACTCGAGCAACTGGTCAGCGCCCGGCCGGACCCGGCCGACCCGCGCCCGGCACCGGCCATGGTCGCGGCCCGGTTCGCGCCGGTCCTCGGCCGGCTCGACCCCGGGCAGCTGACCATGGTGCGGCACACCTGCCTGACGATGGTCGCCAACCTGGTGGCCGCCCGGCGACGTCCCCGCTCAGTCGGCCTGAACCTGGTCCCCGACGAGGACGGCCACCTCTACGCCGCGGATATCCGCGATCGCGCGCCGGGTGTGGTGGAGCCGAAGCTCATACCGGTCCTGGAAACCGGCCTGGTGCTGGTCAGGGGTGGGCCGATGGTGGCCGAGGCGCTCTCCGGTGTCCCCGGCAGCGCGGTACGACCCCCGGCGGACCGGTACGCGTGGCTTTTTGCCGGCCTGGAGCCGGAGCAGTTGACCGCGGCGCGGGACGCCTGCTGGCGGATCTTCGAGGATCGGCCCTCATGAGCGGGGCTGCGGACCGGCGTCCGGTTTGCTAGTTACGGCGTCCGTGGCGGCACTGCGCGAATTCGTCGACGACGACTATCAGCCGGAGTACGGGACACTGGTGCGCGACGCGTATGTCCCGAGTGCGGCGTTGGCCCCGGCGCGGTGCCAGACGTCGTGGAGACGCCGTACCTTTCCCGCGCGGTCAGGGGTTCACCGTTGCTGCCGTGGTGTCCGATGGTCCGGTCCAGGTCCCGTGCCCAGTCCGCGATCGCGGCGAACGTGACTGCGTCGGCCAGCACCACGCACACCGCCACTGCAAGGGCTAACCTGGGCGCGGGACCCGTCTGAAGGCGATCGGGTCGACCCCGTCAGGTTTCGCTGCCAGGTCCGGTCTGTCCTTCAGTGCCCGGCACCGGTCGGGCTCGACATCGACTGAGGAGACGGACATGGCGGTAGGAGTGTTTGCGGGCATCCCGGTGCGCGACTATGACAGCGCCGTGGAGTGGTACAAGCGGCTGCTCGGTGCTGAGCCGTCCTTCTATCCGAACGAGATCGAGGCGGTCTGGCAGTTGGCCGAGGATCGGTACGTGTACATCATCCAGGATCCGGACCGGGCCGGCGGAGCTGTCAGCATGATTTGGGTCGACGACCCAGTCGCCGAGGTTGCGAGGATCTCCGGACGGGGCCTGGAGCCGGTCGACGTTGAGAAGCACGACTCGGTCTGGAAGTACGTCTTCCACGACAGCGACGGCAACGAGACCGGAATCGGCGGAGAGGTCTCGACGACTGGATGATCATTGGCCCCGCGCTGCAGGCGAGGTGACCTCGGACCACTCGTCCCCCGTCCCCCCGTAGTTCAACCGAGCGCCAGTGATTGCCATCTCGCGTGCCGTTGACCCAACCGACGGGGAGCGGGGCGGCGTCACACGAGGCGCGCTCTCCAGCCCTGCCGCCCGCCACCGCCACCGGGCAGTGCCGGCGTCCGTGAACTCCTCCTCGGTTAAGATCTTCCCGGCGTGACGCAGTTCGCCGAGCTTCTGAAGCAGTCTGCGTCCGCCAGCTGGCGATGGTCGGCAGGAAGCCCACGAATCCAGGGAGATACCGATGCCAGAGCCTGAGCCCGTTCAAGACGCCCACGGCGAGGATGCCGACACGCCAACCACGGCCGAGACCGAGACCGACGAGCCTGCCGTTTACGCAAATCGGGCTGCCCGACGCGGGAAGGGCAAGGTCGCCTCGCCTCAACCGCATGGAAAGGGTCAGCGCCTCGACGGCCGGGGCTCGGTCCAGAGCCCGCGCCAGTGGGGTAACCGCCGAAGTGGCTGATCCGTTGCTGGAGCCTTCCGTCGGCACACGGCTCCGGGTGTCCGCGGCGATGGTGGCGGGAAGCAGCGCGCGAACAGCAGGGTCTTCGTACTTCGACGGCCTCGTCAACCGGGAAGATGATCATCACGGTCCGCGAAAAGCGGAAGTGCGGGGCTGATCCCGTCGAAGCACTCGTGCCATACCCCCGCGCACCCGTCTGTCCGCGTACGCGTTGGCCTCGACGCTTGCAGCGGGGTACGCAGGATGTCGATGCCCGTAGAGGCAAGAAGGTGGGCGGGCACGGGCGTCGCGGTCACGGATTGCCACATCGCGAGGGCGGCAGACGGCAACGGCCGGCCCTGGACATCGTCTCGCAGCGCCCTTCAGGACCGGCCAGGGCCGGGGAGCGCGAGCTACTCTCCACCTGGCCGATCACTGCCGACGGCGCCCCTCGCATCCAAGGGCGAGCCTGCCCTTCAACCGCTCTCTTGAGCGCCACGACATGACCCCCGCGGTCTACCCGTGACACCCATGAAACAAGCCGGAGAGGCCACCACGATGAGCAAGCCCGTCGATTACGACGCACCGCGCCGACCCGCTGTTGAGGCTGAAGACAACAGCCTGGAGGAACTCAAGGCGCGCGGCGTGGCGTCGCAGTCAGCGAGAGTCGACCTCGACGAGGCGGAAGCTGCCGAGAACTTCGAGTTGCCCGGCGCGGACCTGTCCGGCGAGGAACTGACCGTGGCTGTCGTGCCGATGCAGCCGGACGAGTTCCGATGCCCGCGCTGCTTTCTGGTGCACCACCGCAGTCAGTTCGCCGTGCAGCCCGACGGCCGCAAGCTCTGCCAGGAGTGCTCCTGACCTCAACTGTCAGGGCACCACTTCTCGCCACTCCGGGCGACCACCCAGCCACGCGTCGGCGAGGATCCGTGCCGACGCCCGACTCGGACAGGGTGCAGCTTCGACCGGCCGAGACGGGCGGCGCCTACACCCATCTGGTGCCGGTCGTTCAGAACGTGCTGATCCACCTGTGCAGGACGCCTGCACCTACGACGCGTCGAACGCACCCGTGGTAGCCCTTACCGACTGGGCTCCGTCCGGTAGTGATACCTAACGGCTTCTCTGACCTGAAATTGCACCCGCCCGAGGTTCACCTCGACGGTCTTCGGGCTGATGAACAGGCGCGGGATGCGGCGGAGGCCGTGCGGTGCGTACAGTTCCGGGTCGGACTTGGGGTGGGCCGGGTAGATCCGGCGCAGGGAACGGGACGAGACAGCGACAGCATGACGGCGGACAACATTGCGGGAACCGGTCAACATGGCATCGACCCGACCCGGCTGGAGACCTGTCTCAGCGTCTTTGAGGCGTTGGAGGACCTGCCTCCCGATCACCCCGACGTGGTGCGGGTGCAGCGGGCCACCGCGAAGCTCTACAAGGTGATCAAGCAGCGGCGACGCGAGGTACGGCGGGATGCCGTCGCGGCGGCCGACCGCGCGGTGACGGCGGCCACCGCCACCGGCGCCCCGGGCCGGATCGACGACGAGACCCAGGGCAACCCGCTCGCCTCCCCCACCGTGGGTGCCACGGCCGGCTTCCTGCACAATCCCCGCGGCTGCTACGTCTGCAAGCAGCGCTACCGCGAGGTGGACGCCTTCTACCATCAGCTCTGCCCGCCCTGCGCCGCGCTCAACCGGGAGCGCCGGAACGCCCGCACCGACCTGACCGGCCGGCGCGCGCTGCTCACCGGCGGCCGGGCGAAGATCGGCATGTACATCGCGCTGCGGCTGCTGCGCGACGGCGCGCACACCACGGTGACCACACGGTTTCCCCACGACGCGGTCCGCCGATTCGCCGCGATGCCCGACAGCGGGGACTGGCTCCACCGCCTGCGGGTCGTCGGCATCGACCTGCGGGACCCCGCCCAGGTGATTGCCCTCGCTGACTCGGTCAGCGGCCAGGGACCACTCGACATCCTGATCAACAACGCGGCGCAGACCGTCCGCCGCACGGCCGGGGCGTATGCGCAGCTCGTCGCCGCGGAAGCGGCGGCCCTGCCGGACGGTCCGCTGCCGGAGATGATCACGTTCGCCAAACCGGCCGGCCGGGGCGACCCGGCGGGCAGCCTGGTCGCCGCACCGAAGTCGCCCGCGATCACCCCGCAGGCGCTCACCGCGCTGGCGCTGACCAGCGGCTCCGCCTCGCCGGAACGGATCGCGGCAGCCAGCGCCATCGACGCCGGCGGTCTGGTGCCGGACCTCGACCCGGTCAACAGTTGGGTGCAGCGGGTGCACGAGGTGGACCCGGTCGAGCTGCTCGAAGTGCAGTTGTGCAACGTGACCGCACCGTTCGTGCTGGTCAGCCGGCTGCGACCGGCGATGGCCGCAGCGACCGCCCGCCGCAAGTACGTGGTGAACGTGTCGGCGATGGAGGGCCAGTTCGCCCGCGGCTACAAGGGGCCAGGGCACCCGCACACCAACATGGCCAAGGCCGCGCTGAACATGCTGACCCGGACCAGCGCACAGGAGATGCTGGCCGACGGCATCCTCATGACCAGCGTCGACACTGGCTGGATCACCGACGAGCGACCCCACCCGACGAAGATGCGGCTGGCGGACGCCGGCTTCCACGCCCCGCTGGACCTGGTCGACGGCGCGGCCCGGGTCTACGACCCGATCGTTCGCGGCGAACAGGGCGAAGACCTGTACGGCTGCTTCCTCAAGGACTACGCGCCCTGCGCCTGGTGATCGGCGCGTCCACCCCCGGCCGCCGGCCGCCCAGGCTCAGACTCAGGCCGACACGGTCAGCACCGGCGTCCCGTCCACCACAGGTCCAAGCCGCGGTGGCTCGATCGGCGTGGCGTTCAACGAGCTTGGGCTTCGCCCTCCGCGCAGGGCGCATGGGTGGGTCAACGAACAGCACCATTGTGCGGAATAACGCCGGAGAAGGTGTACGCGTCCGCTCCGACGCCCACGAGGACCGGCCGGGCAATATGACGGCCGTGATTCCGGTAACGCTTGGTTCGTTGGTTAGCTTCGCCGCTCCTCTCACGTCAACGGCGCGTACCGCTGCGCGCCGGTCACCCTGATCCGTCTGGACTGCTGGCGGTTCCACTCCACCCGCATACCGTTCTCGCGGAGCACTGGGAAGACGATCTCGTCCAGAATCCGATCGAGGTCGCCTGGTAGCGGGTTTGCTGTTCGGCCTCTACAGGGCTGCATAGGCAACCTCGTCGGAGTCCGCTGGCGGATAGACGCCGTAGCCGAGGTAGACCTCACCGTCCTCGCTCGCGAGCAGCGTTTCCGTGTCCTGTTGGTGGTACCAGAGGTACCCGTGCCAGTGCCGGGAGTCGTCCCGCTCGTCGTGGCTCTCGGCTGCCGCGCAGCCAAAGCCTTCTCGTACGCTGCCCTGAGGTCCTCGTCGGTGGCGCCGTGGCGCTGCTCGTCCTCCTCGGATAAGCCCACGAACTCGTCGGCGTCATCCTCGCCTCGCACGACCCAGTCCCAGATCTCGTTCTCGATCTCCCGACGACCCGGCCCCGCGATCCGCTCGGCCAGACCGTCTGTGCCGGCCCTCGACGACCACCGCCTGGTCACGGGAGGTCCGGGAGTCCGGCGTGCGGCTTCTACCGGGCGTACGGCGACATCCGTCGGCCGCGTTGAACCGCTGCGGTCCGGGGGCGGTGCGGGACCGCCCCCGGACCCGGTCACCGGCAGGTCCAGCGCACCGGCCGGACCTGGTCGTCGGACTCGAGCTTCCCGCCGAGCACCCGGCCGTCGTCGCTGAAACTGGTCACCGCGCCCTGCCGCTCGCCGCGCCAGCCGTCCGGCATGGGCAGTTTCACCGACCTCGTGTCGGTGATCACGCCGGGGACGTCATCGGAGACCCAACCGGCCATCCAGCCCCGACCGTTGCCGGTCCCGGACCAGAGGGCGCCCTTCAGTACGTCCGCCTGCCCGGTCCGCAGGTCGATCCGCACCGGGTACATGTACGCGCCGCTGCGGGGGATCACCTCGGTGTAGCGTTCGGCGAGGCCGGTTACCCAGCCACCGGCCAACGACAGGGACAGGAACTGGGAGGCCTTCCCGCCCGGCACCTGCGGCAACGGCAGCACCTCCGGCCGGGCGGCGCCCGGACGCCACACAACCGCGCGGGTGGACTGCTCCCGGTGCCCCTCGGACATTGTGCCCAGGATGGTGCCGTCTTCGTCGATGCCGATGGCCGTGCCCTCCCACTGCGGGCCGGGCAGTGGCAGGTCGACCGGTCGGCTCTGGTACGAGTCCCAGACCACCGGCAGTTGCTTGGCCCCCGGCTCCCAGGGGGCCCGCAGACTGCGATAGCCGACGATCCGGCCAGCGTCGTTGACGGCCATCGCCCCCCTGGGCGTCTCCCCGGGCAGGCCGATGACCTCGCCGTTGCGCACCACCCACGCCCGCAACTCCCTGCCGGCCCCTACCGACGAACCCACCGCCAGGCCTGCCCGGTTCACATCCGTCAACTTCTGCATCGAGCCCGGCAGCTCGACCTCCCGGACCCGATCCCCCTCCCAGATCAGCAGGCCGAAATCCATTCGGCTTTGCCCCTGCGGGGCCCGACGGCCGACCAGCCACCGGCCGTCCGGGTCACCGCCGGTGACTGCGGCCTGTGGATCGCCCGGCACGGGCAGCAGCTCGGCCCTGCACACCCCCTGCCACGGACCGTTCGGCCCCAGTTCCGGCAACGGCGTCGACGGGCTGGGGCTCGCGGCCGGCGCAGGCGCCGCCCGCCCGTCCCCGCCCAGTGCCGCCGGCAGCGCAGCCATCGCCAGCACGCCCAGGGCGGCCGCCCCGGCCGCCGCCACCCGACGGTTGCGCCGCCGCCGGCGGGCCTCCCGCATCGCCCCCGGCAGGTCGATTCGGGACGGGCCGGCCGGCTCGTCGTCCAGCCACCGCAGCCGGTCGGCGACGTGTTCGTCATCGGTCCTCATGCTCACCGCTCCTCTCCGGTCCGACCGGCCAGCTCGCGGTCCCCGAGCAGCCGTCGCATCGCCGCCAGACCGTGCGAGGTCTGGCTCTTCACCGTCCCGGGCGAGCAGCCCAGCGTCCGGGCCACCTCCTCGACCGGCAGGTCGTGCAGGAAACGCAGCACCAGCACCGCCCGCTGACGGGGCGGCACCTCGGCCAGGGCGTCGCGCAGCACGGTCTGCTCCTCGACGCCCCGGTCCTCGGTGAACCGCACGTCGGGCGGCCCGCCGAACAGGCGCACCCGCCACCAGCCGCGCCGCCGGGTGTCCAGGAAGTGCCGGACCAGCACCGTGCGGACGTACGCGTCAAGCTGCTCGACCTCAGCGATCCGCGCCCAGCGCTGGTAGAGCCGCGTGGCGGTCTCCTGCACCAGGTCGTCGGCCAGATCGCGGTCGCCGCAGAGTCCGTACGCGAGCCGTCGCAGCGCCGGCAGGCGCGCCGTGACGTACTCGACGTATTCCTGGTCCGATGCATCCGGCATCCGGCCACCTCCCTGGGGTTCACAGTTCCAGACGGCACCGCGCCGGAAAGGGTTGTACGCGATCATGAAACAGGGCCCGAGGATGGCCGGATGGAAGATCCCTGAGAGCCGTCGCCAGGTGGCGGAGTGCGTCGCGCAGTGAGACCTGCGGGTGGTGGGACCCCGTGCGGATGCGCGGACGTGACCGAGCGCTGTGAGCGCGGAGTTGGTGAGGTCGTCGTCCCGCGGAGTTGCGCTCGCGGCCGGGTCGGACACTGCTGCAACGCCACGACGTCGTCTCCGGCCGAAGACGAGCGCAGGTACCAACGCCAACGGCTGCGGGTTCACCGCCGGCGCCGGTTGGCCATCCACTGGCTACCGGACGCGTCCCGGTGCCCAGTGGTTGGGGGACGAACACTTCGATGTTCTCTGGGAGGTCGGGCCGGCCCGTTCGCCCGATCGGCTGAACCTGCCTCCTGGCGGGCAGGCCGACGCCCAAATGGACCGCCGGCTACGCGGCGCCGCCTCGCCCACGACTCAGGCGCTGCCGACGGTCATCGCATCCCGAGGCTCCCACATCGCTCCCCCACGCCAGCAGCTTCGACCTGCCCGCCCGGTCAGCCCTGCCTGTGAAGCACGGCCCGGCTGCGGCGGCACCAGCGCGATGACCGGGGCCGCCGCGACGGGTCAGAGCGCGCCGGACTTCGGGGTGGTCTTTGAGTCCAGCCAGGTGTTGATCAGCTTCGTGAAGTCCCGGCCGGTCTGCTTGTTGACGAACGCGATGAACGACGCGCGGTCCTGCTGGGTGTTGCGCTGCTCCTGCACCCAGGCGCGGGCGAGCGCGAAGAACTTCTTGTCGCCCAGCAGCTTGTGGATCTCGTGCAGCATCGCCTCCGGGCAGAGGTAGACGTTTCCCTCGGCGAAGTTCTTCGGGTTGGGCCGCCCGGGCGGCCCGAGCTTCTTGCGCGACGCGGCGTCGGCCTGCCGCAGGTGCCGGTCGAGGCTGGCGTCGCTGAGCCTGCGGGTCTCCTTGGTGTGCAGGTCCTGCGCGTACTGCGCCCAGCCCTCGTTGAGCCACAGGTCGGTCCAGGTGGTCGGGGTGACGGAGTCGCCGAACCAGTGGTGCGCGTACTCGTGCAGCAGGTCACTGCCCCAGCGGTCCCGGCGGGCGTTGGTGTTCTCGATCTTGCGACCCATGGTGATCATCTGCTGGGTCTCCATGCCGGACGCGGAGTCCACCACCACGATCCCGCCGCTCGGGAAGGGGTACGGCCCGAACTTGTTCTCCAGCCACGTCAGGTACTGAGGGGACTTCTTCAGGTAGGGCAGCAGCTTGTCGTCGGCACCCTTGCGATACCAGTAGGTCAGCGGGATCCCACGCGGCCCCTTCGCGGTCAGCTTCTCGAACTTTCCTACGGCAAGCGTGGTCAGGTACGAGGCCACCGGATCGGCACTGCGGTAGCTGAAGGTGTTGCCCGACCGCTTGCCCGGGGTTCCGCTGGCGACGGCGGACCAGCCGGCCGGCACGGTGACAGTCATGTCGTAGAGCGCCTCGTCCGAAGGCTGGTCGTTGACCGGGTACCAGGTGAACGCACCGAACGGCTCCTGCATGGTCCAGAGGCCTCCCTCCTTGGTAACGGTCAGCCCAAGCGCCTCGGTGTCCTTGCGATGCGAGGGCATCGGGGTGGTCTTCGGGGCACCGTGGTACTTCACCACGAGCGTCACCGGCTTGTCCGCGACCACCGGCGCCGCCACGGTCAGCTTCTCCTTCGCGACCCTCCCGGTCACCGTGGCGCCGTCCAGCGTCACCCCGTCAACCTGGTAGGGCATGAAGTCGAGGACGAGGTTCTGGGCGTCCTTCGTCGGCCGAATCCGCAGGGTGGCGGTACCGGTCAAGGTCTTCGTCGATGGGGTCCAAGCCAGCTTCAGCCCGTAGTGCAGCACGTCCAGGGCGTCAGTGCCGCGGGCCGGGTAGACCGGATCGCGCACCGGGGCCGACCGGCCCGCCTGCCAGACGGTGTAGTCCACCGCGGGCGCGGAGGGGCTCGGCGGCGGCGACGCGGCCTGCGCCGACGGCTCGACCGGGCCGCCGGTGCAGCCAGCCACCAGCACGGGTGGGAGGAGCAGGGTCAGGAGTACGGGGTGACGCATCAGCGCACCGTACGGCAGAGACCGTGGGCCGTGGGGGCTGCCGGTGATCACACCCACCCGCGTTGTATCAGTCGTCGTACACGGTCATTCTTGGTGAGCCGCGGCCTCGGTCGGTGACGATCATCGGCGAGACATCGCACCCATGATCTCGGCCTGGTGTCGTGTCGAAGAAGTCTGGCTACGGATCGTGTACCGCAACATCGAGGATGAGGCGAGCCTCGACTTTGTGGAGGAGCGGCCGGGCCGTCCAACAGAGGTGGTCGCCTCGGTCGAGGGTCACGGGTGCCCGAACGGGTGGTACCCGGGACAGACGCCGCGACACTACCGTTCGGGAGGTCATGGATCCCTCAACGGAGAGGCCCAGGCCTTGAACGCTCGCCTACATCGACTGGCCAGACTGGCCACCGTCGCGGCTCTGGTCGCGGCCTCCCTGGGACTGGCGGCTCCGCCGGCGGCCGCACAGGCGGGGCCCAAGATCACCGTGATGACCCGCAACGTCTACCTCGGCGGCGACCTTACCCCGTCGATGACCGCGCCGAACCTGCCGGCGTTCCTGGCCGCGAACGCGGCCCTGCTCAGCCACGTGGATCTGGTCGACTTCCCCGCGAGGGCGAAGCTGATCGCGCAGGAAATCCGCGAGCACAAGCCCGACGTCGTCGGCCTGCAGGAGGTGGCGCTCTGGCGCACCGGGCCGTTCCTCGACCCGACGCCGGCCACCACGGTCCGGTACGACTACCTCGCCCTGCTGATGCGGGAGTTGGGTACCTCCGGCCATCCCTACGACGTGACGGTGGTGCAGGAGCAGGCAGACCTGGAAGCCCCGGCAGGGGCACCGCACAACGTGGACACCCGGCTCACCATGCGCGATGTCATTCTGGTCCGGCACGGCGGCCGGGTGAAGGTGACCGGAACGTCGTCGGACAACTTCGTCGAGAACATGAAGATCGAACTTCCGGCCCCCCTCGGCACCGTGACGAGCACCCGGGGTTGGACGGCGGTGGACGTGGTCCACGGCCGACAGACCTTCCGGGTGGTGAACACCCACCTGGAGGCGTTCCACCCCGTGGTGCGGGTGCGGCAGGCTGAGGAGCTGCTGGCCGGCCCGCTGAAGCACCCCGGGCGCATCATTCTCGTCGGAGACCTCAACACCGGGCCGGAACTGCCCGTGCCGGCCAACCGGGCGGCGTACCTCACCCTTACGGCCGGCGGCATGGTCGACACCTGGCCGGTCCTGCATCCCGGCGAGCCGGGATACACCTCCGGCCTCGGTGACGATCTGACCCAGCCGGCCGGCGACGTCGAGCACCGGATCGACATGGTGATGGTTCGTGGCCCCGTCGTCCCGGTGGCGAGTGAGGTCTTCGGCACCGAGCGGCGGACACCCGACGGCCGCTGGCCGTCCGACCACCTCGGGTACGTCGCAACGGTCGCGCTGCCGTAATCGCCGTAGCGCGCCGCGCAGCCAAGTGGCTTGAGCTTCCCCCGGTTTCCCGGACTTCCGGAAACCGGGGGAAGCTCAATCGGACGCCGTCTGACGTACGAGCCGTCATCAGCCACGCGCTGGCGCACGGTGGACAGCCGGAGAGGCGCGGTGGAACGTTCGTGCGGTCTGAGCATGCGACCGGGTTCACCTTGCCCGATCTCCTCTTGACCGATCGGCTACCTACGCCCGACAGCGCCGATCCCACGGTCCGAGTGATCCGCCTACGAGCTTCGTCATCGAGCATGACGGTTATCCGCACATCGGCCAAAGCCGCGAGCGCTGGCTATGTCCCGGAGGCCATGTGCGCGGCCAGGCCGTCGGGGTGGCGGAGAGCAGGCCGGTGAAGCCGTCGGCGGTGACGTTGCGGGCACGATCGTGGCCGAGCTGCTCCAGCCGTGACCGACCTCGCGTCGCGGGCTGTTGTACGGCATGCCGCCATCGCGGACAGAGTTGTTGCTGTACAGCCACATCTTGCCGCCGGTGTCGGTGACGAGTAGGTCGGTGCAGCCGTCGCCGGTGGCGTCGGCGGTCAGGAGGCGGGTGTAGCTGGGCAGGCCGCTGACGATCTGGCGGGGGCGCTGCTGTACGGCATGCCGCCGTCACGGACGAAGTTGTTGCTGTGTGAGGCCGGGCCGACGCAGCCGGTCTATCTACCGCACGATCACCCATCGCGGCCGCAAGAACGAACGACGCAGCTTCGCCGAGACCGACTACATCGCCCCTGCTCGACGCGCGCACCAGCAGCTCCGCAGGTCCGATCGTGCTGGTCCGGGACAACCTCAACACCCGCATCAGCGCCACGATGCGGCAGATGATCAACGCCGGGACTGGCCACACGTGATCCGACTGCCGGCCTACGTCCCCGGCCTCAACCCCACTGAACAGGTGTGGCTCACACCTCAAAACGAAGCGTCGGCAACCTCGCCGTCCGCGGCGTCGATCATCTCCAGGCGATCATCAAGAACCGACTCAAGCGCACCCAGTACCGGGCCGACCTGCTCACCAACTTCCTCGCCCACACCGGCCTGACCCTGCAAGCCAACTCAACCTAGTGCGGTGTCCACTAACGTTCACCGGGTTCCGATGCACTGTTGTGGATCCTCGCCGTGATGGCGAGCGACTCCTCACCGCCGGTTGGTGGTGGGGCGGGCCTCCGCGGGCCAACTGGTCCTCTCGCCGTCTGTGGTGGGCGGCGGGGATCACGCCGGGACTGGCCGGCACCGGGCAGGTGCCGTCCGGCTCGACGGTGCGTGACCACCTTCGGCAGCGCAACGGCTGTGGAGGTGGTGGGTCCGCCGCCCGGGGTGCGGGTGGCGATGATGGCGGCCGCGATCAGGTCGCGGTGCCCGGAGAACGCGCAGTGCGGGCAGGACAGGGTCCGGCCACGAGGTTTCGGCACCCGTCGTAGGCAGGTGGGGCAGGTGGACGAGGTGCCGCGTTCGTTGACGAGGTCGACGGTGATGCCGGCCTGGACAGCTTTGTCGGTGAGTATCTGCATCAGGCGGCCGATCTGCCATTGCCGCAACCGCAGGTTGTGCCGCCGCCCTGCGTCGGTGTCCAACACACCGCGCGGGTCACCTACCCTGAGTACCCCGACTCGCTGCTCCACGGCCCAGGACACGACGGTGCGGGCGGCTTCGTGCTGGGCCTGCCGGACCCGGCGCCGATGCCGGCCCTGCACCAGCCGCGCCCGCCGGCGGTATTTCCGCCACCGCCTCGATCCGACCTGGCCTGGCTTCGGCGCCCGCCGGGCCACGGCGCGGCTGCGGGTTTTGTTGTCGGCCAGGTGCATGCGATGCTCGGCGCGGATCGCCCGCCCCGACACCAACAACCCCGCACCGTCCGGGCCAGCCACCGCATACGGGTGGATGATCCCCAGGTCAACCCCGGCCACCCGGCCCGGGTCCGGTCCCTCACCCGGCGGATACACCGCCACCGGCACCTCGGCCGTCACGTCGAGGAACAGGCGGCCACCCTCGCACAGCAAGGTGACCGAGCGAACCTGCTCGGCCGGATACGGCACCTCCCGCGCCAACCTGACCCACAACGGCGGCACGCCCCTCGCCACCGGGACACGCACCCGCAGCCCGTCGAGGGTGAAGGTGCCGTGATGCCAGCGCACCGGCATCAACGCCCGCCGACGACGCGGGAACCGCACCGTCAGGTCACCGTCCTTGCGGGCCTTCACCGCCGCGAACCACGCATCGGAGAACCGGCGCAACACCGACCGAGCACCCACCGAATCCAGCTCACCGAACGTGCCCGGCCCCGACCGGGCCAGCTCCCGGCACAACTCCTGATAACCAGCCAGCGGCGCGTCCTGGCGGCGGCGGCGCCACCCGTTGATCTCCAGGACACACGCCCACACGTCACCGGCCGAACGCAGCAACCCGAAACACCGCCGCCGCTGCCCAACCGTCACCCGCACAGCAACACGAGCCGTGCGATACACCACCCTGGGCGCGGCGGGATCCCGACAACGAGGCACGACCACACCCAACCCCACGGATACGACAATTTCCGGCAGCGACCAACCCGGCGAACGCTAACGGACACCGCACTAGCCATTCAAGATCTGTAGCCGGCCGGCGACCGGCTGCCGATAGCTGAACGATGCGCTTCCTCAGGCAGCCCATTGTCCGAGGTGAAGGGCACCCGGAAGCGAACTCACCAAAGGCATGCGGGACCGACGAATCGGGTCCATTGAGCCGTTTTCATCCTGAGTAGCGGCTGGTCTCGACGCGGGTCAAGACGAGGATGGCCTACACGATCGCGGTCGCACGGCGGGGACAGCAGCGCAGCTTGGCCAGGATTTTCCAGGTCTTTAACGTGGCGATGGCCCGCTCGCCACGGGCGCGGATCCGGGCGTGTGTACGGTTGACGACCTTCTGCCGGCGGGACAACGTCGGCCGGTACCTGCGGCGCTTGAACGGCGTGCGCACACTCCCGCCGGCTGCCTGATAGCCCTTGTCTGCGAAGGTCATCACGTCCGCGCTGGCCAGCGCGTCGACGATGCCGTGAACGCGGGCGGCGCTGAGGTCGTGGATGGCGCCGGGCAGCGCGGCTGACGCCCAGATGAGCCGACCCGCCGCATCCGCAATGACCTGCACGTTCACTCCGTGCCGTTTATGTTTCCCGGAGTAGTAGGGCTTCTGGTCGGCGACCCGGTCGATCGGGATCAGGGTGCCGTCGAGGATCGCGTACGCCAGCTTGCGGATCCGCTGCATGGCGGTGGCCAGGTCGTCGGCGGCTGCGGCGAGCAGGTCGACGGCTTCGCGGACGTAGCGCCAGGCGGTAGCGACGCCGATGCCGAACCCGGCGGCGAGTCGGGCGTAGGTGTCGCCGTTGCGCAGATGAGCGAGGGTGAGCAGGGCTTGGCGGCCGGGGTCCAGGCGGCGCCACCGGGATCGACGCTGCTGGCGGTGGATGCGGACGCGCTCGGCGAGGTGGTTCAGGGTCCGGCTGGACAGCGGGATCGTGGCGGGGTAAGACAGCACGGCGAGGCTCCCGGTCGGGGCATCGGATCTTGGTCGACTGCTGTCTTACCTGGAGCCTCGCCCTCATCGATCCCCGGGCTCCCGGCACCCACCGTGACCTGCACGATCACGATGAGAAACGGCTCAAGGATCAGCGGCCTCCGTCGCGCTCGGCGATCAGGCGCTTCGGCGCCTGGTGACGCCATGCCTTCTCGACCAGGCTCCTGATGCGGTCCTCGGAGACATTACCGAGCTGAACCTGCAGTCCGAGGAAACTTCTCCTCACGTCCTGACGTCGGACAGCCTCGTAGGTGGCGGGGTCGGCCGCCGCCGCGTCGTTCGCCTCCTGCTCGCTGACGCAGAACACGGCCGTTGTCTCGCCTTTCCGCATGCCGAGGAAGGTCCGGTCCCGAACTTTCCAGACGGGGACGTGGAACCGGAAGTGGCTGGTCTCTTCGACCTCAGGCAACGCCGTGGCCCAACGCCGGAGCGTCGGTGGTAGTCACGCATGCACCATACCCACGTGCTGACCTGGAGCTTCGCCCTCATCGGTCTCCGGCAACCCGCACCCCGCCGCGACCAGCATGATCACGATGAAAATGGCTCATTGTATGAGCAGTCTCAATGCCCTACTACAGCACCACCAGCGGCGTGGCCTGTTCCGTCCAGGTCGCGACGGCCTCCTGGGGGACCCGGCGGCACTGCAGTCTCAGCGCGCCGTCGTTGGTGTTGTAGATGATGTCGTACGTTGCCAGCCCACCGTTCGAGGAAGCGAATACTTGTAGCAGCGATTCCCAGAAGCCCGGAGCGTACTCACGCGCGAGCCGGCAATCTGCTGAGGGCGTCTGCGGGTTCACCCGGAGGGTTCCGGCAAGGCGATAGGTCCCCGTCGGAATCGCCGGATGCGCCATGGCTTTCGCTTCGCCGGGCGGGAGACCCGGCTCCGGAACCACCGGAATAGTGACGCTGCGTTCGAAGTAGTAGGCCGCAGTTCCTTGTCCGGCAGGTCCCTGCGGTCCCGCCGGCCCCCGTTCCCCGTCGGCGCCCGCCAGACCGGCAGGACCTTGGGGTCCAGCAGGACCCTGCGCTCCGGCAGGACCCTGCGCTCCGGCAGGACCCTGCGCTCCGGCAGGACCCTGCGCTCCGGCAGGACCTTGGGGTCCGGCAGGACCTTGCGCTCCGGCAGGACCTTGAAGCTGCCAGCTGATCGGGGTCTCGCTTGGGCGGCAGGACCCGTCGGATTGCAGGACCCTCAACAGACCGGACGCGGAAACACAGCCGTTGATCTCCGAGGGCGCCTTGTCGCTGGCGGCGGCGGCGCCGGTGACGACAAGCAGGATGGTCGTGGCGAGAGCGCTCACGGCGAGCGTGCGCGCACGTTTGCTAGCCAGCATTGGAGGTGGCATACGTGTCCCTTTCGCGGGCAATTAGGCAGGGAAATGTTGCACTCAGACCATTCTCGTGATCAATCGGGCATGCCGGATCGACCATTTAGCCTGAGGTCGATCCCAACCAGGCACGGATTCACATCTGCTCGTGAGACCATGCGATCCTCGTCGCCGATACCGGCAGCCGGGATTCGGCTAAGAGGTCGCGCGGAATGGTGGTGTTCATCGGCGACGTTTGGGGCGGGCTATCCCACCGGTAGAGGATCCATTCGCGTCGGATCAGGCTACGGACGGTGACGAACGCGTCGGCGGGTCGAAGTACGCGTCGATGACCTTCTCTGTTCGTCGTAGCAGGACACGTCCGTCGTCGAGTTCCCGATCCGGCCGCGCCTGTGCTGGCTGCTCCGGTTGGGCGCCCCTAGTGGGTGGCATGGGGGGAAGGTCGGGGAGCTCCTCCGGATGCCCGGGGCCTGGCCACGGGCCAGGATGAGGGCGTGACCCTGTTTGCGTCCACAGCCTCCGATGACCCGCCCCGGACCGTCGGTAGGTCCGGAGCCCGTCTCGATGTCCGGTCCGGACCGCTGCGGACCCAAGTGCATCGGCTCTGGGCGCATCGACTGGTCCGGGACGAGGGCGGCGCGGACCGGTTCAGGCTGTTTCTCGTCGCCGCGGTGCTCACCATCCTGGTGACCCGGGCGTTCCTGCACATGACCGGCTATCCGCAGGTAGGCGGCGGAGGGCTGCACATCGCGCACGTGCTGTGGGGCGGCCTCGGGATGCTCGCCGCCCACCTGATGTCCATACTGTTCCTCGGCATCGCGGTGAGAAACGCCGCCGCTGTCGTGGCCGGAGCCGGCTTCGGCTTGTTCATCGACGAGGTCGGCAAGTTCCTCACCGCCGACAACAACTACTTCTATGAACCCGCCGCCGCCATCATCTACGCCATTTTCGTCGCGACCTACGCCGTAGTAAGGCTCGGCGTCAATCGCCGGCCCCTGAGCGAACGGGAGCGACTCGTCAACGCGGCGCAGCGGACGGCAGATGGCCACGCCGGCTCGCCGACGGGCGGTGAATGGCCGACGCGCATCCGTGAGCAATGGCGGGCGGTGCTTGCCGACTTCTGCCAACGGCCGTTGCTTCGCCGCTGGACCGCACCAGCGATCGCGTTGTTCACCCTCTTCTCGCTGGGCCGCCCGCTCGTGCTGCTGTCCCGGGATCCGAACCTGCCCAACGTCATCTATGCGACGTTCGCATCCACCGCGTTCGTGCTCGCGGTCCTCGGGCTGTGGCGCTCGACCCGTGGCCGGTCAGCAACCAACCTGTTCGAGGTTGCTCTGATGATTGAGCTGCTGGTGGTGCAGGTCTTCTGGCTCCTGGACAGCGAGTTCGCCGGAATCCTGCCAGTCGCCTGGACCGTGGCCCTGCTGACCGTAAACCGACGACACGCCGCCCCTGCGATGCCCGATCGCGCTACGTAATCAGTAGAGGGTGGCAGCCTTGAAGGTCGTGCGGAATGATGGGGTCCCGGCGCGTCTGAATGATCGGAGTCAGGCTGACCCGCCGACGCACGCGGCCGGCGCCCGGATCGGCCCGGCCACCGCGGCGCCGCAGGCGCCCAGTTCGGCCACGATCGGCCGGATCGTGGCTGATATCGACGCCGGACATGCCGACGCGCGGGTCGGGGCCCCGACTCACCGGCCACCGGCACCGCCAATCATCCGCACCCTGCAACGCATCGCCGCTGACCGCAGCCGGATCCTGCCCCTACCCACGGCCTTCCCTCTGCCGACCGGATCATGATCAAACGACCTTGCACAATCGGCGTGGGCCCAGGCCTTGTCGTCGGCAGTTTGCTGCAATGGACACTCGCGTCAGCTACTAAGCAGCATGCGAAGCGCGCCTCGCTACGATTGCAATCAACATAGACAATTTGACGCCAACTGATACGCTGCCCTCGTTTTACAACTAGAGGAGAGACACCGGAGTGAAGAAACCATCAAGCGTCGCGTCCGTGCTCGCACTCTCAATCGGAATCGCTATTTCCCCGGCAGCGACTGCCTACGCTGCCACGGACAGGAGCGGAGCGGAACGGCTGAACATCCCGAACAGCAGTGCGTGCAAGGCGGGTCGTACGGTCATGCAAGGCATGGTGGCAGGGCCAGGCGGCCACCTGTACATCGTTTTCACAAAGGCAGCCGGCGCGGAGCCTGTCCTGTCCAGGTGGTTGCGCGACGGCTCAACCTGGGACGGCGCCAGCTGGGTCTGCGCTGGGGCGCCAACCTCCATACCCACACTCGGCCACGGTAACGACCTCGCCTACAATTCAAACTATCTGGGCCAGGGCCCGGCCTTGATTGCCACCCAAGGGAGCCAATCCGCGTTTCTCAGCGACAAGGTGACAATCGTGCGCCTGAACGCCGACGGATCTTTTGGCACAACCGAGGAAGTGCGTCTACCGATAGGCAACATCAGTGGCCTCTGCTACAGCGCGACGGCTGCCGGCGGAGCCGGCAAATATGCTGCCCGACGGTTGGGTAGCCTGTGGACCCATCCCGGCGCCGGTGCGCTTACGAGTGGATGGACGCTGGTGAAGAGCAACCTGACGAGTCACGATAATCGTTCCGACCAGGGCATTGACTGCTCTGAGAACTATATCTGGAACACCAAGTCAATCAACACCTCAACGCCCGCTACCGGGTGGAACTGGGTGTACCAGTACAATTGGTCTGGAGGCGATGTGGAGAGCGACATCGGAATCCCGGGGAACAACGGAACCGACGAGATCGAAGATGTTACCCACGTGGGGAGCGAATTCTTCGTCGGCATCAACCGAAACGACGGGCTAGCCGACTCCGTGAAAGTGTTCATCGAATAGACTTGAGCAACTTTAATGCTGCTGACACATTTGTGGCAATTGGTTAGCTTTGTCAGTTTAGCCGAGAAGGTGTCTCCAGGGCGCGCAAACTGACAACGATGGTCTCCTGGCTGGTCCGCGACGGTGCGTTTGCGCGCATCGTCTCCGACGGGGAGGCCACTGTCCTGCTCGGACTGATCTAGTCCCGGCGCGGCCCGCGTACCAGGCCCTGGGTTCAATCGCTCGGCTCAGATCGTCGCCGGTTCTATGGGTGATCGACTTCATCGGGTGTCGGCGATCTGGGTGATAAGGAAGTCGAGTCGTTCCTCCTGTCCGTCCGGGGGGATGCGACCGCTTGCCGACAGCACGGCGATGCCGTGCAACGCGCTCCAGAGGACTTCGGCGAATAGTTCGCGTCGCTTGTTGTCTGGGTGGAAGCAGCTGACGAATTCGTCGAAGGAAGCCCGCAGCGGAGGTGGCGTCTCGGCGCTCGCGAACTTCAGGTCGGTGGGCAGGATGAACATGGCCTGGTACAAGGCAGGGCGCTCGGTCGCGAACTCAAGGTAGGCGCGGCACACGGCGCGCAGGCCCTGCCCGGGCTCGGGGGCGGCCTGCCGTGCGCGGCGCAGGTGGGCGGCGAGTTCACTGAATCCGTCCAGGGCGACGGCGCTGACAATGGCGTCCTTGCCATTGAAATGGCTGTACAGCACCGGCTGGCTGTACTCCACCCGTTCAGCCAGCCGTCGTGTCGTGACCGCCTCCCAGCCTTCGGTCTCCGCGAGGTCGCGTGCGGCCGTGATGATCAGCTGATGACGGTGGGCACGTTCCCGTTCACGACGCTCGCTGATGGCAGACATGACCACATCCTAGCAGCGCTAGACATCCTGTCAGAGGCAAACTATCGTCGCTATCGCAACTAGCGCCGCTACGCCACTACCGCTGTCACCGAGAGGGAAGCCGCCCATGCTCACCACCGTCGCCAACGTGCTCGCCGGACTGATCGGCGCAGGCATCATCTTCATCGGCGCGCGCGCCTTCTGGGCGCCGCAGGCCGCAGTCGGCTTCGGCATCCCCGGCACGCCGGCCGAGGACCGCACCTTCCAGGCCTGGCTGACCGTCAAGGCCGTGCGTGACATGGCCTCGGGGCTCTTCATCTTTATCCTGCTGGCCGGAGCGACACCCCACCTGCTGGGCTGGTTCATGCTGGCCGCCGCCGGCATACCCGTCGGCGACGCACTGATCGTGTTGCGCAGCAACGGGCCCAAGGCGGCCGCGTACGGCATCCACGGGGCCACCGCCGTGGTGATGCTGGCGATCGGCGTGCTCTTGCTCGCCGCGTAACCGCCTGCAGCGGGAATCTAGCCTCTAGTCATGCTCAGCTTCGAGATCACCCCGATAGGTACGGTCCGGAATGACAGGACGGATGTCCAGCACACCGACAACTGGGGTGCCGTCCGCAGCACGCTCACCGTCGACGAGCGCTTCGGCGAGGCGTGCCTCCAGGGCTTGGAGAGCTTCTCCCACGTGGAAGTCCTCTTCATCTTCGACCAGTTCCCGGAACACGGCGACTACCGCGTACCCCGCCCCTACCGCGGCCGCTCCGACCTCCCGCCCGTTGGCGTATTCGCCGGCCGCGGCCCCCGCAGACCAAACCGCATCGGAGTAACGTGCTGCGCCATCGAATCCGTCCACGGCCGCGAACTGACGGTGGTGGGCCTCGACGCGGTCTCGGGCACCCCCGTCATCGACCTGAAGCCGACGATGGCGGAGTTCCTCCCGGTGAACGTCAAGCAGCCGGGATGGGTCAGCCGCCTGATGTCGGAGTACTTCCAGCCGTAAGCGCGGATTTGGGGCGAAGCTCAACGCTGTGTTGGGTAGGGGCAGCCGTCCGGCAGGCCGGAGTCCCAGACGACGGCCAGCACCTGGATGAGCGACGTGCTGCGCTGGACCAGGTCCTGCAGATCGTCTTCCCGCATCGTTCCCCCTGGTGGCCACCGCGTGGATTCCTGGTCAATCGAACAACCGACCTACGAGGGCACCGCGGCCACAATCGACCGTATCGACGCATGCTCGCCGACGTGGTCCGGCACGAACAGACACGGGAACCTGCCGAGACACCAGTGGAGCGCGAAGTCACCAACACGCAGCGCCCGAGATGACCGGCAAACCAGCAGGCGGGACTGTCGACGGAGACGCGGTCGGCGTCGGCGTCACCCGTTGTACATGGCGGCCGGCGGTGATCCTGCTCAGGTCGAGCAGGCGAAGAGCAACGTGAAGTCGGCGCTGGTCGGCTACGCGCTTGCGGTGTTGGCGC
>NZ_JBFAID010000008.1:0-135650 GCF_040654475.1 Micromonospora sp. NPDC050686
AAGGTGCCGTCGGCGATCTGGTAGGCCATCACGATGTCGTCGGTGCCGTCCCCGTCGACGTCCCCGGCGGCGACCCGGTCACCCACGTTGGCGAGGTTGAACGAGCCTTCGCCCTTGTAGTCCGTGGTGTGGTCGAAGGCGCTGCCGGTGGAGTTCCACCGGTAGATGCTCATGGTGCCGTCGCCGTCGTCGCGCGCCAGCGCCGGGCCCTTGCGGGCAGTCGCCCCGCCGGTGAGCCCGGTGCGCCGGATCGGCTTGTACGTCCGCAGGTCCGAGGCACTGTTGAAGCCGCGCTTGCCGGCGTTGTTGACCGCGTACGGGTTCTGCACGGTCTCGCCGTCGCTGTTGAAGGAATAGACGTACGCGCCCTTGCTGTGGTCGTTCTTGTCGGCCCAGTACGCGAACAGTTCCATGTGGCCGGTGCGCACCATCGCGTCGCCGGGCTGGAAGTCGTCGATGCTGCCGAGAGTGGTCCAGCGCGAGTTGCTCTGCTGGAAGTCGCCGGTGACGTAGCTCCAATTGAGGTGCCACGCCATCGACACCAGGCCCGAGCAGTCCCGCCGGTAGGTGTGCGAACCCTCGGGGTCGCTGGCCCAGGTGCCGGTCTGGGTATAGGTGATCTTGCGATCCACCCAGTTCTGCGCGCGGGAGAGGACCTCGCTGCGGCTGATCGGACCGTCGATCGACGAGGCCTGGGCCGGCGCGGGGGAGAGGCCGACGAGACCGCCGGCCACCACCGCCAGGGCTGCGGCCAGGGCGGTGGCCCGGCGGCCGAGGCGCGGGGAACACGGTTTCCGCACAGTTCTTCCTTTCGTTGGGAATTGCTTGGTGAATGAGCCCGCAGCCCATCGGGCGTACGGCGCATTGGCTGAAGGCGATGCGAGCGGTAGAGTCCGCGACGCAGGTATCCCCGGGGGCCGACCCGAGTGGCCGGTCCCTGGTGGCCCTGCAATGCGGTTGTGGGTTCGTCACCTTTCTGTCGACAGGGGAAGGGAAGGAGCGCGACCACCGGGTCGGCGGTGCGGCCTCGCCCGGGGGTTCCGGAAAAGACCTTCGGTCCCGGACCCGGTAGCGAACCTGAACGGGTCCTTGACGAATTCGAACGGCCTGGTCACGGGCCGGATTTCGGTACTACGGGCGCGGGGGCGATGCCGTGGAACTACGTGTGCTTGGTGATTTGCAGGTCCTGGTCGGCGGCCGGCCGGTCGAGTTGGGCCCACCGAAACAGCGGCTGGTCTTCGCCGCGCTGGCCGTCGAGGTGGGCCGGAGCGTGCCGATCGAGGTGCTGGTCGACCGGGTCTGGGAGGACGAGCCACCGACCGACGCCCGGGGCGTCCTCTACACCTATCTGACCCGGATCCGGCGACTGCTCGCCGACGCCCAGCCGGGCGCGGCGGCACCGATCACGGTGACCCGCGGCCAGGGCGGATACCTGCTGGACGCCGATCCCGACCGGGTCGACCTGCACCGGCTGCGACGCCTCGCCGAGCGGGCCCGGAGCCTCCCCGGCGACCACGCCGAGCGGCCGGCGCTGCTGCGCGAGGCGATCGACCTCTGGCGCGGCGACCCGCTGGACGGGCTGCCCGGTGGTTGGGCGGCCCGGGTCCGGGAGGGGCTGGGCCACCAGCTAGTCCAGGTGCTGCTCGACTGGGCGGACAGCGAGCTGAGCCACGGCCGGCCGGGCCCGGTCGTCGATCGACTCGCCGCCGCCGTGGACCGCAGTCCGCTCGTCGAGCCACTCGTCGGCTGCCTGATGCGGGCGCTGTACTTCAACGGCCGCCGGCCGGAGGCGCTGGACCGCTACGCCCGGACCCGGGCCCTGCTCGCCGGCGAACTCGGCGTCGACCCGGGGGCCGAACTCCAGGAACTGCACCGCGAGATGCTGCGGGGGACGCTGCGGCCACCCGCCGAGCCGCCCCGGCCGGCCCCGGCCGCCGCGCCACCCCCGGCGCCGGTGGAGCCCGCGCCGAGCCGGCCGGCGGGCAGCACACCCGGCTGCCAGCTCCCGGCCGACCTGCCCGACCACGTCGGCTGCGAACCGGAGATCTCCTGCACGTTGAGCGTGCTCCAGCCCGCCGACGGGCAGCCCCGGGGCACCGCCGGGCCGGTGGTCATCCTCTCCGGCCCGGGCGGGGTGGGAAAGACGGCGCTCAGCATCCGGCTGGCGTACCTGCTGCGCCCCGCGTACCCGGACGGGCAGATCTTCGTCAGCCTGAGCGGCCGGCAGGGCGGCCCGGGCGACGCGCTGGACCGGGTGCTGCGGGCGCTCGGCGCCACCAACGTCGAGCAGTTGCGCACCCTGGAGGACAAGCTCGGCCAGTACCGGTCGCTGCTGAGCGGCCGCCGCTTCCTCATCGTGCTCGACTCCGCGGTCAGCGCCGAGGAGGTGCGGCCGCTGGTCCCGGGCGGCCCGGGCAGCGCGCTGATCGTGTCCAGCCGGGCCATGCTGACCACCATTCCGGGCGCCGAGCACATCGAGGTGCCCTTGTTGAACCGCGCGGACTCGGCCACCCTGCTGGCCGGCATCGTCGGCACGGCGCGGGTGCAGGCCGAGCCGGAGGCGACCACCGAACTGGTGGAGATGTGCGCCGGTCTGCCGCTCGCGCTGCGCATCGTCGGCGCCCGGATCGCGGCCCGCCCGCACCGGCGGATGGCCCGGCTCGCCGAGCGGATGCGCGACGAACGCGGCCGGCTGGACGAGATGGCAGCGGACGGCCTGGCCGTACGGGTCAGCGTGGCCGTCGGCTACCGCGCGCTGGACCCGCCGGCCCAGCGGGCGTTCCGGCTGCTCGGCTACCTGGGGGCGCCGAGCTTCGCCGAGTGGCTGGTGGCGGCCCTGGTCGGCGGCTCGGAGGACGACGCCGAGGAGTTACTGGCGCAGCTCGCCGACGCCCGCCTGGTCACCGCCCTGCCCGACCCGATCCACGGTCTGCTCCGGTACCAGATGCACGACCTGGTCCGGCTCTTCGCCCGGGAGCGCGCCGTCGAGGAGGACGGCGACGCCGCGCTGCGGGGCGCGGTGGCCCGGGTGCTGGTGGCCGCCACCGTGCTCAGTGAGCGGCTCGGCCAGCATCTGCCGCTCCCCGTCCCGCCGCTGCTCCGGCCCCCGGCGCCGGTCGACCCGGAACCGACCGGGCCGGCGGCCGATCACCTGCGTCCCGGCTGGGTCGAGGTCGAGGTGCCCGCCCTCACCATCGCCGTGGAACGGGCCGGCGAGCTGGGCATGGACGTGGCGGCCTGCGGCCTCGCCGACGCGCTGGTCTACGCGTCGTTCGCGGTGCGCAACGACTTCGTCGGCTGGGAACGCAGCCACCGGGCGGCGTTGGCGGCGGCGCGGTCCGCCGGCAATCCCGTCGGCGAGGCGGTGATGGCGTGCGGCATCGCGCTGCTGCGCTACGCGGAGGACCGGTTCGCCGAGGCCGAGCTGGGTTTCCGCGGCGCCGTCGAGCTGTTCGACGCGGCCCGCCACGAGCGGGGGTCGGCCGCGGCCCGGAACGGCCTGGCGACCGTGCTGCGCGAGTACGGCCGCCACCAGGAGGCCATCCCGCTGCTGACCGAGGCCGCCGAGACGCTGAGCCGGCTGGGTGACCGCAACGTCGCCGCGGAGGCCACCTACGGCATGGGGCACAGCCTGCGGGAACTCGGTGACGACGACGGCGCGCTGCGCTGGTTGAACCGCGCGATCGACAACTACCGGGCGCTCGGCCACTTCCGGGGCGAGGCCATCGCCGTCCGGGGGATCGGCCTGGTCCACCGGGCGCGCGGCGACCTGGACGAGGCGCACCGCTGGTGTGCGCGGGCGCATGACCTGGTCACCGCCCACGGCGACGAGCATTTGAGCTGCTACACCGACCAGGCACTGGCCAAGGTGTGGTTCCGGCAGGGCGACCTGGTGCGACCGGTCGGGCCGCTCGAACGCGGGCTGGCCACCTGCCGTCGCCTGCACGACCGGTTCGGCGCGGCGCTGATCCAGCGCACGCTCGGCGAACTGCACCTGGCCGCCGGGCGGCCGGCGGCGGCGCTGGAGACGCTCGCCGTGGCCCACGACTGGTGGCTCGCGCTGCGCCACGACCTCGGCGTGGCCCGTACCCTGCGGGACGTGGGGGCGGCGCACGCCGCGCTGGGCGATGTGGCGGCCGCGCACGACGCCTGGGACTGCGCCGCGGTCACCTTCCGGCGGCTCGGTACCCGGGAGGCCGCCGAGGTGCCGGACTGGCACCGCCGGTGGGGCTGCGGGTGCGGGTCCGCCGGCGCTCCGGCCGGCCGCCCGGTGTCCGCCGTACACCCGGGGTGACCGCGACCGACCTGCCCTTCCAGGTTTCTTCCAGATCCGCCGCAGGTCGTCTTCCTAGCGTCTGGCCAGCGCCGGCACGGTCCCGGCGAGCGGTCACCCGGAGAGGTAGCACGATCATGATGATCCGACGCAGCATCCACCTGGTCCTGGCGGCGGGCCTGGCCCTCGCGGCCGCCGCGTGCGGGCAGGCCGACCGGCCGGAGCGGGCGGCCGCCCCCGGACCGGTCGCGGCCACCCCGAGCGCGACGGCCGAGCCGTCCGTCGGGCCGGCGGCGCCGGCCACCTCCGGCGGGCCCGCACCGACCGCACCCGGCGCGGGTACGGAGCCGGCGGCCCGGCCGCCCGCGCCCGGCACCGGTACCCAGCCGGCGGCCCCCGGGGCGGCCAGCCAGCCGGGCCGTCCGCCCGCCCGGCCGGGCGGCGCGCCCGCCCCGTCCACCACCCCGCCGACCCGGCTCGCCGCCGGGCCGACCACCGACTCCGACCCGGCGTGCCGTCCGCCGGTGCTGCTCGAGGCCACCGCCGCCGCGCTCGGCGCGCCGACGGTGACGCAGGTCGAGGTACTGGGTTGCCGCAACGGCTCCGCGCGGCTGTTCGCGATCGCCGGCGAGTCCACCACCCGGCCCGGCGGCAACCAGGTGTTCCTGCGGCTGGACCAGCGGGTCTGGAAGGTCGTCGCGCGGACGCCGGCGGCCACCGACTGCGGTGACCCCGGGCTGGCCCCGGCGGTGACGAGCGTCTGCACCGCCCTCACCTGAGCGTGGCCCAGCGCCGGCCCGCCCCGCCCGCTGTCCGGGAGCGGGCGTGGCGGCGCCCACCCGGAGCGGAAACCGTCGCCGGCACAAGGCAGGATGGAGGGGCGGAAGGGGGTGGGCCATGGCTGGGCGGATCCGGGACGAGGACATCGCGCTGGTCCGGGAACGCACCTCCATCGCCGAGGTGATCTCCGACACGGTGACCCTCAAGTCGGCCGGCGGCGGCAACCTCAAGGGGCTCTGCCCCTTCCACGACGAGAAGAGCCCGTCGTTCAACGTCTCGCCGGCGCGCAACGTCTGGTACTGCTTCGGCTGCGGCGCCGGCGGCGACGCGATCAAGTTCCTGATGGACGCCGAGCACCTGAGCTTCGTCGAGTCGGTGGAGCGGCTCGCCGACCGGGTCGGCATCCAGCTGCGGTACGTGGAGGGCGACCAGGGCGCCCCCCGGGCCGCCCGCCCGCAGCAGGGGCAGAAGCAGCGGCTGGTCGCCGCGCACGCCGCCGCGGTGGAGTTCTACCAGGCGCAGCTCACCACGGCCGGCGCCCGCCCGGCCCGGGAGTTCCTGGCCCGGCGCGGCTTCGACCGCGCCGCCGCCCAGCGGTACGGCTGCGGGTTCGCCCCGGACGGCTGGGACCTGCTCACCAAGCACCTGCGTCAGCAGGGCTTCAGCCACGACGAGCTGGTCACCGCCGGGCTGTCCCGGCCGGCCCGGTCCGGTTCGCTGATCGACCGGTTCCGTCGCCGGCTGATGTGGCCGATCCGGGACATCACCGGTGACGTGATCGGGTTCGGCGCGCGCAAGCTCTTCGACGACGACGACGGCCCGAAATACCTGAACACCCCCGAGACGCCGATCTACAAGAAGTCGCACGTCCTCTACGGCATCGACCTGGCCAAGCGGGACATCGCCAAGCAGGGCAAGGTGGTCGTCGTCGAGGGCTACACCGACGTGATGGCCTGCCACCTGGCGGGCGTGCCGACGGCTGTGGCGACCTGTGGCACGGCGTTCGGGGTGGACCACATCTCGGTGCTGCGCCGGGTGCTCTTCGACAGCGACGAGCGGGCCGGCGAGATCATCTTCACCTTCGACGGGGACGCCGCCGGGCAGAAGGCGGCGCTGCGCGCCTTCGAGGACGACCAGCGGTTCGTGGGGCGTACCTTCATCGCGGTCAGCCCCGACAACATGGACCCGTGCGACCTGCGCCTGGCCAAGGGCGACCTGGCGGTACGCGACCTGGTCGCCCGCCGCGAGCCGCTGGTCGACTTCGCGCTGCGCCACGTGATCAACCGCTACGACCTGGACACGGTCGACGGCCGGGTGGAGGCGATGCGCCGGGCCGCCCCGCTGGTCGCCAAGCTCAAGGACCGGGAGAAGCGGCCGGAATACATCCGCAAGCTCGCCGGTGACCTCGGCATGGAGATCGAGCCGGTGCAGCGGGCCGTGCTCAAGGCCGCCGCCGCCGGGCCGGCCGGTGCGGGGCGGCGCGAGGCGAGCGGGCCGGCCCACGCCACCGGCCCGGCGCAGCCCACCATGGACAGTCCGCGGTCGATGGTGGAGCGGGAGGCGCTGAAGCTGGCCCTCCAGCAGCCGGTGCTGGCCGGCCCGATGTTCGACGCGGTGGAGGCCACCGAATACCGCCACCCGGTCCACGCGGCGGTGCGGGCCGCCGTCGCGGCGGCCGGCGGGGTCGCCACGGCGACCGGCGGCGCGGTGTGGATCGAGTCGGTCCGGGACGCCTGCGACGACCTGGCCGCCCGGGCCCTGGTGGGCGAGCTGGCGGTGGAGCCGCTGCGGATCGACGGCGAGCCAGACCCGCGCTACGTCTCGATCACCATGGCCCGCCTCCAGTGGGGCTCGGTGACCGGCCGGATCCGCGACCTGAAGTCGAAGATCCAGCGGATCAACCCGGTGAACCAGAAGGACGAGTACTTCGCGCTCTTCGGGGAACTGCTGTCGCTGGAGCAGCACGCGCGGGCGCTGCGCGAGCAGGCCGCGGGAGGACTGTGATGGGACTGTTCAACCGCAAACCGAAGCTGCCGCCGGCCGCCCGGCCGCCCCTGGAGGCCGACGAGCGGGTGCTGGCCTGGGCCGCCGCCGGCAACGGCGAGGGCGACGGCGTGGTGGTGGCCAGCAACCGCGGCCTCTGGCTGCCCGGCCGGCCGCACCGGATCGGCTGGCACGACATCCTCAAGGCCACCTGGTCCGGCCGGGAACTCACCGTCACCCCGGCCGAGCCGGTCGCCGAGCGGGACGGCTACCTGGTCGTCGCCGACGGCCCCGCCGAGACCTACCTGCTGGTCGACCCCGGCGACGTGCCGCACCAGGTGCGGGCCCGGGTGACCCGCTCGGTGGCGTACACCCGCCAGCACGCGCTGCCCGGCGGCTCCGGCCGGATCGCCGCCCGCCGGGTGGCCGGCGTGGACGGTCTGAGCTGGACGATCCGCTACGACCCGGGTACCAGCCCGGACGACGCCGACGTCCGCGCCGAGACCGACGCGCTGGTCGCCGCCGCCCGGGCCGCCACCGCCCCGGCCGACGTCTGACCGCCCCGGCTGCCGCTGACCGACCCGGCGGTACGGGCGTGCCCTCGTGGTCGGGAGCGCCGGTGCGGACGTGACCCCCGACGGTTGGTGACGCTCGGTCACCCGCGCCGCGACGACGACCCGAGCGAGCGTGATACCTCTGAGGCATCAAAATGACTGAGAGGTATCGCGGTCAATTGGTCATTGAGCGGCCTGCCGCCGCGAGGCCGCGGTCTCGCTGAGTTCACGGTCCAGCTCGCGCACCAGGCGCTGCTCACCGTGACGGCTGCGGACGCCGCCGAATCCGGTCGAACGTGTCGGATCCCGCGGCTAGGGTCGTCGGGGTGAGCATCGAGCAACCCCTCATCCAGGCCCGTGGGCTGGTGAAACGGTTCGGCGACTTCACCGCCGTGGCCGGCATCGACGTCGAGGTGCGGCCGGGTGAGGCGTTCGGCTTCCTCGGGCCCAACGGCGCCGGCAAGTCGTCGACGATGCGGATGATCGGCTGCATCTCCCCGCCCACCGGGGGTGACCTGCGCATCCTCGGGATGGACCCGGTCCGCGACGGGCCGGCCATCCGTGCCCGGCTCGGCGTCTGCCCGCAGGTCGACAGCCTCGACCCCGAGCTGACCGTCCGGGAAAACCTCACCACCTACGCCCGCTACTTCGGCATCCCCCGGCGGGTCGCCCGGCAGCGGGCCGCCGACCTGCTGGACTTCGTCCAGCTCGGCGAGCGGGCCGACAGCAAGGTCGACCCGCTCTCCGGCGGGATGAAGCGCCGGCTCACCATCGCCCGGGCGCTGGTCAACGAGCCCGACATCGTGCTGCTCGACGAGCCGACCACCGGCCTCGACCCGCAGGCCCGGCACCTGGTCTGGGAGCGGCTGTTCCGGTTGAAGCGGCAGGGCGTCACGCTGGTGCTCACCACCCACTACATGGACGAGGCCGAGCAGCTCTGCGACCGGCTGGTGGTGATGGACGGCGGCCGGATCGTCGCCGAGGGCGCACCCCGCGCGCTGATCGAGCAGCACTCCACCCGGGAGGTGGTCGAGCTGCGCTTCGCCGCCGAGTCGCAGGAGGCGTTCGCCGGCAAGCTCGACGGCCTGGCCCAGCGGGTGGAGGTGCTGCCCGACCGCATCCTGCTCTACGTGCCCGACGGCGATGCCGCGGTCGACGAGGTGACCGCGCTCGGGCTGACCCCGGCCAGCGTGCTGGTGCGGCGCAGCAGCCTGGAGGACGTCTTCCTCCAGCTCACCGGCCGCACCCTGATCGACTGACCGCCCGCGCCTGCTCAGCCGTCGTGGGGTCTGGCCCAGGCGAGGAAGCGGTGGGCCAGCGCGGCCGGGGTGGTGTGGGCGGCGAGGTCGGTCAGCGCCTCCGCCAGGAGGGTGCCGAGATAGATCAGCAGGGCGGTGCGGCTCTCCCGGTACTCGCCCAGCAGCGCCAGCTTCGCCGCCGAGCACGGCCAGGCGGCACCGCACACCCGGCAACGCCACGACGGGCGGGCCGCCACGTGCGGGCGGTAGCGGGGCATCAGCGCGGGTTCTCCGGCCCGCCCGGCCGCCGGCCCCCGTACGTGCTCTCCGCCGACCGGCGCGGACCCGGCAGCGGGCGACCCCCGCCGGCCCGCCACTCCTGCGCGCGGGTCAGCCGGCCCGGGCTGCCCGGGCGGTCGACGGGGAACACCTCCGTCGGGGCGGTCGCCCACGTCGGGCGCTCGTTCGGGGTACGCCGGTGGAGCGGGGCGGGTGACGCGGGGCGGGGGCACCGCCAGAACCTGATGCGCATGAGTGAGCCTCCGTCGAGTGGGAGGGGGCGCCCGCCGACCACGGCCGCGCGGGCGCTCCCGGCCTGGTTCCGCCCGCCGTCGAGATCCCGTGAGCGGTTTCGCTGCGTGACAGTCTGCTGAGGACTCGACTACCGTGGGAGGTCTTGCGCACCGACGACCAGCGCGTACGCCGGCCGACCCCGAGCGGTACGAGGATGTACGGAGGCTGTCCGTGGAAAGCTCGTCCATGCTGGACCACTTCGCCGAGGAGTTGCGGCTCGCCCGGGCGGCCAGCGGCATGTCGCAGACGGCGCTGGCCGAGGCGCTGAGCTATTCGGCCGCGCTGGTGGCCAAGGTGGAGACCTGCGAACGCCGGCCCAGTCTCGACTTTGCCCGGCGCTGCGACATGGTGTTCGGCACGGACGGGCGGTTCGAGCGGATCCAGCGGCGGATCAGCCGGGAAACGGTGGTGCCGTGGTTCCGCGACTGGGCCGGCATCGAGCAGGAGGCGACGGCGCTGCGCTGGTACGAACCGCTCTGCGTGCCGGGCCTGTTGCAGGCCGAGGGATACGCTCACGCGCTGCTGTCCGGCGGCGGACTTTTCGCGCCGGATGAGGTGGAGCAGCAGGCGGCGGCCCGGCTGGACCGCCAAGCGGTGCTCACCCGGGACCGGCCGCCGCTGCTCACGACCGTCATCGACGAACACGTGCTGCGCCGCTGCGTTGGTGGGCCGGAGGTGATGCGCGAACAGGTGCTCCACCTGGTGAAGCTGGGCTCGACGCTGCCCCGGGTCCGAATCCAGGTCGTGCCGATGTCGGCTGGGGCATACCCTGGGCTTGCCGGGCACTTCGTGCTCGCCACCTCGTCGACCGGGGAGGACGTGGTCTACCTGGAAGGGCAGCGTCACGGGCAGGCGGTCGACCGCACGGACTTCCTGCAGGAGATGGTCGAGGTGTGGGAGTCGATCCGGGGTGAGGCACTATCGCAGCGGCAGTCCCTCGATCTGATGGCGGAGGTGGCGGAGACATGGATCTGAGCGGCGCGCGGTGGCGTAAGAGCACCCGCAGCAGCGGCCAGGGCGGCGCGTGCGTGGAGGTGGCCGACAACCTGCCCGGCGTGGTGGCCGTACGTGATTCGAAGGACCCGGGTGGTCCGGCGCTGGCCTTCGCCCCCGGCGCGTGGCGCGCGTTCGTCGTTGGGATCGCCGCCGGCCGGTAGTACGACTCGATGGTTCGTGCCGGCCGGGTCGTCTCCTGCTGCGGGATCGTCAATCGGTCGGGGCGCGGAGGCTGTGCGCCAGGGTGGGGATCATCACCGCCGCAGGGACGAGGTGTAGCCCGAGGAGGGCGATGGTGGTGGCGGTGTCTGCCCCGGCGAGCAGGGGCGGGACCATCGAGATCGCGGTCAGCGACCCCGCCGTCCACACGAATCGCTCGGCGGGGCGAGCGCTCCACCGAAGCAGCGCGGCGGCGATGACGACGCCCACGACGGAGAAGAAGCCGGTCACCACGGCGAACCCGGCCAGCGGGATCGTCTCGCCACCAGCGGGGATCTCGAAGTCGACGCCAACGGCCCGGGCGAGGGCAGCGGCGAGGGTGGTGGTCACCACCGCCGCGAGCGTGGCGAGGAAGCCGGTGCCGGCGAGCCTGCGGAGTCGGTGGGTGCGGCTGGTCCGGCCCGATGCCGGGCCTGCGACGACCCCGGTGTCCTGCATGCTGTCCATGTCGTTCCTCCGTTGTTCGGTAGCTTGTTGTGTTGACTGCCAGGTGACGGTCCTGGCCTTGGGGGTGACGATGCGCACCCGCGCCGTGCGGCGGCCGGGGTTGCGCAGGGCGCGGACGCCGGTGCCGCGCAGCCAGAATCCGGCGTCACGTCCGAGGATCGGCCCGGGCTCGCCGTCGCGCAGCTCCAGCTGCACCCGCCCGCGGGTGACAACGCCGAACGCGTCGCGCCACTGCGCGGCAACCACCGCGACACGCGCGCCCCCACGCAGCGTGAGCGTCCGCACCGGGACTACTCCGTGCCGTCCGCCGGCAGTCGCTCCGGTAGCCCGAGCCGCGGGAACTGGTCGTCGTGGAACGTGACGATCTCGGTGATCACCCCGCCGGTGATCCGCAGGGCGTCGATCGTCAGCGGCAGGTACGCGGCCTCCCGCTTCCGCCAGTGGTAGAAGGCGACGGCGGGCTGCCGGTTCACGGCGGTGGCCACGGCGCGCAGACCCGTCATGCCCTCGAAACCGTCTTCGACCCAGTTGTTCACCACCGCGTCGCGGCCGACGTACAGGCCCGGCGTGGGCGGCATCGAACAGCGGACGTCGTCCCGCAGCATTGCGGCGAGCCGGCCGATGTCCGTGGCCACGCTGGCGTCGGTAAAGCGGCGCACCAGCTCGCGGGTCCCGGCGTCCTCCTCGCCGCCGGTCCAGTCCTGCCGCTCGGCGGGCAGGTGCTCCCGCATGCCGGCGCGGGCCCGCTGCAGCGCGCTGTTCACCGAGTTGACGGAGTCCCCGAGGAGCTCCGCGACGTCCTTCGCCGGCCATCCGAGCACGTCCCGCAGGATCAGCACGGCCCGCGGGCGCGGCGCGAGGTGCTGGACCGCGACCAGGTACGCCAGCTCGATCGTCTCCCGCGCGACGGCGACGCTCTCCGGCTCGTCCGCCTCGCCCGCGGGCAGCTCGTCGAGCAGCCGGTCCGGGTAGGGCTGCAGCCACCGCACCTCGCCGCCGGTCGCCGGCTCCGGGCGGCACTTCGCGAGCAGGTCCAGGCAGGCGTTGGTGGCGATCCGGTACAGCCAGGCCCGGAACGTCGACCGCCCCTCGAAGGTCTCCCGCCGCCGCCAGGCACGGAGGAAAGTCTCCTGCACGGTGTCCTCGGCGTCCTCGAACGACCCGAGCATCCGGTAGCAGTGCACGTGCAGCTCCCGCCGGTGCCGCTCCGCCAGCCCCGAGAACGCCGGCTCGTCGACCTCGCCCAGCCCGCTTCCGCCCAGCCCGCTCACGCCCAGCTCCTTCAGCCGCGTGTCCGCACTCATCACGTCATCCTTCCGCCTCGTCGTGTCCCGTCGTAGGTGTGACGGGCGCGGGCCCGACAACTCATCACCAGGCTCGGTCGGCGTGGCTGATCCGGTGACGGATCCGATGGCGGGAGTACGGCAGGGAAAGATCGCTGATCATGCGCGGGATGCCGGCCGGGGAAATACCTGCGACATCCCTGCCCGCCGGTCGTAGGGTTGCCGGCGGCCTGTCGTACCCCTGGGGTAGGAAGGCCGAGTGAGGCGGACGGGGGTGGGCACGTGAGCGTGGCCGAGCGGGCCCGGCCGGCGCTGCCCAGGGTGCCGGCGCTGGCGGTGCTGGCGCACTACCTGGTGGGCTACCGGCGCACCTGGCGGGCCGGGGTCTTCTCCTCGTTCCTGCTGCCGGTGCTGACCGTGGTCGGTTTCGGGTTCGGCGTCGGGGCCTACATCGACCAGGGCGTCGGCGGGGTGCGTTACCTCGACTGGCTGGTGCCCGGCCTGATCGCGTCCACCGCGCTCCAGGTGGCGGTGGGCGAGTCGACCTGGCCGGTGTTCAGCAACTTCCAGTGGATCAAGACATACTTCGCCCAGATCGCCGCGCCGCTGCGCATCGGTGACCTGCTCGCCGGGCACCTCGCCTTCGTGCTGTTCCGGGTGCTCACCACCGCCGGCGCGTTCCTGCTGGTGACCGCGCTGTTCGGCGCGTTGCGCTCGCCCTGGGCGCTCGCCGTGCTCCCGGTGGTCGCGCTGCTCACGCTGGCCGTCGCCACCCCCACCTTCGCGTACGCCTCGGCGGTGGACAGCGACAGTTGGCTGGCCATGCTGTTCCGCTTCGCGGTGATCCCGATGACGCTGTTTGCCGGGGTGTTCTTCCCGGTCGAGCAGTTGCCCGGGGCGCTGCGCTGGCTGGCGTACCTGACCCCGCTCTGGCACGGCGTCGACCTGTGCCGGGCCGCCACCCTCGGCGTGGCGCCGCAGTGGTCCGTGGCCGGTCACCTGCTCTACCTCGCCGGGTGGGCGGCGGCGGGCTGGCTGCTGGCCCACCGGAGCTTCCGTCGCCGGCTCGTCGTCTAGGAAGGTGCCCGTGCTCGCTTTCGCCCTGCCCCGGCTGCTCGACGTCCCGGCCGCCTCCCGCCGGTCGATGTCGGTGGTCGAGCGGAACGTGGCGACCCTGCGCCCGGCCTACTTGCTGCTGCTGCTCTCCGGCTTCGTCGAGCCGCTGCTCTACCTGCTCAGCATCGGGGTCGGCGTCGGCGCGCTGATCGGCGACCTCACGTTGCCCGGCGGCGCCGTGGTGCCGTACGCCGCGTTCGTCGCGCCGGCCATGCTCGCCTCGTCGGCGATGACCGGGGCGCTGGCCGAGACCACGTTCAACTTCTTCGGCAAGATGAAATACCTCAAGCTCTACGACGGGATGATCGCCACGCCGGTCCGGCCGTTCGAGATCGCCCTCGGCGAGCTGGCCTGGGCGATGGTGCGGGGCAGCGCCTACTCGGCGGCGTTCCTGGTGGTCATGGTGGCGATGGGGCTGACCACCGCCGGCCGGGCCGCCGTCGCGCTGCCGGCGGCCGTGCTCGTCGGCTTCGCCTTCGGCGCGCTGGGCATGACCATCGCCACGCTGATGCGCAGCTGGCAGGATTTCGACCTGCTCGGCTCGGCCCAGTTCACCCTCTTCCTCTTCTCCGGCACGTTCGTGCCGGCCGAGGCATACCCGGCGGTGCTGCGCTGGGTCGTGGAACTCACCCCGCTCTACCGGTCGGTGCACCTGATCCGGGGGATCACCCTCGGTGAGGGTGGCTGGTTCTGGCTGCCCGACGTGCTCTACCTGCTGGTGGTGCTCGGGGTGGGGCTGGCGGTGGCCGGCCGCCGGATGCAGCGACTGCTCTACCGCTGAGGCGTTAGCCGGCGGTCCCGACGGGGCAAGTGCAGGGGGACACCGCCGACCACGAGGGAGGGGCGATGGCCTCCGACGAGTCTCCCGCCCGCGACGGGCGCGACCGGGAAGAACCCGGCAGCACGACCGCGATCGAGCCCCACCACGGCCGGCACCACGACGACCCGCCCCGCGTCGGGCGGGACCGCGACGACCCGTCCAGGGTCGGGCGGCACCACGACGACCCGGGCCGGGCCGGGCGGAACCGGGGACACGTCGGGCCGGTCGGGCCGGACGCCGGGCCGGACAGCCCGACCGAGCTGCCCGGCGCGGGCTGGAAGGCGGCGCTGCGCCGCACCAGGAAGGAGTTCCAGGAGGACAGCCTGACCGACTGGGCCGCGGCGCTGACCTACTACGGCGTGCTCTCGATCTTCCCCGGCCTGCTGGTGCTGATCTCGCTGCTGGGCCTGCTCGGCGAGCGGGCCACCGAGGGCGTGAAGGACACCGTCAACCAGGCCGTGCCGGAGGAGAACATCCGCCGGATCATCGAGGGCGCGATCGAGCAGGCGGGCGCCTCCGGCGGGCTGGCCAGCATCGCCGCGATCGTCGGTCTGCTCGCCGCCTTCTGGTCCGCCTCCGGCTACGTCGCCGCCTTCATGCGCGCCTCCAACTCGATCTACGACGTGCCGGAGGGCCGGCCCATCTGGAAGACCCTGCCGATCCGGATCGGGGTCACCGCGGTCATCGGCGTGCTGCTGCTGGCCAGCGCGGTCATCGTCGTGTTCACCGGCAGCCTCGCCGAGCAGGCCGGTCAGGCGATCGGGGCCGGCGGCGCCGCGGTCACGATCTGGAACATCGCCAAGTGGCCGGTGCTGCTGATCCTGGTCAGCCTGATGTTCGCCATCCTCTACTGGGCCTCGCCCAACGCCCGGCACGGCGGCTTCCGCTGGGTCAGCCCGGGTGGCGTGCTGGCCGTGGTGATCTGGCTGATCGTGTCCGGCCTGTTCGCCCTCTACGTGAGCAACTTCGGCTCGTACAACAAGACCTACGGCGCGGTCGCCGGTGTGATCATCTTCCTGGTCTGGCTCTGGCTGAGCAACATCGCGATCCTGCTCGGCGCGGAGTTCGACGCCGAGCTGGAGCGGGGCCGGGCCATCTCCGCCGGCCACCCCGCCGAGGAGGAGCCCTACGTCGAGCTGCGCGACGACCGCAAGCTCCGCAAGAAGCGCAACGCCGCCACCGGCCGCTGACCCACCCGCCCCGATCGCCCCGCCGCACCCACCCGCGGCGGGGCGATCCACGTCTCCCCGCCCCCCGCCCGCCTGCCGCCTCCGCCCGCCCCGGAGGGGACTACTTCGGGGATGCTGTGCCTTCCGCCTGCTGGGAGGGGGACTACTTCGGTGAAGTTGTCCCCTGCGCCTGCCCGGGAGGCGGCGGGGTGGGGGAGGGGGCGAGGTTTGGGACGGGGATCGGCCCGTTGCGGGGAGGGGTGCGGCGGGAGCGTGCGCCTGTCGGGGGCGCAATGAGCAGGGCGGATGGCGGGTCGGCCGGTGGTTTGGGGGTCACCCGCCGAGGGTCGGTGAGCTTTCCTTGATCAACTCTTAGCTTTTGTTCGTTGGTACAAAAGTTGGCGTCGGATTGGTTGAAGCTCTGGACAGGCGGCGCGGAAGGCTCTTACTGTGTCGAGCACAACACATCGCCAGTGCTTCGATGTGAACGAGTCCGATGCGGAGGTGGGTGCGGTGCGGACCGAGGACCCCCTGCACGTACGGCTGTTGCGGTTGCTCCGCGACGAAGGGGCGGTGTCCCGGGCGGAGCTGGGGGACCGCCTGGAGATGCCCCGCCCGCGTCTGCTCGCCGAACTGGAACGGCTGGTCAGCCTCGGCTACGTGGCCGAGGCGGGCCTCGCGGCCTCCCGGGGCGGACGCCGCTCCACCCTGGTCGAGCTGAGCCCGCGCCTGCGCTTCGCCGCCGTCGACCTGGGCGCCAGCTCGATCGACGTCGAGGTGGTGAACGGGCGGCTGGAGCCGATCGCCGCGTACGCGGAGGCGGCCGACATCCGTTCCGGCCCGAAGACGATCCTGCAGCGGGTCAACGAGCTGCTGCACAAGGCCAAGGTGGACGGCGCGTACGAGCGCCTCGACGCGGTCGGCGTCGGCGTGCCGGGGCCGGTGAGCTTCCGCGACGGGGTGCCGGTGTCCCCGCCGATCATGCCGGGCTGGGACCGGTTCCCGGTGCGTGAGCTGCTCACCCGGGAGCACGGCTGCCCGGCGGTGGTCGACAACGACGTAAACATCATGGCCATCGGCGAGCGGCACGGCGGGGTGGCGCACTCGGTGGACGACTTCCTCTTCGTGAAGATCGGCACCGGCATCGGCTGCGGCATCTACCTCAGCGGCGACGTCTACCGCGGCACCGACGGGTGCGCCGGCGACATCGGCCACATCCAGGTCGACGCCAACGGCCCGATGTGCTCGTGCGGCAACGTGGGCTGCCTGGAGGCGCTGTTCAGCGGCGGCGCGCTGGCCAAGGAGGCGACCGCCGCCGCCCGCAGCGGCCTCTCCCCGGCCCTGGCCGAGCGGCTGGCCGAGCGGTCCGAGTTGACCGCCCTGGACGTCGCGGAGGGCGCCGGCGAGGGTGACGTCACCTGCATCCAGCTCATCCGCGACGGCGGTCGCCGGGTGGGCGGCGTGCTGGCCGGCCTGGTCAGCTTCACCAACCCCTCGATGATCGTGATCGGCGGCGGGCTGGCCCAGCTCGGGCACATCCTGCTGGCCGAGATCCGCAGCGTGGTCTACCGCCGGTCGCTGCCCCTGGCCACCGGGAACCTGCCGGTGGTCCTGTCCGAACTCGGTGGCCGGGCCGGCGTCACCGGCGCCGCCGTTCTCGCCAGCGACGTCGCCTTCGGGGAGGCATCATGAGCGCCGCCGACGACCGCGACCCCACCGCCACCGGTCCCGCCGCGCCGGACCGCCGGACCGCCACCGGCGGCCACCAGAGCGCGACCGCCGACCACCACGGCGCGACCGCCGCCGGCCGGCACGCCGGGCCGGACCAGGAGGTCACCGGCCGGCACGCCGCGGAGCAGGAGCAGGACGGCGGCCTTCGGCCGCTGGTGGAGGCGCCGGCCGACACGGTCGCCGGCGAGGTGGTGCTGCGGCTCACCGACGTGGTCAAGACCTTCCCCGGCGTACGGGCGCTGGACGGGGTGCAGTTGGAGGTGCGGGCCGGCGAGGTGCACTGCCTGCTCGGCCAGAACGGCGCCGGCAAGTCCACCCTGATCAAGGTGCTCGCCGGGGTGCACCGCCCGGACTCGGGCGAGGTGGCGTGGCGCGGCGAGCCGGCCGCCTTCGCCAACCCGCAGGCCGCGATGCGCGCCGGGATCGCCACCATCTATCAGGAACTCGACCTGGTGGACGACCTCTCGGTCGCGGAGAACGCCTTCCTCGGTCACGAGCCGCGCCGGCTCGGTTTCGTCCGCCGCGGGCACATGGCCCGCCGCACCCGGGAGATCCTGGCCCGGCTGGGCCACGGGGAGATCCCGCCCGGCCGGCTGGTGCGCCACCTGCCCGCCGCCGGCAAGCAGGTCGTCAGCATGGCCCGCGCGCTGTCGCACGAGGCCCGGCTGATCATCATGGACGAGCCGAGCGCGGTGCTGGCCCACGACGAGGTGGGCAACCTCTTCCGGATCATCCGGGAGCTGACCGCGCAGGGCATCGCCGTCATCTACATCTCCCACCGGCTGGAGGAGATCCGCGAGATCGGCGACCGGGTGACCGTACTCAAGGACGGCCGGACCACCGCGGCGAACCTGCCGGCCCGCGACACCCCCACCCGCGACCTGGTGTCCCGGATGACCGGCCGCACCATCGAGTACGTCTTCCCGGACCGCCCGGCCGACGAGCCGGCGGGCGCGGAGCTGCTCACGGTGGACGGGCTGACCCGGGCCGGGGAGTTCGCCGACGTCTCGCTCACCGTCCGGGCCGGCGAGATCGTCGGCATCGCGGGGCTGGTCGGCTCCGGCCGCTCGGAGCTGCTGGAGACGATCTACGGCGCCCGCCGGGCCGAGTCCGGCACGGTCCGGATGGACGGCCGGGCGTTGCGCGCCGGCAGCGTGGGCGCGGCGGTGAGGGCCGGCATGGGGATGGCCCCGGAGGAGCGCAAGAGCCAGGCGCTGCTGCTCGGCGAGCCGATCTACCGCAACGTCACACTGGCCACCTTCAGCCGGTACTCCCGGCTCGGCTTCACCGACGCCGGGCGGGAACGCGACGAGGCCGGCCGGATCGCCGACAACCTGGAGCTGCGGCCCCGCGACGTACGCCGCCCGGTCGGCACCCTCTCCGGCGGCAACCAGCAGAAGGTGGTGGTCGGGCGCTGGCTGCTCGGCGACACCCGGCTGCTGCTGCTGGACGAACCCACCCGCGGCGTGGACGTGGGCGCGCGGGCCGAGCTGTACCAGGTGATCCGGCAGTTGGCCGCGCAGGGCGTCGGGGTGCTGCTGGTCTCCAGCGAGGTGCCCGAGGTGCTCGGCCTGGCCGACCGAGTGCTGGTCATGCGGGAGGGGCGGGTCGTCCGCGAGGCCCCGGCCGACGAACTCGACGAGAACACCGTCCTCGACCTCGTCATGGCGGGGTCCCTGATGGAAGGCGCACCGGCATGACGACCGACAGCACCAAGGCCGCGCCCGACCGGGCGGAGTTGCCGGCCCAGTCGCCGCCGGTGGACCCGGCGCAGACGGCGGCGGCCGAGCACGCCGCCGCCGGCAAGGCCCCGACCGGCCGGATCCCGTTCTGGAGCGGCGACGGCGGGGAGGGCGCCCGGCGCAACCTGGGCCTGCTCGCCACCCTGGTCGTGCTCGTGGTGATCGGCATCGCCACCCGGCCCGACCTGTACGGCAACGCCAGCTGGGTGTGGGGCAACACCCTCACCATCCTCAAGCTCGCCTCGGTGGTCGGCGTGGTCACCGTCGGGATGACCTTCGTGATCATCGGCGGCGGCATCGACCTGTCGGTCGGCGCGATCGTCGCGCTCGCCGGGGTGTGGTGCACCACGGTCGCCACCCAGAGCTACGGCGCCGGCGGCATGATCTTCAGCGCGCTCGTCGTCGGGCTGGCGGTCGGCGTGGTCAACGGCCTGCTCATCTCGTACGGGAAGCTGGTGCCGTTCATCGCCACGCTGGCCATGATGGTGGCCGCCCGAGGGCTCGCCGCGGAGATCTCCGACAAGCAGACGCAGGTCTCCGACAACCAGTTCATCAACGGCATCGCCAGCACCCAGCCGCTCGGCATCCCGCTGCTGGTCTACATCCTGGCCGCGGTGGTCATCGCGGGCTGGGTGCTGCTCAACCGGACCACCTTCGGCCGGCGCACGGTCGCCGTCGGCGGCAACGCCGAGGCCGCCCGGCTCGCCGGCATCAACGTACGGCTGCACACCCTGCTGCTCTACGCGCTCTCCGGCCTGTGCTGCGGTATCGCCGCGATCATGCTGACCGCGCAGGCCAACTCCGCCCAGGCGGCGATGGCCAACCTGTACGAGCTGGACGCGATCGCCGCCGCCATCATCGGTGGCACGTTGCTCAGCGGCGGGCGGGGCACCATCGTCGGTTCCCTGCTCGGGGTCATCATCTTCTCCACCATCACCAACCTCTTCGCCATCAACGGCCTCTCCACGGAGGCGCAGAACATGGTCAAGGGCGGCATCATCGTGGCCGCCGTCCTGATCCAGCAGGTGCAGTTCGGCAACCTGGGCAACCGCTTCGGCCGCAAGCGGGCCAGCACCGCCTGACGGCGCCGGACCGGCACCGTCCGCCCCACCCCGTCCACCCCGTACCCGATCAACGCTGCACCGGCGGCCACCTGACCCATTGATGGTGGCCGGGCCGACCACACCCTTTTTCTCCCCCCACCCGGAATTCTCAGGAGGTCGACATGACATCCAACGGCCGCGACCTGTCCCGCCGTCGACTGCTCTTCGGCGGGGCGGCGCTCGGCGCCGGCGCCCTGCTCGTCGGCTGCACCAGCAACGAGGAGACGCCCACCGAGGCGCAGACGAAGGCCGCCGTCACCGAGTCCGGCGGCAACAGCACCCCGGGCAAGCAGGTGACCATCGGCTTCTCCGCCCCGGCCGCCGACCACGGCTGGATCGCCGCCATCACCAACAACGCCAAGGCACAGGCCGGGGCGTACTCCGACGTGGAGTTCAAGTCGGTGGAGGCCGGCGCGGACGCGGCGGCCCAGCGGGCGGCGCTGTCCACCCTGATCTCCCAGAAGCCGGACGTCATCGTCCTGCTGCCGCACGACGGCAAGGAGCTCAACGCCTTCGGCCTGGAGGCGATGAAGGCCGGCATCCCGGTGGTCAACCTGGACCGTGCCTTCCCGGACGCCAAGGCGTACCGGCTGCAGATCAAGGGCGACAACTACGGCATGGGGGTGGCCGCCGCCACCTTCATCATCGAGCAGCTCAAGGCCAAGGGCGTCAGCAACCCGATCATCGGTGAGATCCCCGGCATCGACTCGCTGGAGCTGACCCAGGAACGCTCGAAGGGCTTTGCCGACACCCTCGCCGCGAGCGGCCTCAAGGTGGCCAACCGGCGGCCCGCCGAGTTCACCGCCGACTCCGGGCAGCAGGCCGCCACCGGCCTGTTCCAGGCCCTGCCCAAGATCGACGCGATCTGGAACCACGACGACGACCAGGGCATCGGCGTCCTCGCCGCGGTCAACCAGGCCAACCGCAAGGAGTTCTTCATGGTCGGCGGCGCCGGCTCGAAGAAGGCCATGCAGGACATCCATGCCGACAACACGGTGCTGAAGGCGACCGTCACCTACAGCCCGTCGATGGCCTCCTCCGCCATCTCGCTGGCCCGCCTCATCGGCCAGGGCCGGGGCATGTCCGACCTGGTGGAGCTGCAGGTGCCCAAGGAGATCGTGCTGGCCTCCGAGACGATCACGAAGGAGAACGCGAGCGACTACCTGAAGCTCGGGTTCTGACACACGGTTGGGAGACCTCCCTTGTCCACTGACAACAGGCAACTGCGGGTCGGCATGGTCGGCTACGCGTTCATGGGTGCGGCGCACTCGCAGGCGTGGCGCACCGTGAACCGGGTGTACGACCTGCCGGCGCGGGTCCGGATGTCGTCCATCTGCGGCCGGGATCCGCAGAAGGTGGCCGAAGCCGCCGACCGGCTCGGCTGGGACGGCTGGACCACCGACTGGCGGGACCTCGTGACGTCCGACGAGATCGACGTCGTCGACATCTGCACACCGGGAGACAGCCACGCTGAGATCGCGCTCGCCGCGCTGGCCGCGGGAAAGCACGTGATCTGCGAGAAGCCGCTGGCCAATACGGTCGACGAGGCTCGGGCGATGGCCGCCGCGGCGGCGACCGCCCGAGCCTCGGGGGTGCGTTCGATGTGCGGGTTCAACTACCGCCGGGTGCCCGCGGTGACCATGATGCGGCAGCTGGTCGCCGCCGGACGGCTCGGAGCGATCCGGCACGTCCGCGCGACGTACCTGCAGGACTGGATCGTGGACCCGCAGTTCCCGCTGGTCTGGCGGTTGCAGAAGGACAAGGCGGGCTCCGGCGCGCTGGGTGACATCGGTGCGCACATCATCGATCTCACCCAGTACGTCACCGGCCAGCGGATCACCGGGGTCAGCGCGATCACCGAGACCTTCGTCAAGGAGCGGCCGTTGCCGGCCGGCTCCAGCGGCCTGGCCGCGCACGTCGACGGGCACGGGTCGGTCGACGGGCACGGCTCCGCCGACGGGCACGGCCCGGCCACCGGCCAGGTCACGGTCGACGACGCGGCGGTCTTCGTCGCCCGGCTCGACGGCGGCTCGCTGGCCACCTATGAGGCCACCCGGTTCGCCACCGGCCGCAAGAACGCGCTCCGGGTGGAGATCAACGGTTCGCTCGGCAGCCTGGTGTTCGACCTGGAACGCCTCAACGAGCTGGAGTTCCTGGACGGCACCCAACCCGCCACGGAGCAGGGCTTCCGCCGGATCCTGGTGACCGAGCCCGAGCACCCGTACCTGTCGGCGTGGTGGCCGCCGGGTCACATCATCGGCTACGAGCACTCCTTCACCCACCAGATGCGCGACTTCGTCGAGGCGGTCGCCACCGGCGCCGACCCGCAGCCGTCCTTCGAGGACGCGCTCCAGGTCCAACTGGTGCTGGACGCGGTGACCCGCTCGGCGGAGCAGGGCTCCAGCTGGACCGTGGTGGGCCCCGAGTTGGCCTCGGTGGCCGCCTGAGCCACGGCGGTGCCGGCATCCGCCGGCGCCGCCATCGACCCCCCGGTGCCGGCACCCGCCGGCGCCGCCATCGACCCCCCGGTGCCGGCATCCGCCGGCGCCGCCATCGACCCGGTGCCGGTCCGCCGGCACCCCGACCCACCCGCGGTCGCGGCGCCCGCCGCACCGCCCGAGTTCGCGACGGTGGCCCACCCGCCCCCGTCGCCCGACGGCTCCCCGGGCCCGACCGGCGAGGGCCGGCCGCGGTTGCGCCCCGCGGCCGGGACGAGGCCGGATCCGGAGGGCGTGCGACCGGCACCCAGGTGTCCGGTGGCGCACGAAGCAGGACGGTCGTCCGATGCGGCCGGACCGGGATTCCCCGGCCGCACCGGACGACCGGACAGGACCGACGCGGGGGAGGCAGGGCCGGACGCCGACCGACCCTGCCTGTCGGCCCCGCCCGCCCCGACCGTCCGGGTCCGCCCGGGCCGGTGCCGCCGACATCGGCACCGGGCAACCCACGACGGGCGGGGGCGGGCGGGGCCATCCGCGTCGACCACGGCTGGTCCGTACCGCGGCCGGCGAGCAACGCCGGCCACGACGGGCACCGGCCCCCGAGGACGGGAAGGAGCATCATGCGTACGGGTGTCTGGCTGGTGGGAGCGCGCGGCTCGGTCGCGACCACCAGCATTGTCGGGGCGCTCGCCCTGCGGGCCGGCCTGGCCGACCCGACCGGCTGCGTCACCGAGCTGCCCGAGCTGCGGGGACCCGCCCTGCCGGCTTTCTCCGACCTGGTCTTCGGTGGACACGATCTGGTGTGCACGCCGCTGACGAAGCGGGCCGAGTCGCTCGCCGACGCGCAGGTCGTGCCCGCCCGGCTGGTCGCCGCACTGACCGACCGGCTGGCCGCGGTGGAGAACGACCTGCGGCCCGCCCCGACCGGCGGGAGCCAGGCCGAACGGGCCGACGCGCTCATCCGGGAGCTGACCGCCTTCCGGGAGCGGCACGCGCTGGAGCGGCTGGTGGTGGTGAACGTCTCGGCCACCGAGCCGATCGCCACGCCGCACCCGGCGCACGCCGACCTCGACGCGCTGCGGGCCGCGCTGGCCGGACCGGACGAGGTGCTGCCGTCCAGCTCGCTGGCCGCGTACGCGGCGTTCACCGCCGGGGCAGCGTACGTCGACTTCACCCCGTCGACCGGGGCCCGGCTGCCCGCGCTGGCGGACCTCGCCGCGCGGCACGGCCTGCCGTACGCGGGGCACGACGGGAAGACCGGGGAGACCCTGGTCAAGTCGGTGCTCGCCCCGATGTTCGCGATGCGCAACCTGGCCGTGCGTTCCTGGTCCGGGGTGAACCTGCTCGGCGGTGGCGACGGCGCCACGCTGGCCGAGCCGGCCGCCAACGCGGCCAAGGTGGAGAGCAAGCAGCGGGTGCTCGGCGAGACGCTGGGCTACGTCCCGCAGGGACACACCCGGATCGAGTACGTCGAGGACCTCGGCGACTTCAAGACCGCCTGGGACCTGGTCACCTTCGCCGGGTTCCTCGGCACCCGGATGCGGATGGAGTTCACCTGGCACGGTTGCGACTCGGCGTTGGCCGCGCCGCTGGTGCTGGACCTGGCCCGGCTCACCGCCGCCGCGCACGCCACCGGTCACAGTGGACCCCTGGCCGACCTGGCGTTCTTCTTCAAGGACCCGCTGGGCGCGCCCACCCACTCGCTGGCCGAGCAGTGGGCCCGGCTGCGGGACTTCGCCCGCCGGCTGCACACGGGAGGTGCCGATGGGCCGCGTGGCTGACCTGGTGGAGCTGGTCCGCGCGCCGGCCGGGCTGTCGGTGCCGGGGGACGTGCTGGCCGGGGCCGCCGCCGCGGGGACGCTGGGCCGTCGTACGCCCGCCCTGGCCGGCGCCTCGGTGCTGCTGTACTGGGGCGGGATGGCCGCCAACGACTGGGCCGACCGGCGGTTGGACGCGGTGGAGCGGCCGGAGCGGCCGATCCCGAGCGGCCGGATCAGCCCGTCCGCCGCGTTCGGCGTCGCCGCCGGCCTCACCGTCGCCGGGGTGGCGCTGGCCGCCGCCGCGGGTGGCCGCCGGGCCGCCGCCGTCGCGGTGCCGCTGGCCGCCACCGTCTGGGGCTACGACCTCGCCGCCAAGAACACCGCGGCCGGACCGGCGGTGATGGCCGCCTGTCGGGGGCTGGACGTGCTGCTCGGCGCGACCGCCGGCCGGCTGGCCCGGGCGGTGCCGGCGGCGCTCACCGTGGCCGCGCACACCTGGACCGTCACCGAGCTGTCCCGCCGGGAGGTGACCGGCGCGGATCGACGATTGCCGCAGGCAACCCTGGCCGGCACGGCCCTGGTCGCCGCCGCCGCGGTCGGCCCGCGGGCAGGCGTGGTGCCGGCCGCGCTGGCCGCCGGGTACGCCACCCGCTACGGCGGCGCCCAGGCGCGGGTGCTCGCCGACCCGTCCCCGGGCACCGTCCGGGCCGCGGTCGGCGCCGGGATCACCGGCCTGCCCGCGTTGCAGGGCGCACTGACCGCCCGGGCCGGGGCGCGGCTGCTCGGCCTGGCGGTCGCGGCGGCCGCCCCGCTGGGCCGCCGGCTGGCGCGTCTGGTGTCGCCGACATGACCGCGCCGACGCCGCTGGACCCGACGGAACTGCGCCTCGGATACGGCACCAACGGCTTCGCCAACCACCGGCTCGACGACGCCCTCGCGGTGCTGGCCGACCTGGGCTACCGGGGCGTCGCGCTCACCCTTGACCACGACCACCTCGACCCGTTCGCGCCGGGGCTGGCCGCCCGGGTGGCCGCCGTACGCCGCCGGCTGGACGCCCTCGGCCTGGCCGTGGTGATCGAGACCGGGGCCCGCTACCTGCTCGACCCGTGGCACAAGCACGCGCCGACCCTGCTGCACGACGAGCCGGACCGCCGGATCGAGTTCCTGCGCCGGGCGGTGGCGGTCGGGGCGGACCTGGGCGCCGAGGCGGTCTCCTTCTGGTCCGGCGTACGCCCCGACGGGGTGCCGCCGGAGCGGGCCTGGGACCGCCTGGTCGCCGGCTGCGCGACGGTCTGCGAAGCGGCCGGGGTGGCCGGCGTGCCGCTCGGCTTCGAGCCGGAGCCGGGGATGCTGGTGGCGGACATCGCCGACTGGCGCCGGCTGCGCGCCGCCCTCGGCGACCCCCCCGGCTTCGGCATCACCCTCGACATCGGACACTGCCGCTGCCTGGAGCCCCGGCCGGTGCCCGACTGCGTACGCCAGGTCGGCGAGCACCTGGTCAACGTGCAGATCGACGACATGCGGCGGGGCGTGCACGAGCACCTGGAGTTCGGCACCGGCGAGATCGACTTCCCGCCGGTGCTGGCCGCGCTGGCCGAGGTCGGCTACCGCGGGCTGGTCGCCGTGGAACTGCCCCGGCACTCGCACGCCGCCCCGGCCGTCGCTGCGGCGTCGCTGGACTTCCTGCGCGCCGCCGCCCGGTCGGCGTCACCGCGCCGGGACGACCGCGGGCCGGCCGCAGCGGAGACACCCGACCCGGCCCCTTTGCTCTGCTTCAACGGAGGCAACACTTCCGGGCCCTCGGTGTCGCCTGGGGTGAAGCAGAGCAAAGGCGGCGACTGACACACCCGGCGGCCTGACCACCTGCCACCCGGCTCAGAGGGGAGACGGCATGACACCGGACCGACTGCGCGCCGCGCTGGACGGCGTACCCGATCAGGAGTGGCTGGACGCGGCGCTGCGCCGCGTCGCGGCCGACCCCGGCGAGATCCCGCGGCTCTTCGCCGCCGCCGGCCGGCACTGCGGTCGCGGCCCGCTGCCCGACCCGCCGGGCTGGACCGCCGACGAGGCGGCCCGGGTGCTGCTGCTGACCGCCCTGCGCGCCGGGCACGCGAAGACCGTCACCGCGCTCTACCGGGACGGCGACGCCGCCGAGAAGCGGGCCGTGCTGCGCGCGCTGCCGCTGCTGCCGGTCGGCCCGGCCGGCGTGCCGCTGCTGCTCGACGCGCTGCGCACCAACGACACCCGGCTGGTCGCCGCCGCCCTCGGCCCATACGCCCGGCACCTCGACCAGGCCGCCTGGCGGCAGGGGGTGCTCAAGTGCGTCTTCATGGGCGTGCCCCTCGAGGCGGTCGCCGATCTCGACGAACGGGCCGACGGCGAACTGGCCGTCATGCTCGGCGGGCTCGCCGCCGAGCGCGACGCCGCCGGCCGCGCCATGCCCGCCGACGCCACCGCACTGCTCGCCCAGCTCAGCCCCAGGGAGGCCTGATGCGCATCTTCGACCCCCACATCCACATGACGTCCCGGACCACCGACGACTACGAGCGGATGGCCGCGGCCGGGGTGCGCGCGGTGGTGGAACCGGCGTTCTGGCTCGGCCAGCCGCGGAGCAGCCCGGCGAGCTTCACCGACTACTTCGACTCGCTGATCGGCTGGGAGCCGTTCCGCGCCGGCCAGTTCGACGTGCGGCACCACGCCACCATCGCGCTGAACCCGAAGGAGGCCAACGACCCGCGCTGCCGGCCGGTGCTCGACCTGCTGTCCCGCTACCTGGACAAGGACGGCGTGGTCGCGGTCGGCGAGATCGGCTACGACTCGATGACTCCGGAGGAGGACGAGGCGTTCGCCGCGCAGCTCGCCCTCGCCGTCGCGCACGACCTGCCGGCGCTGGTGCACAGCCCGCACCGGGACAAGGCGCGCGGCGTCGAGCGCAGCCTCGCCGTGGTCGCCGAGTCCGGCATCGAGCCGGGCCGGGTGGTGATCGACCACCTGAACGAGGTGACCGTGAAGCTGGTCCGGGACACCGGCTGCTGGCTCGGCTTCTCCATCTATCCGGAGACCAAGATGTCCCCACCGCGGATGGTGGAGCTGCTCAAGACGTACGGCACCGAGCGGATGCTGGTGAACTCGGCCGCCGACTGGGGGCGCTCCGACCCGCTGCTCACCCGGGCCACCGGGGAGGCGATGCTGCTCGCCGGGTTCACCGACGACGACGTCGACCGGGTGCTGTGGCGCAACCCGGTGGAGTTCTACGGGCAGTCCGGGCGGCTGGACCTGGCCGGCGTGGACCACCCGGCTGCCACCTTCGCCGGCAACTCGATCCTGCGCGGGGGTGAGTGATGCGGCTCCGGCACGCCGACGGCAGCACCGTCCACCTCGGCTACTGCACCAACGTCCACCCGGCCGAGGACCTGGCCGGTGTCCTCGCCCAGCTCGACACGTACGCCCGGCCGGTGCGCGAGCACCTCGGCGCCGACCTGCTCGGGCTCGGCCTCTGGCTGGCCGCCCCGGTCGCCGCCGAGCTGGCCGCCGACCCGGCGCTGACCCGCCGGCTGCGCCACGAGCTGACCGTACGCGGCCTGGAGGTGGTCACCCTCAACGGTTTCCCGTACGCGGCCTTCCAGGCGCCGGTGGTCAAGGGCGACGTCTACCACCCGGACTGGACCACGCCGGACCGGTTGGCGTACACCCTGCACCTGGCCCGGGTGCTGGCCGACCTGCTGCCCGACGACGCGGCCCGCGGCTCGATCTCCACCCTGCCGCTGGCCTGGCGGGACCCGTGGGACCCGACCCGGGCCGACGCGGCGCGGCACCGGCTGGACCAGCTCGCCGACGGGCTGGCCGCGGTGGAGCGGGAGACCGGCCGCAGCGTCCGGGTCGGCTTCGAACCGGAGCCGGGCTGCGTGGTGGAGTCCACCGCGCAGGCCGCCACGGTATTGTCAGGCATGGATGTGAGCCGGTTGGGGATCTGCCTCGACCTGGCCCACCTGGCCTGCGCCTGGGAGGAGCCGGCGGCGGCGCTGGCCCGGCTGCGCGACGCCGGGCTGCCGGTGGTCAAGGTGCAGGTCTCCGCCGCCGTCGAGGCCGGCGACCCGGCCGCCGCCCGGGGCGCGCTGCACCGCTGGGTGGAACCCCGCTTCCTGCACCAGACCCGGTCCGCCGGGTGCGCCGGCGGCGTCGACCCGGCCGACCCGGCGTACGCCGCCGACGACCTGGACGCCGCGCTCGAGGCGCGGCTGCCCGGGGCATGGCGGGTGCACTACCACGTGCCGTTGCACGCCCCGCCCGAACCACCGCTGACCTCCACCGTGCCGGTGCTGCGGGACGCCCTGGCCGGGCTCTTCGCCGGCCCGGCCGCCGGCTGCGACCACCTGGACGTCGAGACGTACACCTGGGGGGTGCTGCCGGCCGAGCGGCGACCGCGCACCGACGCGGACCTGGCTGCCGGCATCGCCGCCGAGCTGGCCTTCGCCCGCGACGAGCTGGTCGCCGTCGGCCTGACGCCGGCGACCGCCGCCGTGCCGGCCGGATCGGGGGTACGCCGATGAGCCGCCCCCTGGTGGTGCTGAACGTGGTCGGGCTGACCCCCCGGCTGCTGGCCCACATGCCCCGGCTGCGCGCGGTCGCCGACGGCGGGTTCACCGCCGAACTGGGCACCGTGCTGCCGGCGGTCACCTGCTCGGCGCAGGCCACCTTCCTCACCGGCGAGCCGCCGAGCGGGCACGGCATCGTCGGCAACGGCTGGTACTTCCGCGACCTCGGCGAGGTGCTGCTGTGGCGGCAGCACCACGGGCTGATGGGCGGGGAGAAGGTGTGGCAGGCCGCCCGCCGGCACCGGCCGGACTACACGGTGGCCAACGTCTGCTGGTGGTACGCGATGGGCGCCGACGTCGACTGGACGGTCACCCCGCGCCCGGTCTACCACGCCGACGGGCGCAAGGACCCGGACTGCTACACCGACCCGCCGGAGCTGCACGACGAGCTGACCGGCAAGCTGGGCACCTTCCCGCTCTTCACCTACTGGGGGCCGGGCGCCGGGATCACCTCGTCGCGGTGGATCGCCCGGGCGGCCGAGCAGATCATGGCCGGGCACCAGCCCGACCTGACCCTGGTCTACCTCCCGCACCTGGACTACGACCTGCAACGCTTCGGCCCGTCCGCGCCGCAGGCGGGGCAGGCCGCGGCTGAGCTGGATGGGGTGCTCGGGCCGTTGCTGGACGCCGCGCGCGACCGGGGGGCGACGGTGGTGGTGCTCTCCGAGTACGGCATCACCGAGGTCTCCCGGCCGGTCGACGTCAACCGGCTGCTGCGCGCCGAGGGGCTGCTGCGGGTGCACACCCAGCAGGGCATGGAGTACCTCGACCCGTGGACGTCGCGGGCGTTCGCCGTCGCCGACCACCAGGTCGCCCACGTGTACGTGAAGGACCCGGCCGACCTGCCGGCCGTGGCGAAGCTCTGCGCCGGCCTGCCCGGGGTGGCCGAGGTGCTCGACGCCGACGGCCGGGCCCGGTACGGGCTGGACCACGACCGGGCCGGCGACCTGGTGCTGGTGGCCGAGCCGGACTCCTGGTTCACCTACTACTACTGGCTGGACGACGCGCGGGCCCCCGACTTCGCCCGGCTGGTCGAGATCCACCGCAAACCCGGCTACGACCCGGCGGAGCTGTTCTTCGACCCGGCCGCGCCGGGTGCCGCCAAACGCCGGGCGGCGGTGGCGCTGGCCCGCAAGAAACTCGGCATGCGGTACCTGATGAGCGCGATCGGGCTGGACGCCGGCGCCCGGGCCGTACGCGGCTCGCACGGCCGGCTGCCGGCCGACCCGGCGGACGGCCCGGTGCTGCTCTGCTCCGACCCGTCCGCCGCCCGGGAACGGGTGGCCGCCACCGAGGTCAAGGCGCTGCTGCTGGAGCTGGCCGGCCTGCCGACGGGCACGCCGTGACGGTGACCGTCGCCCCGGCGGACGCCGCCCGGCTGCGGGCCCGGTTCGACGCGGAACTCGCCGCGTTCCTGGACCGGCAGGGCCCGGACTGGCCGGACGGCGCGCCCCGGGGCGTGTTCACCGCGCTGTACCGCTTCGTGCTGGCCGGTGGCAAGCGGCTGCGCCCGCTCTTCTGCTACTGGGGCTGGCGGGCCGCCGGCGGCCGGGACGAGACCCCGATCGTGGTGGCCGCGGCGGCGCTGGAGCTGTTCCACGCCTTCGCGCTGATCCACGACGACATCCTCGACGGCAGCGACCGCCGCCGGGGGGAGCCCTCGGTGCACCGGATCTTCGCCGACCTGCACGCCCGCTCGTCCTGGCGCGGCGACCCCGAGGCGTACGGGCGCAACACCGCCCTGCTCTGCGGGGACCTCTGCGCCGCCTGGTCCGACCAGATGTTCCACGAGTGCGGCCTGAGCACCGACGACGTGCACCGGGGGTACGCGTGGTTCGCGCTGATGCGCACGGAGGTGATCGCGGGGGAGTACCTCGACCTGGTCTCCGGGGTGGGGGACGGCTCGGTGGCCAGCGCGTTGACGGTGATCCGGATGAAGGCCGCCCGGTACACGGTGACCCGGCCGATGCAGATCGGGGCGGCCCTGGCCGGCGCGGACCCGTCCCTGCTGGAAGCCCTGGTCGAGTTCGGCGACCCGCTGGGCGACGCCTTCCAGCTCCGCGACGACGTCCTCGGGGTCTTCGGTGACCCGGCGGTGACCGGCAAGTCCGTCCTGGACGACCTGCGGGAGGGCAAGCCGACGGTGATGATGGCGCTGGCCCGGGACGCCGCCGACCGGACCCAGGCGGCGCGGCTGCGGGAGCTGTTCGGCAACGCCGAACTGGACGCCGACGGCGCCGCCGAACTGCGGAAGATAATCGAGGGGACCGGGGCGCGGGAGCAGATCGAGCAGATGATCCGGGTCCGCGCCGACGCCGCCCGGGCGGCGCTGGAAAGCCTGCCGGTGGCGGGGCCGGCGCGGGCCGCCCTGGCGGCGCTGGCCGAGCAGGCGGTGGACCGTACGGCGTGATCCCGGCAGTCAGGAGTTGACAGGCGCATGAGATTCCTCCGTACCCTGCTCGGCACGGCCACGGCGGTCCTCGCCGCGACCGCCTGCACCGCGCCGGACCCCCCGGACCCGGCGGCCACCCCCACCCCGGGCGGGTCCGGCGACGCCGGCTACCAGGTGCTGGTCTTCTCGAAGACGGCCGGCTACCGGCACGACTCCATCCCGGCCGGCATCCAGGCGATCCGGGAGCTCGGCGCGGCCCACGGCTTCGCGGTGACCGCCACCGAGGACGCCGCCGCCCTCACCGGCGACCTCGGCAGGTACGCGGCGGTGGTCTTCCTCAACACCAGCGGCAACGTGCTCGACCCGGCCCAGCGGGCGGCGTTCGAGGCGTACATCGGGGCGGGCGGCGGGTTCGTCGGGGTGCACGCGGCGGCCGACACCGAGTACGACTGGCCGTTCTACGGCGAGCTGGTCGGCGCCCGGTTCGCCCGGCACCCGCAGGTGCAGCGGGCCACCATCCGGGTGGAGGACCGCGGCCACCCGGCCACCGCGCACCTCGGCCCGACCTGGGTCCGCACCGACGAGTGGTACGACTACCGCACCAACGCCCGGGCCACGGCGCACGTGCTGGCCAGTCTGGACGAGTCGTCGTACACCGGGGGAGGGATGGGCGGCGACCACCCGCACGCCTGGTACCGGGCGTACGCGGGCGGCCGGTCCTTCTACACCGGTGGCGGCCACACCCGCGAGTCGTACGCGGAGCCGGCGTTCCGGGCGCACCTGCTCGGCGGCATCCGGTACGCGGCCGATCGGGCCTGACTTTCATCAGGATGAGCGGAAGTTCACGCCGCCGGGTCAGAAGCTGTGGACAAGCGTATCGAGAACCGTTAATGTCGCCGCCAACGCGAACATGTTTCGTCGAGGTGTCCCGGCGGCGCGGTACGCCCTCGACGGCTGGCCCCGACGGACCGCGGACGGCCTCGCCCGCGAGCCCGGCACCCCACCCCGCAACGGCATCCGGCGCGACGGCGCGCGCCCCGCCCTGGCAGCTGCGTCAGGAAGGGACACCACGATGTCCAACCACCCCGCCCCCACCCCGACACCCCCACCCACCCGCCGCCCCGGCCGACCCCGGTTCCCCGCCGGGTTCGCCGCGCTGCTGCTCGTCGCCGCGGTCGGCCCGGTCACCCTGGCCGCCGGCCCCGCCCCCGCGGCGGCCCACCCCATCACCGCCAGCGACTTCCAGCAGGTCGAACTCGCCCGCGGCGTCGCCGAGACCGGCGAACCGATGTCCCTTGCGGTGCTGCCCGACCGGTCCGTGCTGCACACCGCCCGCAACGGCACGTTGCGACGCACCGACGCCGCCGGCGCCACCCGGGTGATCGGCACCCTGGCGGTCTACAACCACGACGAAGAGGGCCTGCAGGGCGTCGGCGTCGACCCCAACTTCGCCAGCAACCGGCAGATCTTCCTCTACTACGCCCCGCCGCTGTCCACCCCCGCCGGCGACGCCCCGGCCACCGGCACGGACTTCTCCGCCTGGCAGGGCGTCAACCGGCTGTCCCGGTTCACCCTCAACGCCGACTTCACCCTCAACCAGGCCAGCAAGGTCGACGTGCTCGACGTGCCGGCCGACCGGGGGCTGTGCTGCCACGTCGGCGGGGACATCGACTTCGACGCCGCCGGCAACCTCTACCTCTCCACCGGCGACGACACCAACCCGTTCGAGTCCGCCGGCTACGCCCCACTCGACGAGCGGACCAACCGCAACCCCGGGTACGACGCGCAGCGCAGCGCCGGCAACACCAACGACCTGCGCGGCAAGATCCTGCGGATCAAGGTGAACGCCGACGGGTCGTACTCGGTCCCGGCCGGCAACCTCTTCGCGCCCGGCACCGCGAAGACCCGGCCGGAGATCTACGCGATGGGCTTCCGCAACCCGTTCCGGATGAGCGTCGACCGGGCCACCGGCGTGGTCTACGTCGGCGACTACGGGCCCGACGCCGGCAGCTCCTCGGCGCGCGGCCCGTCCGGGCAGGTCGAGTTCGACCGGGTCACCGGCCCGGGCAACTACGGCTGGCCGTACTGCACCGGCACCAACACCACCGCCGAGACGTACGCCGAGTGGGACTTCGCCACCGGCACGGCCGGACCGAAGTACAACTGCGCCGGCGGCCCCACCAACAACTCGTTCCGCAACACCGGCCTGACCACCCTGCCGGCCGCCAAGCCGGCCTGGATCCGGTACGCCGGTGACGCCGGCAGCCCGCCCGAGTTCGGCAGCGGCTCCGAGTCGCCGATGGGCGGCCCGGTCTACCGGTACGACCCGGCCAACGCGGCGGCCACCAAGTTCCCGCAGTCCTTCGACGGGCAGTTCTTCGCCACCGAGTTCGGCCGGGGCTGGATCAAACCGATCCACGTCAACGCCGACGGCTCGCGCGGCGCCATCGACACCTTCCCGTGGACCGGCAAGCAGGTGATGGACTCCGCGTTCGGGCCGGACGGGTCCTACTACGTGCTCGACTACGGCACCGGCTACTTCAACGGCGACGCCAACTCGGCGCTCTACCGCTTCGACTACATCGGCTCCGGCAACCGGGCCCCGATCGCCCGGGCGTCGGCGGACCGGACCTCCGGCACCGCCCCGTTGACCGTCGCGTTCTCCTCGGCCGGGTCGTCGGACCCGGAGGGCGGGGCGCTGACCTACTCCTGGGCGTTCGGCGACGGCAGCACCTCCACGGCCGCCAACCCGACGAAGACGTACGGCGCCAACGGCGTCTACACCGCCACGCTGACCGTCCGGGACCCGCAGGGCGCCACCGGCACCGCCAGCGTGACGGTGACGGTCGGCAACACCGCGCCCACGGTCACCATCGACACGCCCGGCGACGGCCAGCTCTTCTCGTACGGGGACACGGTGCCGTTCCGGATCACCGTCCGCGACGCCGAGGACGGCACCATCGACTGCGCGAAGGTGCGGATGACCTACGTGCTCGGCCACGACCAGCACGGCCACCAGATCACCTCGACCACCGGCTGCACCGGCTCGATCACCATCCCGGTGGACGGCGAGCACGACGAGGCGGCGAACATCTTCGGCATCTTCGACGCCGAGTACACCGACGCCGGTGGCCTCACCACGCACACCCAGCACACCCTGCAACCCCGGCACCGGCAGGCCGAGCACTACAAGACCGCGTCCGGGATCAACACCTTCGCCAAGACCCCCGCCGAGGGCGGCCGGACGGTCGGGGACATCAACAACGGGGACTGGATCGCCTTCCAGCCGTACCAGCTCGGCACCGTCACCTCGTTCACCGCCCGGGTCTCCTCGGCCGGGGCCGGCGGCACCCTCCAGCTCCGGGCCGGCTCACCCACCGGCACGGTGCTCGGCCAGGCCACCGTCCCGGTCACCGGCGCCTGGGACGTCTTCACCACGGTCAGCGGCACCGTCACCGGCGCGCCGAGCGGCACCACCACGCTCTACCTGACCTTCGCCGGCAGCGGCACCGGGGCGCTCTTCGACCTGGACTCGTTCACCCTCGCCACCTCCGCGGTGCGTACCGGGCCGATCAAGGGGCTGGGCGGCAAGTGCCTGGACGTGCGCAACGCGGCCACGGCCGACGGTACGCAGATCCAGCTCTACACCTGCAACGGCACCGCCGCCCAGTCGTGGACGGTGACGCCGAACTCGACGGTCAAGGCGTTGGGCAAGTGCCTGGACGTCGCCGGTGGCGGCTCCGCCGACGGCACGAAGATCCAGCTCTACACCTGCAACGGCAGCGGTGCGCAGAACTGGTCCGCGCAGGCCGACGGCACGGTACGCAACCCGCAGTCCGGCAAGTGCCTCGACGTCTCCGGCAACACCTCCACCGACGGCACCCCCGTGCACCTGTGGACCTGCCACACCGCCGCCAACCAGAAGTGGACCCTGCCCTGACGTGTAAGGGGGCCCCGCCTAACGCATTCTGCTGTGGCGGGGGCCCCTCCTAACCGCTAGGAGAGCGACATGCGCAGACTTCTCCGTCCCGCCCTCGGCGCGGCCACCGCCGTTCTCGCCGTCCTCGCCGCCACCACCCCGGCCAGCCCGGCGGTCGCCGCCGACGCCCCGTACGACGTGCTGGTCTTCTCGAAGACCGCCGGTTTCCGGCACGACTCCATCGCCGTGGGCACCCAGGCCATCCGGGAGCTGGGCGCGGCCAACAACTTCACGGTGACCGCCACCGAGGACGCCGCCACGTTCACCACCGCCAACCTGGCCCGGTACCGGGCGGTGGTCTTCCTCAACACCACCGGCGACGTGCTCAACCCGACCCAGCAGACCGCCTTCGAGTCGTACATCGGTTCCGGCGGCGGCTACGTCGGGGTGCACGCCGCCGCCGACACCGAGTACGACTGGCCGTTCTACGGCAACCTGGTCGGCGCCTGGTTCGCCTCCCACCCGGCCATCCAGGCGGCGAACGTGAAGGTGGAGGACCGGGCGCACGCCGCCACCGCGCACCTGCCGCGCACCTGGAACCGCACCGACGAGTGGTACAACTACCGCACCAACGCCCGCTCGACGGCGCACGTGCTGGCCACGATCGACGAGTCGTCGTACTCCGGCGGGTCGATGGGGGGCGACCACCCGCACGCCTGGTGCAAGGCGTACGCCGGGGGCCGGTCCTTCTACACCGGCGGCGGCCACACCCAGTCCTCCTACACCGAGCCGGCGTTCCGGGCGCACCTGCTCGGTGGGATCCGGTACGCGGCGGGCCGGAGCCGGGCCGACTGCCGCCCCGAGACCGGGTACACGCCGCTCTACAACGGCACCACCACCGGCTGGTCGCAGGCCGGGCCGGGCGGCTTCACCAACACCGACGCCACCCTCACCTCCTACGACGGGATGGGCCTGTTCTGGTACAGCGCGAAGCAGTTCACCAACTACTCGCTGAAGCTGGACTGGAAGCTGGCCGGGGACGACAACTCCGGCGTGTTCATCGGCTTCCCGCCGTCCAGCGACCCGGTGTCGGCGGTGAACAACGGATACGAGGTGCAGATCGACCCCACCGACAGCGCGGACCGCACCACCGGGGCGATCTACACCTTCAAGTCCGCCGACCTGGCCGCCCGGGACGCCGCGCTCAATCCGGCCGGTGAGTGGAACACCTACGAGCTGCTGGTCGAGGGGGAACGCCTCCAGGTCCTGCTCAACGGGGTGAAGATCAACGACTTCACCAACACCGACCCGGTCCGCTCGCTCGCCGGCCACATCGGCATCCAGAACCACGGCACCGGCGACGACGTGTCGTTCCGCAATATCCGGATCAAGGAACTGGGCGGCACCCCACCGCCGACCGGCGACACCACCGTGCAGGCCGAGGCGTTCAGCTCCGCCAGCGGGGTCAGCGCGTACGGCAAGGCCGGGGCCAACGGCGGGCAGACCCTCGGGTACGTCGACCCGGGCGACTGGGCGGCGTACCAGGGCCTGGACCTGACCGGGGTGACCTCGTTCCGGGCCCGGGTGGTCTCCGGCGGGCCCGGCGGCACCATCGGAGTGCGGACCGGCTCGCCCACCGGCACCCTGCTCGGGCAGGTGGCGGTGCCGAACACCGGCAGCTGGACCACCTTCGCCGTCGTGTCCACCGCCCTGTCCGGGGTGCCCACCGGCAGTCAGACCCTCTACCTGACCTTCACCGGCTCCGGCTCGGGACTGTTCGACGTCGACGACTTCACCCTGGTGCGGACGGCCGGCGGCACGAGCCGGACGGGGCCGATCAAGGGGCTGGGCGGCAAGTGCCTGGACGTGCGCAACGCGGCCACGGCCGACGGTACGCAGATCCAGCTCTACACCTGCAACGGCACCGCCGCCCAGTCGTGGACGGTGACGCCGAACTCGACGGTCAAGGCGTTGGGCAAGTGCCTGGACGTCGCCGGTGGCGGCTCCGCCGACGGCACGAAGATCCAGCTCTACACCTGCAACGGCAGCGGTGCGCAGAACTGGTCCGCGCAGGCCGACGGCACGGTACGCAACCCGCAGTCCGGCAAGTGCCTCGACGTCTCCGGCAACACCTCCACCGACGGCACCCCCGTGCACCTGTGGACCTGCCACACCGCCGCCAACCAGAAGTGGACCCTGCCCTGACGTGTAAGGGGGGCCCCGCCTAACGCATTCTGCTGTGGCGGGGGCCCTTCCTAACCGTCGGGGCGCGGCCCTAGAGTGGGGGACGGCGACCGCGTAGGCCGCCGGTGGCCCGACGGGAGGCGCAACCCGTCGAGTCAGGCGCGCACCCCGCGCCCGCCGGTGTCCCCGTGACGGTCCGCCGTGCACCGCCCGGTCGCCCTCGCCCCGGTTTCCGCACCGTGGAATCCCCATCACGACAGGGGAGAGAAGGACAATGGCGCGACCCATCACGCTCTTCACCGGCCAGTGGGCCGACCTTCCGTTCGACGAGGTCTGCCGGCTCGCCTCGCAATGGGGCTACGACGGGCTGGAGATCGCCTGCTGGGGCGACCACTTCGAGGTCGACAAGGCGCTGGCCGACGACTCGTACGTGGAGCGCAAGAAGGAGACCCTGGCCAAGCACAACCTCCAGGTCTTCACGATCTCCAACCACCTGGTCGGCCAGGCCGTCTGCGACCACCCGATCGACGAGCGCCACCAGGACATCCTGCCCGCCCGGATCTGGGGCGACGGTGAGCCCGAGGGGGTACGCCAGCGGGCCGCCGAGGAGATCAAGGACACCGCCCGGGCGGCGGCGAAGCTCGGTGTCGACACCGTCGTCGGCTTCACCGGCTCGTCGATCTGGCACACCCTGGCGATGTTCCCGCCGGTCCCGCCGGCGATGATCGAGCGCGGCTACCAGGACTTCGCCGACCGGTGGAACCCGATCCTCGACGTCTTCGACGAGGTGGGCGTACGGTTCGCGCACGAGGTGCACCCCAGCGAGATCGCGTACGACTACTGGACCACCAAGCGGACCCTGGAGGCGATCGGGCACCGTCCCGCGTTCGGCCTGAACTGGGACCCGTCGCACTTCGTCTGGCAGGAGCTGGACCCGGTCAACTTCATCTTCGACTTCGCCGACCGGATCTACCACGTCGACTGCAAGGACGCGAAGGTCCGTACCGGGGACGGGCGGCGCGGCCGGCTCTCCTCCCATCTGCCCTGGGCCGACCTGCGCCGGGGCTGGGACTTCGTCTCCACCGGCCACGGCGACGTGCCCTGGGAGGACTGCTTCCGGGCGTTGAACGCGATCGGCTACTCCGGCCCGATCTCCATCGAATGGGAGGACGCCGGCATGGACCGCCTCGTCGGTGCCCCGGAGGCGTTGCAGTTCGTCCGCCGGCTCGCCTTCGACGCCCCGTCGGCCGCCTTCGACGCGGCCTTCAGCAGCCGCGACTAGGCCCCGTCCTGACGCTCGACCCGGGATGTGGTGGCCACCGCGCGGCGGCGAGGCCACCACATCCCGGGAACAGCCCCCTCCTCAGGGGGTGAGGAGGTGGTCGCTGATCAGGCGGGCGGCGCCGACGACGCCGGCGCGGTCGTCCAGGTCGGAGAGGACGATCGGCATGTTCCCGGTGGCCAGCGGGGCGGACCGGCGGTAGACCACGCCGCGGATCTCGGCCAGCAGCACCGGCCCGATGCCCGGCACCACCCCGCCGATGATCACGATGCCCGGGTTGAAGAAGCTGACCAGCCCGACCAGGGTCTGCCCCAGCCGCCGGGCGGCGGCGCGGACCATGGCCTGGGCGCTGGTGTCCCCGCCGGTCGCCGCCCGCGCCACGTCGGTCACGGTCAGCCCGCCGGCCTCGGCCAGCCGGTCGGCCAGCGGTCCGGACCGGCCGGACCGCGCCGCGGCGGTCGCCTCCCGGACCAGTGCGGCGTCGCCGCAGTACGCCTCGACGCAGCCGCTCTCCCCGCACCCGCACGGCGGGCCGTCGTCGGCCAGCCGCAGGTGGGCGATGTCCCCGGCGCCGCTCGTGGCGCCCCGGTAGACCGTCCCGCCGAGCACCAGGCCGCAGCCGATGGCCGAGCCCAGCTTGACGTAGAGAAAGTCCTCGAAGGCGCGGCCGGTGCCGGCGTGTTTCTCGCCGAGCGCCATCACGTTGGCGTCGTTGTCGACCAGCACGGGACAGCCGAGTTCGGCGGCGAGGGCCTCGCGGACCGGGAAGCGGTGCCAGCCGGGCAGCGCCGGTGGCGACACCGGCATCCCCTCCGCGAACGCGACCGGCGCGGGCAGCCCGACGCCGACCCCGGTCAACCGGTCCACGCCCGCCTCGGCGCGCAGCTTGCCGATCAGCTCGACCACCCGGGTGACGATCGCCTCCGGCCCGCCCCGGACGTCCGCCGGCTCGCCGGTGCGGGCCAGCACGTTGAGCTCGCCGTCGGTCAGCGCCAGGTCGATCCGGTCGGGCGCCACCGTGACCCCGATGAACCGGACCGAGCCGGCGACCCGCAGCAACGGCGAACGGCGACCGCCCCGCGAGGCCGCCGGGCCGGCATTTTCCACCAGACCCCGCTCGATCAGCCGGTCCAGTTCACCGGCGAGCCGGGACCGGGCCAGGTCGACGGCATCCCCCAACTCCGCGCGGGAGCGGGGGCCGTCATCACGCAGCAGGCGCAGCAGACGCGCCTGGTGCGGGTTCTCCGGTCGTACGACGACCACGCGAACCACCTCCACCCGGAATCTTGCCCGACGTGGTTACCACCGGATGGCGGGAGGGGGTCGTATCCGGTTTCCCGGACACGACCCCCCAAACCTGGCGCGGGACGGGTCAGCCGCGCAGGCTGGCCATGTGGCGGTAGCTGACCTCGGCGAAGCGCAGCGAACGACCCGGGTCGGCGGTGCCGCCCGGCGCGGTGTCCTGCTCCCACATCGGGTTGTGGTAACCCTTGGCGCCCATGTTGGCGAAGAAGCCGCCGTAGTCGATGTCGCCCTCGCCGAGCGGCACCATCTCGTAACCGGCCGCGAGGTCCGGGCGGAGCGCGCCGTCCTTGGCGTGGAACAGCGGGAACCGCTTCGTCCGGGACGCCACCGTGGCCAGCGGGTCGAAGAGGTTCGTCTGGAGCTGGCCGTCCGGGTCGGTGTAGGTCTGGAACCGGTGCTGGGCCACGTGCGCCCAGTAGATGTCCATCTCGAACCAGACCCACTCCGGGTTCGTGATGCCGAAGAAGTACTCCAGCTTGCGGACGCCGGAGGACCGGGTGGGCCGGCCCGCGGCGTCCAGCGGCCCGCTGTCCAGCAGGAAGTTGTACGCCGCGTCGTGGTTGTGGGTGTAGAGCTTGAGCCCACGGGCGGCGGCCATCTCGCCGAAGGTGTTCCACCGGTCGGCCGCGGCGTCCCAGTCCGCCTTGTAGTTGCTGCTGGTCGGGTCGGAGCCGGTGCCGATGTTGGTCATGCCGAGGATCTCGGCGGTGTCCAGCGTCTGCTCGAACTGGGCGAGGGTGGTCGGGGTGACCGAGCCCGGGACCGACGCGTGCGAGCCGTTGGCGCGCAGCCCGTTGTCGTCCAGGATCTTGCGGATCTCCGCCGGGGTGATCTGCCGGCCGAGGATGCCGGCGTTCTGGGTGTAGCCGGCGAACTCGACCTCCTTGTAGCCGATCTCGGCCAGCCGGCCGAGCACCCGCTCGAAGCCGTACGGCACGCCGCTGGTGTCCGGGGCGGCGCTGATCCGGTCCCGGACGCTGTAGAGGATGATGCCCCGCTTGCCGGGCGGGACCAGCACCCCGTTGCCGGCGGAGGCGGCGGTGGTGCCGAGCCCGGCGGCGCCGACGGCGGCGGCGCCGGCCACCCCGGCGATCGCGCCGAGCATCCGGCGGCGGCTCATCCCGTGCTGTGTGTCGCTCATGTCCCTGTCTGCCTTTCGGTACTGAAGGTGGTGGTGCCGGCGATGGTGGTTGGTGGCGGGTGGGGCCGGCGAGCGGCCCCACCCGCCGGTGGTCAGCGGGTGGTCCCGATTCCCTGACCGTTGAAGTGGACCCAGTTGAGGTTGCCGAAGCCGCTGGCCGGGCCACCGGGGACGGTGGTGAAGACCAGGTAGAGCTTCCGCGAGCCGCCCGGGTCGGTCAATGGGGCGGTGGTGCTGGTGAAGGCGGTGTTGCCGGTGGTGGCGTTGACGGTGGCCGTGGTCAGCAGCGGACCGGTGGGGGAGTCGAGCCGGAACTCGACACCGAACCGCGGCTGGCCGGCCGTCGCGGCGCTGCCTCCGGAGGTGCGCAGCGTCACGGACTGCATGTTCTTCAGGTTGACCGTGTTGTTGATGGCGATCCAGTCACCCGGGTCGAGGCTGCCCCGTTGCTGGCCGCCGCCGACGTCACCGCTGGCTCCGACGGTGGTGCCGGACTGCGCCAGGGCGAACTCGACCTCCTGCCGCTTGTCCTGGATGACCCGCTGGCCGACCGTGGTCAGCGCCGGCTGGCCGTTGGCCCCCTTGTCCGTGTAGGACGCGCTGATCACGCCGTAGATGTAGCCGCCGTGCGAGGCGTTGTCGGCCTCCGTGGGCAGCACGCCCGAGCAGCCGAACATGTTGGCCTCGCCGTGGCCGTGGCTGTCGTGGCCGAGGACGAAGGTGACCTCGACCTTGCCGCAGTCGACCGGGCCGTCCTCGGGGTCGGTGACGGTCACCGAGAACGGGATGTCGTCGCCCCACTGGAAGAACCCACCCTCGACCGGGGTGTTCACCGTGACCGTCGGCGCGGTGTTGCCGACCGTGATGGTGGTGTTCGCCGACGCGCTCTTGCCGCTGGAGTCGGTCACCGTCAGGCGCGCGGTGTAGACCCCGTTGGTGGTGTACGTGAACGTCGGGTTCGGGTCGACGGAGTCGGTGGTGCCGTTGCCGTCGAAGTCCCAGGCGAACGAGATCGAGTCGGCCGGGTCCGGGTCCTTGGAACCCTCGCTGGAGAAGGCGACGGTCAGCGGCGCCCGGCCGTTGGTCGGGGTGGCGTTCAGCACCGCGCTCGGCGCCCGCAGGCCCTTGACGTAGCTGAACTTCACCATCGCCGCGTCCGGGTTGATGTTGAAGAACCCGTCGCCGTACGTCAGCAGGTAGAAGTTGCCGTCCGCGCCCCAGCGCATGTCCATCGGGTTGTCGCAGAGGAACGGCTTGGCCGGCGTGGTGGGCTCCTGACCGCAGTTCAACACGTTGTTGATCTTCAGGATGTCACCCTTTTCGTCCAGCCGGATCTCCTTGAGGGTGTCCCGGGTGAACTCACCGAAGAAGATCGCGTCGTCGAAGTACTCGGGAAACTTCGTCTCCGACCTCAGCTCCGGGTCGTAGTCGTATTTGGCCGCACCGTGCGGGCCGACGCCACCGGTACCGAGCTCCGGGAAGAGCACCGGACAGGTCTGCGTCGGGGTCGACAGGTACGACTCCGGGCACGGTGTGGGTGCCTGGAACGAGTACCACAGCTCCGACTTCTTCACCGCGGGCAGGTCGGTGAGCCCGGTGTTGTGCCGTGAGGTGTTCTTCGGCGCCGCGCAGTCGAACGGCGCGACCGGCGAGATCGGGCTGGTGGTCCAGTTCATCTCGATGTACGGCAGGTTCGGCTGCACGCACATCGGCCAGCCGTAGTTCGCCGGCTTGTCGACCACCATCATCCGGCCGGTGCCGGCCGGTCCCCGGCCCACCTGCGGCGTCGAGGAGTCGGGGGAGTAGTCGGTGACGTACGCGACGTCGTCCTTGTCGAGGGTGATCCGGAACGGGTTCCGCAGGCCCATCGCGTAGATCTCCGGGCGGGCCTTCTCCGTGCCCGCCGGGAACAGGTTGCCCGACGGCACGGTGTACGACCCGTCCGCGCCGACCGTGATCCGCAGGACCTTGCCCCGCAGGTCGTTGGTGTTCGCCGAGCTGCGCCGCGCGTCCACGTACGGGGCCTGGTAGACGCCGGTCGCGCTGACCGAGTCGTTGTGCGGCGAGAAGCCGCCCGAGCCACCGCCGCCGGCCGGGGTGTCGTCCCCGGTGACCAGCCAGAGGTTGTTCTTCGAGTCGAACGCGATGTCACCGGCCACGTGGCAGCAGGCGCCCCGGTCCACCGGCACCTGCATGATCTTCTGCTCGGTGCTCACGTCCAGCGAGGGCGTCTCGCCGTCCACGAACTTGAACCGGGAGAGCTGGAAGTAGCCCTGCCACTGGTCCCACGCCGCCGGATTGGTGCTGGTGGTCGGCGCGGCGCCGACCGGGGTGTTCAACGGTGGCGCGTAGTACAGGTAGACCCACTTGTTGGTGGCGAACTCGTTGTCGATCGCCGGGCCGTACATCCCGTCCTCGCTGTGGGTGTAGACCGGGATCTGGGCCAGCACCGTGGTCTTGTTGGTGTCCGGGTTGTGCAGGCGTACGCCGCCGCGCCGGTCGGTCTGGATCACCCGGCCGTCGGGGAGCACGTCGAAGCCGATCGGCTCGCTGACGTTGGGCTGCGCCCCGATGACCGTCATCTGGTAGTTGGCCAGCACGGTCGCGCCGCAGTCGCCGTCGGTCACGCCGGCCGCCCACTGGATCGCGCCGCCCAGGTGGGCGCGTAGGTCGGTGCTGCCGTAGCTCTCCGGCGTGGCGCCGAGGCCGGTGTAGAACGACCGGCCGCCCTGGTAGTCCTTGCACCAGGTGACCGGGTGGTCGAAGCCCATCGTCCCGCCGGCGTACGTCTTCTCGTCCACCGTGGCCAGCACGTGCGAGACGCCGCGGACGTTGGCCGCGTAGTTGTACCAGCGGTCGGTGGTGCTCCAGCGCTCCGGCAGGTTCTCCGACGCCGGGTGCACCCGGTCGGCGACCGTCACCGTCGCGGTGCTGGCGGCGGAGGGCGCGCCGGTGGCCCGGGTGCCGAGCACGTCGGTGAGGAAGGACCACCCCGGCTCGGCCTCGATGGCGGAGTGCACACCGACGAAGCCGCCGCCGTCGCGGTAGTACGCCTCGAAGGCGGCCTGCTGCGCGTCGTCCAGCACGTCGCCGGCGGTGTTCAGGAAGACGACCGCGCGGAACTGCTTGAGGTGCGGCTTGTCGAACTTGCGGGGGTCGTTGGTGACCTCCACGGTGAACCGTCGGTCCTGACCGAGTTGCTGGATCGCCTGCACGCCGGCCGCCGTGGCGGCGTTGCTGCCGCCGGCGGACCGGGTGAAGACCAGGACCTTGTACTGGATGCCGTTGCTGTGTGGGGCGGGGGCGGTGAGCACGGGCGCGGCGGAGGCCGGCTCGGGGGATTGGCTCGCCGTGGCGACGAGGGTCGCGCCGACGAGGGTGAGGAGACTGAGGAAGGTGGTGGCCCTGCGGCCTGGTTTGCGCATCGAACCTCGCTCTAATTGGGCGGGTCCGCCTCGGTCCGTTGGATGCGGCTGAGGTGGTCGCTCTGGGGGAGACGAGAGCCTGGCCAGGTTCTACGCAGGACGATATTTCCGAGCGGCGATAAAGAAAAGAGGCTGAGGGACGAAGTTTTCTACAAGGAGTCCGTACTTTTGCTTCGGATCGGCGAAAGTGGCGAGGGGTGAGCCCGTCGGCCGGCGTTTTCGCAGGTGGCAGCGCCTGCCGGGGGTGTCGGTCGTCCCTTCGGCGTCCGGGTGTAGCTCGTTCGGTGGATCGTGGCGACCGATCGGCTGGGCGGTCGCCACCAGCCGGCGCCGGGCACGCCGAAGGGGCCGGCCACCGAGGTGACCGGCCCCTTCCGCGTACGGTGACTCAGACGGTGCTGCCGTTGGTGCCGGTGCCGGACGACTTGCCGCGCGGCGTGGTGCTGGTCGACGACGAGCCGGTCGAGCTGCTGCTCGACGAGCTGCCGCCGGCCTTGGCGCCGACGGTGGCCGGCGTGCCCGCGAACGCGTCGTCGGCCGCGGTCAGCTCCTGCCGGTTGCCGTTGCCCGTGCTCAGCTTCTCGCCCAGCTTGGACTGGCCGAGTTTGTCCTTGCCCTCGCTGTAGAGCCGGGTCGCCTGGGCCTGCGCGACCCCGGCCGCCTCCTGGACGGTCGGGTGGTCGAGCACCTTGCGGCCCCGCACGACCAGCTCCTCGTACTTCTCCCGGCCGGCACGGGCGCCCAGGACGAATCCCGCAGCCAGCCCGCCAAGAAACATGATCTTTCCGCGCATGGCGGCTCCTTCCGTACCTGACGCGCCGTCGGACCCGGCGGGTGTTCCGCCGGGGCGACCATTTCGCGCCTGCGTCCTGTCCGCAGCTAACTACCCATCCTGCTCTGTGCTCATACCTGGTTGTGCCCGGATGGCGATATGCCCGCTTTTGTTTCCTCTTCGGCGACCGGACGAGGGTGGTAACCCCCTGGACCTACACCCCCCGGAGTCCTGTACTCTTGTGCCGTCGCCGAGCGCCGGAGAGATCCGGAGCGCGACGACGTGCGGTCCCCCGTAGCTCAATTGGCAGAGCAGCCGGCTGTTAACCGGCAGGTTTTTGGTTCGAGTCCAAACGGGGGAGCTTCTCCACCATCAACGCCCGTCGGCATAGCCGACGGGCGTCCTTCGTTTCCGGGCCGGACACCGACCGGGCCGCCCGGTCGGTGTCCGGCCGGGTAGCGGGATGTGGGGGCTGTCGCGCGGCGAGGTGGGACGTTTCGGGTCCGGCAGGCGCGGTGGGCCGGCAGGATGGTCCTAGGCTCCCGCTGCGTCGATCGGTGAGTCGATTCAGGGACGGGTGCAGATGGCCGGAGGACGGGGCCGCCCTACGGCCACGCTGATCGCGGTGGCGGTCGTGCTCGGGTGGCTGGTGGTCGGCGGGATCGCCGGACCGTACGCGGGGCGGCTGAGCGAGGTGGCGACCAACGACAACGCCGCCTTCCTGCCGGCCGGCGCGGAGGCCACGAAGGCCCAGGACCTGGCCGCCGGGTTCACCGAGAAGGTCAGCACCCCCGCCCTGGTGGTCTACGAACGCACCGCCGGCATCACCGAGGCGGACAAGCGACTCGTGGCCGCCGACGCCGCCCGGTTCGCCCGGGTGCCGGGCGTGGTCGCGCCGCTGCCCCCGCCGATCCCCAGCGCGGACGGGCAGGCGGTGCAGGTGGTCGTGCCGATCGACGGCGCCGAGGGGGAGCGGATCGGCGGCGTCGTCGACCAACTGCGAGCCATCGTCGGGCAGAACCGTGGCGGGATGACGGTGGAGGTGGCCGGCCCGGCCGGCCTGCTCGCCGACCTGATCGAGGTGTTCGCCGCGATCGACGGGCCGCTGCTGCTGGTCACCCTCTCGGTGGTGCTGATCATCCTGCTGATCGTCTACCGCAGCCCGGTGCTCTGGATCTTTCCGCTGCTCGCCGCCGGGATGTCGTACTCGCTGGCGGCCGTCTTCGTCTACGTCCTGGCCCGGGCGGACGTGCTCAAGCTGAACGGCCAGGCGCAGGGCATCCTCACCGTGCTGGTCTTCGGCGCCGGCACCGACTACGCGCTGCTGCTCATCGCCCGCTACCGCGAGGAACTGCACCGGCACGCCCGCCCCTGGGACGCCATGCGGACCGCCTGGAAGGGCGCGGCTCCGGCGATCATCGCCTCCGGCGGCACGGTCATCGTCAGCCTGCTCTGCCTGCTGCTGTCCAGCCTGAACTCCAACCGCGCGCTCGGCCCGGTCGCCGCGATCGGCATCGCCGCCACCCTGCTGGTGATGCTGACCTTCCTGCCCGCCCTGCTGGTGCTCGGCGGGCGGTGGGCGTTCTGGCCCCGGGTCCCGCGCGAGGACCAGGCCGACCCGCGCGCCGAGCACGGCCTCTGGAGCCGGATCGCCGGTTTCGTCGCCCGCCGGTCCCGGACCGTCTGGCTGGTCACCGCCGCCCTGCTGGCCCTGCTGGTGCTGGCGCTGCCCCAGTTGGGCGTCACCACGCTCGGCCAGTCCGACCAGTTCACCCGGCGCACCGACTCGGTGGCCGGCCAGGAGGTGATCTCCCGGCACTTTCCCGGCGGCACCGGCAGCCCGGCCACCATCTTCACCAACCGGCGGGCCGTCGAGGAGGTGACCCGGGTCGCGCAGGCCGTGCCGGGCGTGGTCGCCGTCCGCCCCCTCCCCGGTCCGGGCCCGGCGGGGGTGCCCGACCCGAACGCCCCACCGGTCGTCAGCAACGGCATGGTCGAGCTGGAGGCGACCCTGGCCGACTCGCCGGACAGCGACGGTGCCGAGCGGACCATCCGCGCGCTGCGGGAGGCGGTGCACCGGGTGCCCGACGCGGGCGCGGTGGTCGGCGGCTTCACCGCGATCAACGTGGACACCGCGGACGCCGCCGCCCGGGACCGCAACGTGATCATCCCGGTGGTGCTGGCGGTGATCGCGATCATCCTGGCCCTGCTGCTGCGCGCGCTGGTCGCCCCGGCCCTGCTCATCGCCACCGTGGTGCTGTCGTTCCTGGCCACCCTCGGGCTCTGCGCGCTGGTCTTCCGGTACCTGCTCGACTTCCCCGGCGTGGACCAGTCGTTCCCGCTCTTCGCCTTCGTGTTCCTGGTCGCCCTCGGCATCGACTACAACATCTTCCTGATGAGCCGGGTCCGCGAGGAGTCCGTCCGACGCGGCACCCGGGCCGGGGTGCTCGTCGGCCTGGCCGTCACCGGCGGCGTGATCACCTCCGCCGGCATCGTGCTCGCCGCGACCTTCTCCGCGCTCGCCGTACTCCCGCTGGTGGTGCTGGTGGAACTCGGCGTGGCGGTCGCGGTGGGTGTCCTGATCGACACCATCGTCGTCCGGTCGCTGCTGGTGCCCGCGCTCGCGTACGACATCGGGCCGAAGGTGTGGTGGCCCAGCCGGCTGTCCCGGTCCTCCCGGGGCGCGGGGGAGCGGGCCGATGCCTGACACCGACGTCGTCATCGTCGGCGGCGGCCTCGCCGGCCTCGCCGCGGCCCGGCGGCTGCACCGCGCGGGCGTGCCGTGGCGGCTGGTCGAGGCGGCCGACCGGCTCGGCGGTCGGGTCGCCACCGACGCGGTCGACGGCTACCTGCTGGACCGCGGCTTCCAGGTGCTGAACACCGCCTACCCCCGGCTGGGCCGGCTGCTCGACCCGGCCGCCCTCGACCTCGGCTGGTTCACCCCGGGGGTGCTGGTCCGCCGGGGCGACCGGCTCCATCGGCTGGTCAACCCGCTGCGCGAGCCCGCCGGCGCGCCCCGCACCGCGCTCGCCGGGGTGGGCTCGCTGCGCGACCGGCTCCGCCTCGCCGGGCTCGCCACCGGCTGCGCCACCCTGCCGCCCGGCCGGCTGCTCGCCGCGCCGGAGACCACCACCGAGGCCGCGCTGCGCCGGGCCGGACTCTCCGACGCGATCATCGAGGAACTGCTCCGGCCGTTCCTCTCCGGCGTCCTCGTCGACCGGGAGCTGGCGACCTCCAGCCACGTGCTGGCGATGATCCTGCGGTCGTTCGCCCGGGGCCGGATCGGCCTGCCGGCGCACGGGATGGCCGCGCTGCCCCGGGCCGTCGCCGACCCGCTCCCGGCCGACCTGATCGAACTGGACACCCCGGTCACCGAGGTCGCCCCGGGCCGGGTCCGCACCCGGTCCGGCGAGATCGGCTGCCGGGCCGTCGTGGTCGCCGTCGACCCGCCGGCCGCGGCCGCGCTCCTGCCGGCCCTGTCCCGGGTACGCATGCAGAGCTACACGACGTACTACCACGGCACGGACGACGCGCCGCTGGACGAGCCGATCCTGCTGGTCGACGGGGACCGGCGGGAACTGGTCGCGAACACGGCGGTGGTCAGCCGGGCCGCGCCGACGTACGCGCCGGCCGGCCGGCACCTGGTGGCCACCTCGGTGGTCGGGCCGGCCGCGCCACCCGAGCCGGTGATCCGGGCCGAACTGGCCCGCCTGTACGGGCGCGCCACCGCCGACTGGGCCCACCTGGCCACGGTGTCCGTCCCGGCCGCGTTGCCCGCCGCGCCGCCGCCGCAGGGCCGGCTGCGCAAGCCGGTGGACCTCGGCGCGGGGCTCTTCGTGGCCGGGGACCACCGGGACAGCCCGTCCATCCAGGGGGCGCTGGCCAGTGGCTGGCGGGCCGCCGGGGCGGTGCTGGCCCGGCTGCGGGCGGGATAGCCGCCCACCCGGCAACGCCGATGCGAGGGGCACATCCGCCGGTCGCGGGGCAGATGGACGGCCGGTGGATCACTTATGATCCCCGCCATGCCTGCTCCCGGCCAGCCCCCGGCGCCCGTGTTCGAGCCGGGCGCGGCGTACCCAGAACTGGCCCGAATGCGGGCCGCGCTCGGCGCCGGCGACTGGCCGGGCGTCCGGCAAATCATCGGCGGGCTCGACTGGGCCGGCATCTCCATCTTCACCGGGCTCTGCGGTGACCTGGAGGGGACCGAGGAGTTCCTCCGCGCGGTGGTCGCCCGGCAGCCCGCCGACCCGGTCGCCGCGACCATGCTCGCCTCCACCCTGATCCGGACCGGCTGGCGGGTCCGCACCGCACACCGCGCCCAGCACGTCAGCCGGGAGCAGTTCGCCCGGTTCCACGAGTACCTGCGCCAGGCCGAGCGGGCCCTGATCCAGGTCACGGCCCGGCACCCCGACTACGTCACCGCCTGGTACCTGCGCATCACCGCCGCCCGCGGTCTCGAACTGGGCGAGTCGGAGGCGCGCCGCCGCTACGACCGGTTGGCCCGGCACCAGCCGCACCACCAGCCGGCCCAGTCGTCGCTGCTGCAGAAGCTCTGCCCCAAGTGGAGCGGCACCTGGGAGGGCGCGCACGGCTTCGCCCGGGAGTGCCTGCGCACCGCGCCGCCCGGATCGTGCAGCCCGGTCGTGGTCGTCGAGGGGCACCTGGAGCACGCCCTCGACCTCGGCGGCGTCGATGACGCCACCGGCTACCTGCGTACGCCGCAGGTCTGGCAGGAGATCCACGAGGCGGCCCAGCGGTCGGTGTGGAACCCCGCCTTCCGGCACGGGCCGGGCTGGGTGCTCACCCGCAGCACCTTCGCCCTGGCGTTCAGCCTGGCGGGGGAGTGGCCGGCCGCGGCCGGGCAGTTCGCGGCGCTCGGCCCGTACGGCGACGACTGGATGTGGGACTACCTCCCCGGTGACCCGGCCGAACAGTTCCGGGAGTACCGCGCCGAGGCGTACGCGAAGGGCGGCCCGCGATGATCCGACAGTTCGACGTCGACGGGGTGCCCACCCTGCTCGCGCCCACCGGCGGGCCGATGCGCGCCGGCCTGGTGTTCCGGGTCGGCACCGCCGACGAGACGCTGGCCCGCGCCGGCATCACGCACCTGCTGGAGCACCTCGCGCTGGCCTCGCTCAGCGAGGTCGACTACCACTACAACGGGGCCACCGGCAGCGTCTTCACGTACTTCCACATGCAGGGCTCCGAGCCGGACATCGCCCGGTTCCTCACCGCGGTCTGCCAGCACCTGCACCAGCCGCCGCTGCAACGGCTGGAGATGGAGAAGGAGATCCTGCGCACCGAGTGGAGCACCCGCACCCCCGGCGCGATGGACTCCGTCCCGCTGTGGCGGCACGGTGCCCGGGATCACGGCCTGGCCAGCTACCCCGAGTTCGGGCTCGGCATGCTCGGCCCCGACGACCTGCGCGGCTGGGCCGCCCGGTACTTCACCCGGGAGAACGCCGTGCTCTGGATCGCCGGCGACCGGGTCCCGGCCGGGCTGCGGCTGGCCCTGCCCGGTGGGAACCGGCAGCCGGTGCCGGCGCCGTCGTCGGCGCTGCCCGAGACGCCCGCGTACTTCATCGGGCCTGGCCGGGCCGTCGCGCTCGACGCCGTGGTCCGCCGCCGGATCGCCGGCAGCGTCTTCGCCGGGGTGCTGGAGCGCGAGCTGTTCCGGGCGCTGCGCCAGGAGGGCGGTTTCTGCTACACCGCCACCGCCGGCTACGAGCCGCGGGGAGACGGGTACGCCACGGTGCGCGGGCTCGCCGACGCGCTGCCGGACAAGCAGGACGCCGTGCTGGGCGGGTTCGTCGACGTGCTGGCGAAGCTGGCCGTCGGCCGGATCGAGCAGGCCGACGTCGACGCGCACGTGGCCAAGGCCAGCGAATCGCTCGGGGTGGCCGAGGTGCACGCCGCGATGCTGCCGACGCAGGCCTTCAACCTGCTCACCGGGCACCCCAACCTGACCGTCGACGAGTACCGGGCCGAGCTGAAGGCGGTCACCCCGGCCGACGTGCACGCCGTGGCTCAGGAGGTGATGGCCTCCGCGCTGCTGATGGTGCCCGAGGGAAGTGACGCCGACTGGGCCGGCTTCGTCGCCGCGCCCACGCTCTCCACCGAGGCCGTCGCCGGCACCCCGTACCGGTCCCGCGAGGACGACGGCGGCGAACTGCGGATCGGTCCCGACGGGGTCAGCCTCGTCCTGCCCGCAGGGCTGCTCACCGTCCGGTACGCCGAGTGCGCCGCGATGCTGGCGTGGCCCGACGGCGCCCGGCAGCTCACCGGCCACGACGGCATCATCGTCCGGATCGAGCCCACCCTGTTCGACCTGCACCCCGGCGCGATGCAGTACCTGGACGGGCAGATCACGCCGGAGCGCCGGGTCGACCTCCCGCCGCGAGCGCCCGAGCGGATCCCGCAACCGGCGCAGCGCTCCGCCCCCGCCGCCGGCGGGTCCGCCTCCGCCGGAGCGGAGGCCCCGGCGATCAACTGGTCCGCCAAGCCGGTGGTGATCACCACGCTGGTGCTGGCCGTGCTGCTGGCCGGGCTGTCCTGTCTGTGCACCCTCGGAGCAGCGTTCGACGACGTGTCGGACCCCGCTGGGGTATGGATCCTGATCGTGGTGTGCTGGCTGCTCGCTGTTATCCTCGCGTTGCCCTTCGTGCGGTCCCTGCGGCGCCGGCCCTGACGGCGTGGGCGAAATCCGGCACCCAAGATGGTGGCCGCAGCCCGAGCGGGCAGGTTACGATCCGGCGCGGTAACGGGGCGGTAGCTCAGCGGGTTAGAGCAGTCGACTCATAATCGATCGGTCACGGGTTCGAGTCCCGTCCGCCCCACAAATGTCACCGTGCGAATCGGGTGTAGTCGCGCGCGCGCCAGGGTCGGCCTGATGGCGTGAATGGTCGCTGGCTGGAGTGTTAGCGGCGCGGGGCGGGCGTCTGCCGGTATGTGGTGGGGCGACCCTTGCCGCCGTCCTGGCTGGCGATGAGGGTCCATGCGCCCGGACCGCCCGCGATCGTTCCGGCGCTGTTGATCACCTCGTCCACCCAGCCGTCGTGGGGCAACCGGATCAGGATGATGTGGACTTCGGCGCCGAGTGGTCCGTTCTGAAATCCCTCGGTATTCAGCGTTGCTATCTACCGGTACCTAGTGTTACCGTCTACCGGTAGTAAGCGTCGCTTGGTAGCGAGGGGATGATGGCATGGGCAACCAGATGACAGAGATGCTGAAGGGCACTCTCGAAGGCATCGTCCTGGCGATCCTGGCCCGCAGATCCGCATACGGCTACGAGATCACCGCGTGGCTGCGCGACCGCGGATTCTCGGACATCGCGGAAGGCACCATCTACGCGCTGCTCGTCCGCGTCGAGCAGCGCGGGTTCGTGGACGTGGAGAGGGTTCCCTCGGAAAAAGGGCCCCCGCGGAAGGTGTATTCGCTCAACGCGAAGGGGCGAGACCAACTCGCCGAGTTCTGGAGGACGTGGAGCGTCCTCGCGGAACGCATCGAGCAACTCCACCACAACGACAACCAACAGGACCAAGGAGCATGAGCATGGCCACGAAGTGGATCGAGACGCTCGTCGGGTCGCTCGAGCAGAAGAAGCAGTACAAGCGCCACATGGCTCGAATCGAGGCCCTGCCGGAGCCCTATCGCAGCGCGGCCAAGGCTCTTCAGCGGTACTTCATGTACCACGGAGAGATCCTCGACGGCGACACGCTCATCACGATGCTCGGCGACTTCGTCGACCTCTGGGATCGTGCGGTCGCCGACGGAACGCCGGTCCGCGCAATCGTCGGAGACGACCCGGTCGAGTTCGCCGAGACGTTCCTGCAGGCGTACTCCGGCAAGCAGTGGATAGACAAGGAACGCGAGCGCCTCCGGACGGCGATCGACGCCGCCGCCGGCGACAACGGCGAGGAAAAGAGCGCATGATCACCAAGACGCGCGAACCCGCGATTAGGGTGCAGTCCATCACGAAGTCCTACAAGGACCTGCACGTGCTACGGGGCGTCGACTTCGACGTGGCAGCCGGGAGCGTCTTCGCTCTGCTCGGCTCGAACGGCGCCGGAAAGACCACGCTGGTGCGGATCCTGTCGACGTTGCTGAAAGCGAACACCGGCACCGCGACCGTCCACGGCTTCGACGTCTCCTCGGCTCCGGTCGACGTACGCAAGTCGATCAGCCTGACCGGCCAGTTCGCCGCAGTCGACGAGGTGCTCACCGGCCGGGAGAATCTGGTCCTGGTCGCGAAGCTCCGCCACCTGAAGAACCCGGGTGCGATCGCCGACGACATGCTCGCCCGTTTCTCGCTCGCTGATGCCGGGAACCGCCGAGCGGCGACGTACTCGGGTGGCATGCGCCGGCGGCTGGACATCGCGATGAGCCTTGTCGGCAACCCGCCGGTCGTATTCCTCGACGAGCCGACCACCGGCCTCGACCCGCAGGCCCGCATCGAGGTCTGGCAGACGGTCAAGCAGCTCGCCAAGGATGGCACGACCATCCTGTTGACCACCCAGTACCTCGACGAGGCCGAGCAACTTGCCGACCGGATCGCGATCCTGCACAAAGGCACGATCATCCAGAACGGCACCCTCGCCGAGCTGAAGCAGCTCCTCCCGTCCGCCAAGGTCGAGTACGTCGAGAAGCAGCCGACCCTCGAGGACGTCTTCCTCGCCCTCGTTGGCGACGCCAGTGACACCGCCGACGAGGCCGCCATGTCCGCAGGAGGGGAATCCCGATGACCGTCCACGTCCTCAGCGACACCGGAACCCTCACCGGCCGCTCCCTGCGTCACATCCTCCGCAGCCCGGACACCATCATCACCACCGCGGTCACTCCGGTCGCGCTGATGCTGCTTTTCGTGTACGTGCTGGGCGGAGCCATCAACACCGGATCCGACGAGTCGTACATCAACTACATGCTCCCGGGCATCCTGCTCATCACGATCGCATCCGGCATCGCCTACACGGCGTACCGCCTGTTCCTCGACATGCAGGGCGGCGTCTTCGAACGCTTCCAGTCGATGCCGATCCCACGACCCTCCGTGCTCTGGGCGCATGTCCTGACCTCACTCGTCGCCAACCTGGCCTCGATCGTGATCGTCACAGGCGTCGCGCTGATCATGGGGTTCCGCACCGGCGCATCCGTAGCCGACTGGCTCGCCGTCGTCGGCATCCTGATCCTGTTCACCCTCGCCCTCACCTGGATCGCCGTGATAGCGGGCCTGTCCGTCAAGACCGTCGACGGCGCGAGCGCCTTCAGCTACCCGCTGATCTTTCTGCCCTTCATCAGCTCGGCGTTCGTCCCCACCGACTCGATGCCCGGCCCGGTCGCGTGGTTCGCCGATAACCAGCCGGTAACATCCATCGTGAACACTCTCCGCGCACTGTTTGCGCAGCAGCACGTCGGCAACGACATCTGGATCGCCCTCGCCTGGTGCGCCGGCATGCTCGTGGCCGCCTACGCCGTCGCGACAGCGATCTACCGCAAGAAGACCAGCTAGCCGATCGCAAGAGGACAGCGCCGTATCCGTATGGATGCGGCGTTGTCCCTGCGCAGGTGTGCCGCCGGAGTCCGGACGGGAGAAGCACACGCTCGCGTAGCCGCCACCGCGCAACTCCCCATGCTGGTGCGGCTCGACAGCCAAGGGCAAGAAGTGTTGCGGCCGAGCGGTCTGAGAAGCGTCCTCCGATAACGCCGCACGGAACAGTCCGTCACGACGTAGCGGTCGCCGTCGCCCTACCAGTCCGCCAGCTGTGCACCGAAGGCATACGGCGTCTCCGTCAGCGCAGCGAGCCGTAGTTGCCGCCAGACCTTCCATCCGCCCTCCGTGAGCGCGCGCGTTTCGATCATTCTGGACGGCTGCCGCCGGTGGGCGACCAGGCAATGCGTTTCGGTTGGCTCGTCGGCGGCCACTTCAGGGCTCGCACGAAATACTTAGCCGTTGCGCTAAGTATTGCTACGGACCATGCTTAGCCGCATGGCACAGTATTCGGCACAACTCGACGGCGTGTTCGTCGCCCTCGCTGACCCGACCAGGCGCGGGGTCGTCCGACGCCTCGGCCGCGGTCCGACGAGCGTCGGCGATCTCGCCAGCGAGTTTCCGATGACCCTCCCGTCCTTCATGAAGCACGTCCGGGTCCTCGAGTCCAGCGGGCTGATCCACACGACCAAGGCTGGTCGGGTGCGCACCTGCGTGCTCAACCGCGAGCGCCTCGCTGTCATCGACGACTGGCTCGCGGAGCAGCGCCGGATCTGGGAAGAGCGCACCGATCGCCTCGAACGTTTCGTCACCGACCCCAAGGAGAGCCAACAGTGAATCCCGACCTGGACCTGACCGTGGAGCGGGTCATCCGCGCGCCGCGCGCCGCCGTCTGGAGCGCGTGGACCGACCCGTCCCGCTTCGAGAAGTGGTGGGTCCCCGCCCCTGCCCGCTGTCGCGTCGACCGCTTGGACGTCCGTCCCGGTGGTGGTTTCGTGACCAGGCTGAGCGACGACGGGGTGGAGTTCGCCCCACACATGGACGCAACCTTCCTCGTCGTGGAGGAGTTCGAGCGGATCGTGTTCACGAACGCGATCGACAGCGCCTGGCGGCCCGCGAACCCGACCCCGGTCGCCATGACCGCCGAGATCACCCTGAACGATCATTCGGACGGCACGGACTATCGGGTCGTTGTTCGCCACGGTGATCCCGCCGCTCGTGCCCGGCACGAGGCACTCGGCTTCGCGGACGGTTGGTGGTCGGTGACCAAGCAGCTTGCCGTGGTCGCCGAAAGCGAGGAATCGCGATGAAGATCGCCCTGACCGAGTTCGTAACCCTCGACGGAGTCAGCCAGGGTCCCGGTTCGCCGACCGAGGATTCAAGCGACGGCTTCACTCGGGGTGGCTGGCTCGTGCCCTACCTGGACAAACACTTCGTCCAGTGCGCCTCCGACTGGCTGGACCTGGCCGACGGTCTGCTCCTTGGGCGGCGGACCTACCAGGCGTTCGCGCGCGACTGGCCGCAGATCACCGACCCGAACGACCCGTTCACCGAACGGATGAACTCACTACCGAAGTACGTCGTCACCAACCCCCTGACCGAGGGCAGTTGGCACCCCTTGACGCTGCTCCAGGGCGACCCGATTCAGACCGTCGGGGAGCTCAGGGCGCAGCCAGGACGGGAACTCCAGATCCACGGGAGCGCGCGGCTCGGCAACGCCCTGCTGTCGGCCGGTCTTGTCGACACGCTCCGACTCGTCGTCGCCCCTACCGTGACCGGTTCCGGACGGCGGCTACTGGACCATCCGAGCGCACCCGTCGGCCTGCGACTCGTTCACCACGACGCGACGGCGAACGGCCTGCTGCTGCTCGAGTACGAGCGGGTCGGCACCGCCCCGGTGGGGGAATACGAAGGGCTCACCGCCGTCGGCTAGTCGCCGCGTCACACACGTGGCCGGACATCCAGGTGGGGCCCGGCCACGGCGGGCGCCAGCGCTTGGTGACCGCGGTGGCTCACCGCCGCGGCACCAGCCACGACGGCGAGCCACCGCCCGCCACTAGGAGATGGGTACGAGCCGGAACTGCTGGTTGGCCTGCCCGTTGCAGTCGTAGAGCTGGACCTGCTGCCCGTTGCCGGTGCCCCAGACGTCGAGGCAGCGGCCGGACTGGACGCCCGTGATGGTGCCGTTGGAGTTGACGTTCCACTGCTGGTTGGTCTGGCCGTTGCAGCTGTAGATCTGGATCGCCGCGCTGTTGCCGGAGCCGGCGGCGTCCAGGCACCTGCTGCCCCCGTACACCGTCAGTTGCCTGCTCCCGGTGTACGTCCACTGCTGGTTGGTGTTCCCGTGGCAGTCGTAGAGCTGCACGCGGGTGCCGTTGGTCTGCGACGAGTTGGGCACGTCGATGCACCGGCCCGACTGGCTGCCGACGATCCGGTTGGCGCCGCCGGCCGGCGGCGGCGTGGTCGGCGAGCTGGTCGGCGTCGCCGTCGGCGAGGTGGTCGGCCCCGGGCCGGCGGCGTTGAGGGCGTTGAGGACCGAGGTGTACGCGGCCTTCTTGTTGCCCCCGCCGTCGAACAGCAGCGGGTTCTCGTTGGAGCGCCAGGAGTCGCTGTCGCGGACGCCCCAGACGGTGATGCCGATGCAGCGCGGTACGTTCAGGCAGGCCTGGGTCAGCCCGGCGTACTGGCTGGTGGAGGCGTTCGTGACGTCGACCTCGGTCAGCGCCACGTCGACCCCGAGGGCGGCGAAGCTGGAGAGCGTGGTCTGGAAGTTGCCGGGCAGCGAGCTGCCGCCGGTGAAGTGGGTCTGCAGACCGACGCAGTCGATCGGTACGCCGCGGGACTTGAAGTCCCGGATCATGTTGTAGACGCCCTGTGTCTTGGCGTAGCTCCAGTTCTCGATGTTGTAGTCGTTGTAGCAGAGCTTGGTCGACGGGTCGGCCGTCCGGGCGGTGCGGAACGCCACCTCGATCCAGTCGTTGCCGGTGCGCTGCAGGTTGGAGTCACGGCGGCTGCCGTTCTCGTTGAACGCCTCGTTGACCACGTCCCACGCGGCGAGCTTGCCCTTGTAGTGGGCCATGACGCCGTTGATGTGGTTGATCATCGCGTTGCGCAGCGTGCTGCCGCTCATGTTCTGCATCCAGCCCGGCTGCTGGGCGTGCCATGCCAGGGTGTGACCCCGGACCTTCAGGCCGCGGCTGTTGGCCCAGTTGTAGATCTGGTCCCCGGCGGAGAAGTTGAACTGGTTCTGGTTCGGCTCCGTCGCGTCCGGCTTCATCTCGTTCTCGGCGGTGATCATGTTGAACTCGCGCGCCGCGATGGTGCTGTACGTGGAGTCGTTCAACCTGTTCGCGGCGATGGCGGTACCGAAATACCGGCCCGACTGCGCGGCCGCGGCGCCCAGGGTGCTGGCTGCCTGGGCCAGGCTGGGCACCACCAGCGCCGCGCCGGCCAGGGCCAACGAGCTGGCGGCGGCAGCCACCACCACGCGGTAGCGACCATGCCTTAGTAGACGTTTCATGACACTCCTCTGCATATCGGACGATGATGCGCAAGGTTGTGGGGAAACGCGGGCCCGCGTACCTGTCACTGTTCTCTGAAACTTTTCGGAGATGTACCGGTAACTTCAACGGGAAGATACTCCCGACGCCACGATCGGTCAATGTCGATGGTTCCGGTGTGTGGCCGCTCCTCGGAAAGCCGGGCCGTTCCCTTGTGTCGGCCGCCCGCCGGACGGCTGGCCGGCGCGATCGTTCTGCCGGCCGTAGGGATGGTTCGGTGCCACGCCGAAACCTTCCGGCCTCGGCCTGCTCTCCGCCACCCTGCCGGGGCTGGTGTCGTTCCGCCGCCTGTCCCGGCGCGGCCGGCCCGCACCACGGGCGCAGCCGCCGCACTCGGTTGGGCGCCCGCGCACCCGGACATGCTCTGGATGGTCGGCGAGGTGTGGCTCCGCGCGCTCGCCCAGGGCCTCGTCGGGCAAGTGCGGCAGGTCAGCGGCCCGGGATCACCGGGGTGCCTGCTGAGCCGTCCTGGCTGGGCGTCGACCGGCGGAGTGCGGCATCGCGGTGATCAGGAGCCCGCCGACGGCGGCAGCGGCACCGAGGTAGGCCAGCGGGCGGAAGAGGATGAAGGTGTAACCGGCCCAGCCGGGTGCCGCGGCGTGGTCCGGGCCGAGATAGCTGACCACCACGGCCACGGCGCTCAGTGCAGTAGCGGGCAGGAGGGCGAATAATCCGGTACCGACAACGACGCTGGTCACGATTCGTCGTGCCGGGGTGGACGCGCGGGCGCGCCGGAACATCCATGCCGCCACCAGCCAACCGGCCAGGCCGCCGGCGAGTAGTCCGGCCGTGGTCAGGGGTAGGACGGCGGCGGGTGCCGCGCGACTGACGGCGATCTGGAGTCCGTGGTGGGATTCGTCGAGGTAGCCCTCGGAGAGGACGTCCACCAGCCAGCCGTCCCGATAGAGCGTGGTCGCGGGGCAGCAACCGGCAGTGTCGCTGGTGGCCGGCCGCCATCCCGCCGCTCGCATCCTCTCGTCCGCGTCGCGCACCAACTGTGCGGCCGGACGGTCATGGCCGTAGGTGAACTGGAAGAACACCCTTCCCGCGCGGTACTCGTCCGTGCCGCCCACCAGGTAGAGCCAACGGGGATCGGTGAATCGCGGGTTGTCGTCGAACAGGAAGTCCCAGCGCTGCGGTTGCGCCGATGCCTCCGGCGGCACCGCGGGCTCGACCATCCGTAGCGCCTCGGCATTGCTCGGCAAGGGCGGCGCGGTCTGCCAGCCCAGGTAGCTGCCGAACGCGCCCAGAGCCACCGCCGTGAACGTGGCAGCCGAGATCGCGGCGAGGACCCCGGCCCATCCCCAGACGCGGAACCGGAACCGCACTCCGCCGAGGAGCAGGTCGAAGATCTCGGCGCGGGCCGGCCGGACCCGTTCGGCGGGAGCGGCATCCAGCAGGGTGGTCACCATTTCGGGCCCATGTCGGCGCCGATAGGACCGGGGATAGGTCAGCAGGAGCCGGCGATAGTGGCGGGCGAGCCTCGCCCGGTCGCTCTGGTGTGGCATCCGACTTCCTTACCGGCTCGTAGCGAGACTGGACGGGGATCATCAGGCGGGAAGCGGCCGGGGTGGCGTCCACCCGGCCAGGCGCTCCGCGGCAACGTACCCGCCCGGCGTCGCGGGGACCCGGGCGTCATACCGAGCTGGCGGGACAACTCGGAGTAGCGCATCGCCCGGGGCTCGCCGGTGTGCTCCTCGCCGGGGCGCTCCGGGCCGTCGCGGCCGAGCGCGGCGAGGATCAGCGCGACCACTTGTCGGAGATCCGGTCGAGTAGCTGCCGGCTGGGGCAGCCGGCCAGGAACGCGTCGTACTCCGCCCGCGCGTGTGCCCGCCTCTGGGTCGCCGTCTGCGTCGGCATCGGCCCGCCCCCTTCCTACCCGGGGGTGACCTACGCACCTCCAAGTGCCTACTTCCCGCCGGAGAGTTACCCGCCCATCGTGGTGTGGGACAGCCGCCGAGACAGCCACGAGGAGCGAAACCTTGAGTACGCGTACCTTCCGCGCCGCAGTCGTCCGTTCGCCGGCATCGTCGCGGCCACCGGCCCCGGCGTGGAGCTGGCCGTCGGCACCCGGGTCGCCGGACTGGTGGCCGGGTTCGACCGCGACTTCGGCACGTACGCCGAGCAGCTCGTCGTGCCGGCCACCGACCACGCCGTCGTGCCCGACGGGCTGGACCTGGTCGCGGCGTCGACGGTGCCGCCCCCCGGTCAGCCCTCGACGTACGCGGCGAGGTGCTCGCCGGTGAGGGTGGAGCGGGCGGCGACCAGGTCTGCCGGGGTGCCCTCGAACACGATCCGCCCGCCGTCGTGGCCGGCGCCGGGACCGAGGTCGATGATCCAGTCCGCGTGCGCCATGACCGCCTGGTGGTGCTCGATGACGATCACCGACCGGCCGGACTCGACGAGCCGGTCCAGCAGCCCGAGCAGCTGCTCGACGTCGGCGAGGTGCAGGCCGGTGGTGGGCTCGTCGAGCACGTACACGCTGCCCTTGTCGCGCATCTGGGTGGCCAGCTTGAGCCGCTGCCGCTCGCCGCCGGAGAGCGTGGTGAGCGGCTGGCCGAGGGTGAGGTAGCCGAGCCCGACGTCGGCGAGCCGGTCGAGGATCTGGTGCGCCGCCGGCGTCCGGGCCTCGCCCTCGGCGAAGAACCGCTCGGCCTCGGCCACCGACATCGCGAGCACCTCGCTGATGTCCCGGCCACCGAGGTGGTATTCCAGCACCGAGGCCTGGAACCGCTTCCCCTCGCACTCCTCGCAGACGGTGGCGACCCCGGCCATCATCGCCAGGTCGGTGTAGATGACCCCGGCGCCGTTGCAGCCGGGGCAGGCGCCCTCGGAGTTGGCGCTGAACAGCGCGGGCTTCACGCCGTTGGCCTTCGCGAACGCCTTGCGGATCGGGTCGAGCAGCCCGGTGTACGTCGCCGGGTTGCTCCGCCGCGAGCCCCGGATCGCGCTCTGGTCGATCGACACCACGCCCTCGCGCCCGGAGACCGAGCCGTGGATCAGCGAGCTCTTGCCCGAGCCGGCGACACCGGTGACGACGACCAGCACCCCGAGCGGGATGTCGACGTCGACGTCCCGCAGGTTGTGGGTGTCGGCGCCGCGTACCTGCAGCGTCCCCGACGGGGTCCGGACGGACGGCTTCAGGGTGGCGCGGTCGTCGAGGTGGCGGCCGGTGACGGTGTCGCTGGCCCGCAACCCTTCGACGGTGCCCTCGAAGACCACCTGACCACCCCCGGAGCCGGCGCCGGGGCCGAGGTCGACGACGTGGTCGGCGATCGCGATGGCCTCCGGCTTGTGCTCCACCACGAGCACCGTGTTGCCCTTGTCGCGGAGCTGGAGCAGCAGGTCGTTCATCCGCTGGATGTCGTGCGGGTGCAGCCCGATGGTGGGCTCGTCGAAGACGTAGGTGACGTCGGTCAGCGACGAGCCGAGGTGGCGGATCATCTTGGTGCGCTGCGCCTCGCCACCCGAGAGCGTGCCCGACGGCCGGTCGAGGGAGAGGTAGCCGAGCCCGATCTCCACGAACGAGTCGAGCGTGTGCCCGAGGGACGCCAGCAGCGGCGCCACCGACGGCTCGTCCAGGCCGCGCACCCACGCGGCCAGGTCGCTGATCTGCATGGCGCAGGCGTCGGCGATGTTGATGCCCGCGATCTTCGAGGACCGGGCCGCCTCGCTGAGCCGGGTGCCGCCACAGTCGGGGCAGGCGGTGAACGTCACCACCCGCTCCACGAAGGCGCGGATGTGCGGCTGGAGCGCGTCGATGTCCTTGGACAGCATCGACTTCTGGATCTTCGGGATCAGCCCCTCGTAGGTCAGGTTGATGCCGTCGACCTTGATCTTGGTCGGCTCCTTGTGGAGCAGGTCGTTCAGTTCCTTCTTGGTGAACTTCCGGATCGGCTTGTCCGGGTCGAAGAAGCCGCAGCCGCTGAAGATGCGGCCGTACCAGCCGTCCGTGCTGTAGCCGGGGATGGTGAGCGCGCCCTCGTTGAGCGACTTGCTGTCGTCGTACATCGCGGAGAGGTCGAAATCGCTCACCCGGCCCATGCCCTCGCAGCGCGGGCACATGCCACCCGTGATGCTGAAACTGCGCCGCTCCTTGGTCGTCTTTCCGCTGCGCTCGACCGTGACCGCGCCGGCGCCACTGATCGAGGCGACGTTGAAGGAGAACGCCTGGGGCGAGCCGATGTGCGGCTGCCCGAGCCGGCTGAACAGGATCCGCAGCATCGCGTTCGCGTCGGTCGCGGTGCCGACCGTGGACCGGGCGTTGCCGCCCATCCGCTCCTGGTCGACGATGATCGCGGTGGTCAACCCGTCGAGTACGTCGACGTCGGGGCGCGCCAGCGTGGGCATGAAGCCCTGCACGAAGGCGCTGTACGTCTCGTTGATCATCCGCTGCGACTCCGCGGCGATCGTGCCGAACACCAGGGAACTCTTGCCCGAGCCGGAGACGCCGGTGAACACGGTGAGCCGCCGCTTCGGGATCTCGACGTTGACGTCCTTGAGGTTGTTCTCCCGGGCGCCGTGCACCCGGATCAGGTCGTGGCTGTCGGCAGCGTGCGGCGCGGGCGGCTGCCGGTCCGTCCTCGTCGCCAGGCTCATCGTGTCTCCATCTCCTCGGCGAGCAGGTGCTGGGTGCCGGTCGGTTGCGTCGGGGCGTCCACGCTACCTCTCCAGCCGCCCGCCCAAGGCCCGGCGCGTCGGGTGCCCCCGGTGAGCAACCTAGGCGAAGGTCCGCGGTCCGTGCTTGTCGATTCCTGATCGGTTTCCCGACGGACGCCGTCCCCGCCGGTACGGCTCAGGCCAGCTCGCGGTCCAGCAGGGTGGGGGAGAGGGCGTGCTGGACGACCATCGCGGCGGCGCCTACGACGCCCGCGTTGGGGCCGGCCTGTGAGGTGACGATGCGCAGCCGCTCGGTGGCCAGCGGCAGGGAGCGACGGTAGATCGACTCCCGGACACCGGCCAGCAGCATCTCGCCGGCCTGGGCGAGCGCCCCGCCGACCACGATCAGCGACGGGTTGAACAGGCTCACGCCGGCGGCCAGCACCTCGCCGATGTCCCGGCCGGCCTGCCGCACGGCCTGGCCGGCGACCGGGCTGCCGGCCTGGACGAGGGCCACCACATCGGCGTTGGTGGTGGCGTCGAGACCGGCGGCGCGGAGCCGGGCGGCGATGGCGGGGCCACCGGCCACCGCCTCCAGGCATCCGCTGTTGCCGCAGCGGCAGCGTACGTCGCCGCCGTGCGGGGCGAGGATGTGCCCGAGGTCGCCGGCCGCGCCGACGTCGCCGCGGTGCAGTTGGCCGTTGCTGATCAGGCCGGAGCCGATGCCGGTCGCGACCTTCACGAAGATCATGTGCGCCTCGGCGGGGAAGCAGCGGACGTGCTCCCCGAGCGCCATCAGGTTGACCTCGTTGTCCACCAGGACCGGCACGGCGAAGTCGGCGGCGATCCGCGCGGGCACGTCGTAGCCGTTCCAACCCGGCATGATCGGCGGGTGGGTCGGCTTGCCGGTCGAGTGCTCGACCGGTCCGGGCAGCCCGATGCCGACGCCGGCGATGGGGACCCCGGTGCCGAGGCCGGCACGCAGCCGGCGCCAGGTCTCGGCGAGCAGACCGAGCACCGCGTCGGGACCGTCGGCGACGTCCAGCGCGAGCCGCTCGACGGCCAACGGCTCACCGGTCAGGTCGGCGACGGCGACGGTGGCGTGGGTGGCCCCGACATCGGCGGTCAGCACCGTCCGGGCGCGGGCGTTGAAGACGAACCGGCTCGCCGGCCGGCCGCCGGTGACCGTGTCGCTGCCGCCATCGGTCACCAGCCCGGCGTCCATCAGCGCGTCGAGTCGCAGGCGCACCGTCGACCGGGCCAGCCCGGTCTCGGTGGCCAGCTCGGCACGGGTGCGCGCCTGCCCGTCGCGCAGCAGTCGGAGCAGCTCACCGGGCGAGGTCGGGGCGGCACTCTGCCCGTTGTTCATAGCGCCATTAAAGCAGCGGAACGGGGGTCTTCCGCCGGACGACATGACCAAGGGAGACGTTGATCATCCCACTATGGAGGAAACTCGGGCACCTTTTGGTTGACCACCGTCATAAGTGGAGGCTACGTTCGTCACATGTCTGTGACCGATCTAACAAAGGTGCCTGGCGAACTCAGGTTTGAGCGGCAGACACTGCGTGTCGCGGTCGTGGGTGCGGGGTTCATGGGGCAGGTGCACGCGGAGGCGGCCCGGCGCGCCGGGGCGAACGTCGTCGCCGCGGTGTCCTCGCGCCCCGAAGGAGCTGGCGCCGCGGCTCACGCGGTCGGCGCGGACAAGGGCTACCCGGACGTGGCGGCCCTGCTCGGCGACGCCGAGGTCGACGTGCTGCACGTCTGCACTCCCAACGCGTCCCACGCCCCCGTCGCCGCCGCCGCGCTCGCCGCCGGCGTACCGGTGATCTGTGAGAAGCCGCTCGCCACCGGGAGCGCGGAGGCCATGGCGCTGGTGGCGGCGGCCGGCGACCGGCTGGCCGCCGTGCCGTTCGTCTACCGGTTCCACCCCATGGTGCGGGAGTTGCGGGCCCGGCTCGCGGCCGGCGAGGCCGGCGTCGTCGCCAGCGTCACCGGCGGCTACCTCCAGGACTGGCTGTCCCGTCCCACCGACGACGACTGGCGGGTCGACCCGGCGGTCGGCGGTCCCTCCCGGGCGTTCGCGGACATCGGCTCGCACTGGTGCGATCTGTTCGAGTTCGTCACCGGCGACCGGATCGTCCGGCTGTCCGCGCGCACCGCGGTCGTGCACGAACGCGCGCGCCGCAGCGGGCCCGCCACCGAGGACCTGGCCGGCGTGCACTTCGTCACCGCCACCGGCACGGTCGGCACCCTGGTGGTGTCGCAGGTCGCGGCGGGCCGCAAGAACCGGCTGCACCTGGAACTCTCCGGCACCGAGGCGAGCTTCGGCTTCGACCAGGAAGACCCGGAGCGGCTGTGGGTCGGGCGGCGCGAGGGCGGGCAGACCCTGCTGCGCGACCCGGGCACCCTGCATCCCTCCGCCGCGCGCTACGTCCGGCTGCCCGCCGGGCACGCGCAGGGCTACCAGGACTGCTTCGACGCGTTCGTCGCCGACAGCTACCGCGCGGTGCGCGGCGAAGAGACCCCGGACGGCCTGCCCACCTTCGCCGACGGCCTGCGCGCCGTCCGGATCACCGACGCGGTGCTGGCGTCCGCCGCCGCGGACGGAGCGTGGGAAGAGGTGCCGGCATGACGCCCGGTGCGACCACGACGGTACGCCTCACCGGGATCACCAAGTCCTTCCTCGGCGTGCCGGTGCTGCGCGGGGTGGACCTCGAGGTGCGCGGCGGCGAGGTGCACGCGGTGATGGGCGAGAACGGCGCGGGCAAGTCCACACTGCTCAAGGTGCTGGCCGGGGTGCACCGCCCGGACGGCGGCACCATCGAGGTCGACGGCGCCGAGGTCTCCTTCGCCGGCCCCACCGACGCGCAGCGGGCCGGCATCGCGATCATCCACCAGGAGTTCACCCTGCTGCCGCACCGCAGCGTCGCCGAGAACGTCTACCTGGGCCGGGAGCCGGTGCGCCGAATGCAGGTCGACCGGCGGCGCATGGTGGCCGACACCCGCGAGCTGCTGGACTGGCTCGGCGAGGACGGGATCGACCCGACCGACCCGGTGTCGGCGCTGTCGGTGGCCCAACGGCAGGTCGTCGAGATCGTCAAGGCACTGTCGACGAACGCCCGGGTGCTGGGCATGGACGAGCCGACCGCAGCGCTCGCCGACCACGAGGTCGAGCTGCTGTACGACCTCGTCCGCCGGCTGCGGGAGCGAGGCATCGCGATCCTCTACGTCTCGCACCGGATGCGCGAGGTGTTCGACCTCTCCGACCGGATCACCGTGCTCAAGGACGGCCAGTTCGTCACCTGCGCCCCCTCCGGCGAGCTGACCTCCGAGGACCTGGTCCGCCACATGGTGGGCCGCGACCTGGGCGAGTACTACCCGGAACCGGCCGCGCCCGAGGATCTCGGGCCGGTCCGGCTCGCCCTGCGCGGCGCCGGCAACAGCCGGGTCCGCGACCTGAACTTCGAGGTACGCGCCGGTGAGATCGTCGGCCTCGCCGGGCTCCAGGGCTCCGGCCGCTCGGCGGTCGCGCGCGCGGTGTTCGGCGTCGAACCGCTCACCCGCGGCACGCTGGAGCTGGACGGGGTGCCCCGACGGGTGACCCGGCCCCGCACCGCGGTGCGCCTCGGAGTCGCGCTGGTCACCGAGGACCGCAAGGGCGACGGGCTGGTGCTGCGTCAGTCCGTACGCGACAACACGCTGCTGGTGCGCCGCGCCGCGTTGCGCGGGGCCCGCGCCCGGGCCACATCGGACCTGCCGGCGCTGCTCAAGCTGGTGAACGTGGTGGCCCGGGGCGAGCACCAGGAGGTGCGCTTCCTGTCCGGCGGCAACCAGCAGAAGGTCGTCCTCGCCAAGTGGCTGGCGGTCGAGCCGAAGGTGCTGGTCGTCGACGAGCCGACCCGCGGCATCGACGTCGGCGCGAAGCGGGCCGTGCACGACCTGCTGCGCGATCTCGCGCGACGCGGGGTGGCGGTGCTGATGATCTCCTCGGAACTGCCCGAGCTGATCGGGATGAGCGACCGGATCCTCGTCATGCACGACGGCGCGCTGGCCGGCGAGCTGCCGGCCGGCGCGAGTGAGGGAACCGTGATGGCGCTGGCCACCGGACACGGGATCGGTGAGGCGGCATGAGCGCGAGGAGTGAGCCGGGTTTGCGAGCCCCGCAGTCGCGAACTGAGGAGGACTCGGCATGAGCACCGTTCAGCAGGACACCCTGCCGGTCCGGCCGGGGGCCGCCAGGCCGGTGGCCCGCCGCCGGCTCACCCCGGTCGCCGTGGTCTACCTCGCGCTCGTCGCCCTGCTCGTCGTCGGCAGCCTGCTCGTCGGGGCACGCGGCGAGCTCCTGCTCGACCAGGACGGCATCCTCAACATCCTCACCCGGGCCACCGCGCTGGGTCTGGTCGCCATCGGGCAGACGATGGTGATCCTCACCGGGTCCCTCGACCTCTCGGTGGCCTACCTGGTCGGCCTCACCTCGCTGCTCGCCGCGGAGACGATGGCCGGGCGGGACGGGATGGTCGGGCCCGCCGTGCTGCTGGCGCTCGCCGTGGCCGCCGGGGTGGGCCTGGTCAACGGGCTGGTCATCACGGTGTTGAAGGCCAACGCCTTCATCGCCACCCTCGGGGTGGCGCTGATCCTGCGCGGCTACCTGGAAGACAACTACACCGGGCCGGCCGGTGACGTGCCGCGCGGCTTCCAGCACCTCGGCTACGACCGGATCGGTCCGGTGCCGATCGCGGCCCTGCTCATGCTGGCGGTCGCCGCGCTGGCCTGGTGGTACCTGTCCCGGACCCGGACCGGCTACCACATGTACGCCGTCGGCGGCGACATCGAGGTGGCCCGGCTGTCCGGGGTACCGACCCGCCGGACCGTGGTCACCGCCCACGTGCTCTGCTCGGTCGCCGCCGGCCTGGCCGGGATCTACCTCGCCAGCCGGCTCGGCTCCGGCGCCCCGTACGTCGGCACCGACGCCGGCTACGACCTGGAGTCGATCGCCGCCGTGGTGCTCGGCGGGACACTGCTCGCCGGCGGCCGGGGCGGGGTGGTCGGCACGATCGGCGGGGTCCTCATCCTGGCCACCCTGGACACCATCTTCGACGACCTCGCGGTCGACCCGTTCTTCAAGGACGTGGTGCGCGGCGTCGTCCTCGTCGCCGCGGTCGCGCTCTACGCCCGGCGCATGACCGCCAACCGCCGTGGGAGGCTGACATGACCTGGCGTCCCCGTCTGGCCGAGGGCACCGCCCCGGTGCTCGTGGTCCTGCTCCTGCTGCTCGTCGGGCTCGCGATCACCGGTCCGGCCTTCGCCGAGCCGGCCGGCTATCTGGCACTGCTCAAGCGGGCCGCGCCGTTGATGATCCTCGCGATCGGGCAGTACTTCGTCATCGTCTCCGGCGGGTTCGACCTCTCGGTCGGCGCCCTGGTGACCGCCGGGGTGGTCATCGCCGCCCGGCTCCTCGGGGGCGACGAGTCGGCGACCGGCTGGGTGATCCTGCTCGTGCTCGGGTTCGGCCTGCTCGTCGGCCTGGTCAACGGGCTGATCACGACGAAGCTCCTGGTGCCGTCGTTCATCGTCACGCTCGGCATGCTGCTCGTGCTCGACGGCGCGATCTTCCTGTGGACCGGCGGAGCCCCGCGCGGGGCGCTGTCGACCGGGTTCCGGACCTTCGGACGGGGTGCCGTCGAGGTGCCGGTGCTCGGCGCGATCCCGTGGTCGGTGCTCATCCTGCTGGCGATCCTGGCGGCCGCGGCCCTGTTCATGCGCGGAGGCATCGGCCGGGCCCTGGTCGCGGTGGGCGACAACGAGGCCGCCGTACGGCTCTCCGGTGGCCAGGTCGACCGGCTCCGGCTGCTCGCCTTCGTCCTCTCCGGGCTGCTCGCCGCGGTCGCCGCGATCCTGCTCGGCGGCTTCGCCGGCGTCTCGGCGCAGGTCGGCAGCGGTCTGGAGTTCCGGGCGATCACCGCCGTCGTGCTGGGCGGGGTGCTGCTCGGTGGCGGGCGCGGCTCCGTGGTCGCGGCCGCCGCCGGCGCGCTCTCCCTGGAATCCCTGTTCACGCTACTGAACCTGCTCGGCGTGAGCGGCGCCCTGGAATCGGCCGTGCAGGGCGTGATCATCATCGCCGCGGTCGCCTACGCCTCCCTCGGCGGCGGCCTGCGGCAACGGCTGCGGTCGTGGCCGAAGCGGCGGACCGGCGTGACACCCGCGCCGGCCGCCTCCTCCTGAATTCCTCGCCAGTAGAAGGAGATCGACATAATGACCAAGAAATGGGCCCTGGTGGTCGTGGCGGGCGCGCTCGCGCTCGCCGGCTGCTCGAGCGACCTGCCCGACGACCAGGCCACCGCCGGCGGTGGCGGACCGTCCAAGTCGGACACCGCGAAGTCGAAGTTCTTCGACCAGGCCGAGTACGACCGCCAACTGAAGTTCCGCGAGGCCAAGCCGGAAGGCCCGGACGGCAAGCCGTGGGAGCAGATGCTCCAGCCGGAGCTGGTCGACACGGCGAAGTTCGCCAAGCCCGGGGGCAACTACAACCTCTGCTTCTCCAACGCCGCGGTGGACAACCCGTGGCGGCAGGTGGGCTTCAAGACCATGCAGCAGGAGGTGAAGCAGCACGCGGAGATCACCAAGTTCACCGTGCTGGACGCGGAGGCCAAGGACGACAAGCAGATCAGCGACATCCAGTCGCTGTCCGGCAAGGGCTGCTCGGCGATCATCGTCTCGCCGAACACCACCGCCACCCTGACGCCGGCGGTCGAGAAGGCGTGCGCGACCGGGGTGCCGGTGATCGTGTTCGACCGGGGCGTCAACACCGACTGCGCGGTCACCTTCATCCACCCCATCGGCGGCTTCGCCTTCGGCGCGGACGGCGCGGAGTTCCTGAAGGAGAAGGTCAAGCCGAAGGGCAAGGTCCTCGCCCTGCGCATCCTGCCCGGCGTGGACGTGCTCGAACAGCGTTGGGCGGCCGCCAACGAGATCTTCTCCGGCAGCGAGCTGAACGTGGTCGGGGTGGAGTTCACCGACGGTGACGCGGCCAAGACCAAGGGCATCGTGGCCGACTACATCCAGCGCGAGGGCCAGATCGACGGCGTGTGGATGGACGCCGGCGCGACCGCCGTCGCCGCGGTCGAGGCGTTCCAGGACGCCGGGGTGGCGGTGCCCGCCATCGTCGGCGAGGACCAGCAGGACTTCCTGCGGCTCTGGGCCGACGAGGGGCTGACCGCGGTCGCCCCGACCTACCCCACCTACCAGTGGCGCACCCCGGTCATCGCCGCGCTGAAAATCCTCAAGGGCGAGCAGGTCCCCAGTGAGTGGGTGTTGCCGCAGCCGCGGATCACCGGCGACGACGTCAAGGAGTACGTCAAGCAGGACATGCCGCCGCTGCACTACGCGATGTGTGGCTGCGAGGGCATGCCGGGCTACCCGGGTCCGTGGAAGTGAGCGGACACCCGCTCGGGGTCAACACCTGGGTGTGGACCTCTCCGCTGACCGACGCGACCTTGGCCGCCCTGGCGGCCAAGGTCGCGGGGTGGGGTTTCGACGTGCTCGAACTGCCGGTGGAGCACCCGGGTGACTGGGATCCGGCGCGGGCCGCCCGGGTGCTCGCCGACCACGGCCTGGGTGCCACCGTCTGCCTGGTGATGCCGCCCGGCCGGGAACTGGTCGCGGCCGACCCGGCCACCGTCCGGTCCACCCAGGACTACCTGTACGGCGTGGTGGACGCCGCCGCCACGGTCGGCTCGTCGGTGATCGCCGGGCCGGCGTACGCCTCGGTCGGCCGGACCTGGCGGCTGTCACCGGCCGAGCGGGCCGCCGCGTACGCGCAGTTGCGGAAGCACCTCGAGCCGGTCGTGGCGTACGCCGGCGCGGCCGGTGTGACGGTGGCCGTCGAGCCGCTCAACCGCTACGAGACCAGCCTGCTCAACACCGTCGGGCAGACCCTCGAGGCGATCGGCGACCTGCCGCACTGCGGGGTGGCGCTGGACCTCTACCACCAGAACATCGAGGAGTCCGACATCCCGGCGGCGATCCGGGCCGCCGCCGGCCGGGTGGCCCACGTCCAGGTCTGCGGCAACGACCGCGGCACCCCCGGCACCGACCACCTGGACTGGCCGGCGATCCTCGCCGCGGTCGACGAGGCGGGCTACGCCGGGCCGCTGTGCATCGAGTCGTTCACCGCCGAGAACGCGACGATCGCCACCGCCGCCGCCATCTGGCGCCCGCTCGCCGTCGACCAGGACGCGATCGCCGTCGACGGCCTGCGGTTCCTGCGGGCGGTGATGCCGTAGCCCCTGCCGCAGACCGCACCTCCAACCGACGGCGCCGGCACGCCGCACGGTCATGACCACCCCAGTAGTTCCTCGCGTCCCAGAGAGGTACCGGAAAATCTCATGAACGTGAACTGGCGCTCCCGATGGGGACGGCTGATCGCGATACCGGTCGCCGTTGCGCTCGCGCTTTCCATGATCAGCCCGGCGCCGGCCGCCGCGCACCCCGGTGCGCACGGCGCCGGCCATGTGCTGATCTTCACCAAGACCACGCAGTTCCGGCACACCGAGGCGATCGACCAGGGTCTGCCCGTGCTGCAGGCGGCGTTCGCCAGCGCCGGGATCACCTCGGAGCACACCGAGGACTCGTCGGTCTTCAACGACGAGGACCTCGCCCACTACGACGCCCTGGTGATGTTCCAGGCGTCCGGCGACCCGTGGACCGCCGACCAGAAGGCGGCGCTGGAACGCTACATGCAGGCCGGGCACGGCATCGTCGCCATCCACAACGCGACCGACATGCGCGGCAACTACGCGTGGTGGGACAACATGATCGGCTCGCTGATGCCCGGTCACGCCGCCACCGGCACCAGCCCCGGCCTACCGGGCACCGTCCGGGTCGAGGACCACACCCACCCGTCGACCAAGCACCTGCCGCAGCGGTGGCAGCGCGCCGACGAGTGGTACAACTACTCGCTCAACGTCCGTGGCAACGCGCACGTGCTGGCGACGATGGACGAGACGACGTACAACCCGGGCACCAACGCCATGGGCTACGACCACCCGATCTCCTGGTGCAAGCCGTACGACGGCGGTCGCGCCTGGATGACCGGCATGGGTCACTTCGGCGCCCACTACACCGGCGAGACGGCCCTGGTGCAGCACATCGTGGGCGGCGTGAAGTGGGCCGCCGGGCTGGAGCAGGGCGACTGCGGCGCCACCAGCTGGGGCAACTACGAGCGGGTGCCGCTGGACCAGAACACCAGCGCCCCGTTCGCCATGGACGTCGCGCCCGACGGCCGGGTCTTCTTCACCGAGCTGGTCCGCGGCCAGATCCGGGTCTACGACCCGAAGACCAGGACCACCTCGACCGCGGTCACCATCCCGGTCTACTCCGGTGGCGAGGACGGTCTGCTCGGCATCACGCTCGACCCGAAGTTCGCCGAGAACGGCCACCTCTACGTCTACTACTCGCCGGCGAGCACGAACGACAGCGACCCGGCGAACTTCGTCAACCGCCTGTCGCGGCTCACCGTCGGGGCGGGCTCGCAGATCGACCGGGCCACCGAGAAGGTCCTGCTCGAGGTGCCGGCGCGCCGGCTGCCCGACGAGCCCGGCCACACCGGTGGCGGCCTCGACTTCGGCCCGGACGGCAACCTCTACCTCAGCGTCGGTGACGACGTGAACCCGCACTCCGAGCCGTCCGGCGGCTACGCGCCGCTGTCCGAGCGGGACGGCACGTTCCACGACGCCCGGGCGACCTCGGCCAACACCAACGACCTGCGCGGGAAGCTGCTGCGGATCCGCCCCGAAGCGGACGGCACGTACTCGATCCCGGCGGGCAACATGTTCGCGCCGGGCACGCCGAAGACCCGTCCGGAGATCTACGCGATGGGCTTCCGCAACCCGTTCCGGTTCTCGATCGACCCGAAGACCGGGAACATCGGGATGGCGGACTACTCGCCGGACAACAGCAACGACAACCCGGACCGCGGGCCCGCCGGCATCGCCGAGTGGAACCTGATCACCGAGCCGGGCTTCTACGGCTGGCCGCTGTGCATGGGCAACAACGAGCCGTTCCGGGACGTCGACTACCGGACGAACCCGGTGACGGTCGGTCCGAACTTCGACTGCGCCAAGCCGATCAACGACTCGGTACGCAACACCGGCCTGACCGAGCTGCCGCCGGCCAAGCCGGCGAAGATGTGGTACGGCTACAAGCGTTCCTCGGTGCCGTCGGTGATCCCGCAGGGCGGCGGCCTGGCCCCGATGGGCGGCCCGTTCTACCAGTACGACCCCGACCTGGAGTCGGACACCAAGTTCCCGGCGTACCACGACGGCAAGCCGTTCTTCTACGAGTGGGCGCGGAACAAGATGTACTCGATCATCCCGGACGGGTCGGGCGGGGTGGAGAAGGTCAACCCGTTCCTGCCGCAGCAGCAGTTCCTCGCGCCGATCGACTCCAAGTTCGGCCCGGAGGGCTCGATGTACGTCCTGGACTGGGGCGGCGGCTTCGGCCGGGACAACCCCAACTCGGGCCTGTACCGGGTCGACTACATCTCCGGCTCGCGCTCGCCGACCGCGAAGATCACCGCCTCGCCGGACAGCGGCAAGGCGCCGCTGGAGGTCCGCTTCGACGGCTCGGGCAGCACCGACCCGGAGAAGGAGCAACTGCGCTACGAGTGGGACTTCACCGGTGACGGCACGGTCGACTCGACCGAGCTGAAGCCCGCCTTCACCTACACCGCGAACGGGGTCTACAACGCCCGGCTCACGGTGACCGACCCGGCCGGCAAGACCGGCACGACGACCGCGCCGATCACCGTCGGCAACACCCGCCCGAAGGTGAGCTTCAACCTGCCCCCGAACGGGTCGTTCTTCGACTTCGGTGACGAGGTGAGCTGGAACCTGTCGGTCACCGACGCCGAGGACACCCAGATCGACGACGCCGACGTGGTGATCCAGCCGGCGATGGGCCACGACGAGCACGCGCACCCGGCCGAACCGCTGCACGGGCGGACCGGCTCGGTGGTCACCGCCCTCGGTGGCGGGCACGGCGAGGACATGAACGTCTTCTACGCCCTCGACGGCCGGTACGCCGACTCCGGTGGCCCGGGTGGCATCCCCAGCCTGACCGGCTCGGACACCACCCTGCTGTTCCCGAAGCAGCGGGAGGCGGAGTTCTTCGCCGCCTCGTCGAACGTGACGGTCGGCTCGTCCCGGGACATCGAGGGCCACGCCAACTCCATCACTGGTCAGAACGGCGCCTGGGCCTCGTACGAGCCGGTGAACCTGTACCAGGTGGACCGGTTGGTGCTGCGGGCGTCGGCGGCCAGCGCGGGCACCATCGAGCTGCGCAGGGGAGCGCCGGACGGTGCGCTGATCGGCACCGCCCAGGTGCCGGCGACCACCGGCGGCGGCTACCGGGACGTCCCGGTCACCGTGACCGACCCGGGCGAGGCCTTCACCCTGTACGTGGTCTTCCCCGGCCCGGGCGAGCGGCGGCTGAACTTCATCGAGGCCGACGGCAAGGGCGTCTCCCCGGCGACCAAGCCCAAGGTCGCGGTGACCTCGCCGACCCCGGCCGACAAGCTGGAGCCGGGCCAGATCCAGGTGACCGCCGCCGCGAGCGACGCGGAGAACACGATCACCAAGGTGGAGTTCTTCGTCGACGGCTCGTCGATCGGCACCGACACCACGGCGCCGTACTCGATCGCCTGGAACGCGTCCAGCGAGAAGCGCTACCAGCTGACCGCGGTCGCGACCAATGACAAGGGCTACCGCACCAAGTCCCGGGTGGTGCAGGTCGAGGTCGGTGACCTCTACGGCGACTGGCAGACCTACACCAACACCACGGCCGCGTTCGATCGGCCCGACCAGGACACCTGGATCGTCAACGCGGGCGGCGCGAACATGTGGCAGGGCACCGACCAGTACGGCGCGGTGTACCTGCCGGCGGCGGCCGGCAACACGTGGACCGCCACGGTGAAGATCGAGAGCCAGACCAACACGAACAACTCCGCCAAGGCCGGGTTGATCGTCCGCAACGACGTCACCCAGCCCGGCACGTCGCCCGGGTACGCGGCGATGACGTTGCGGGCGGGCCTCGGGTTCGAGTGGCTGCGCGACACCGACGGCAACGGCCAGCTCGACGCGAGCACCGGCGCCGGCAACACCAGCTACCCGTCCTGGGTACGGATCGTGCGGGACGGCGGGAAGTACTACGGGTACTGGAGCAAGGACGGGAAATCGTTCACCGCGGTCGGTGACCCGGTGACGCTGCCCGGCGCGGCCAGCCCGCAGGACATCGGCCTCGCGGTCACCGCGCACAGCACCTCGGCCACCAGCGAGGCGAAGTTCAGCGGCTTCACGCTGGTCGACCGGGCCGTTCACCCGGCCCCGCCGGAGACCGCTCCGGGCTGCGCGATCCGCGGCTCGGACACCTTCGACGGTGACACGCTGAACGCCAGCCGGTGGAGCACGGTGCGAAACGCACCGAACCTGCCGGTGCGGGTCACCGGTGGCGGACTGGTGCTGCCGGTCACCAACGGTGACATCAACGAGGCGGCCACCGGGCCGATCAGCTACGTCGGCCAGCGCGCCAAGACGGGGCCGTGGACGATCACCACGAAGGTGACCGTGCCGCACGACCGCGAGTGGCAGCACGCCGGCCTGCTCATGCACGGCACCGACAACGACTACGTCAAGCTGGCCTTCACCCGCAACTCGTCGGGTGGTCGGCTGATGGAGTTCCAGACCGAGGCCGGCGGGACGCGGACCTGGCACGCCAACGTGGGCCTGCCGGCGAACTTCCCGTCCACCGCGCACCTGCGGCTGGTCAGCGACGGCCAGCGGCTGACCGCGGCGTACTCCGCCGACGGCCAGACCTGGACGGCGCTCGCCGGCTCCGCGACCGTCATCCCGAACGCGACCGTCGGCCCGGTGGCCGCCGGGGACACCGGGGCGGCGCGGGTAGACGCCGTGTTCGACCACTTCACCGTCACCCCGGACGGCACGGACGACGGGGTCCGCGCGCCGGACGACGAGTTCGCCGGTGGCGCGCTCGACGGCTGCCGGTGGAACGCCGTCGTGCGGTACGACTCGTCCAAGGTCGCGGTGAGCGGTGGCGCACTGCGTATCGAGACCCAGCCGGGCGACATCAACGGCACCAGCAACGGCGGGCCGCGGAACTTCATCCTGCAGAAGATCCCCGCGGACGTCGCCGCCGGTGACTGGACGGTCGAGACCCGGCTGACGCCGACCATGCTGCACAAGTGGCAACTGGCCGGCTTCCTGGTCTACAACAACGACGACAACTACGTGAAGTTCGACGTACTGGCCGACAACAACGCCGGTACGCCGACCAACCTGCGCGCCGAACTCGTCTCGGAACGCAACGCGCAGTTCGGCAACGGCGGCAACCGGTCGATCGACATCGCCGACTCGTCCGAGAGCGGCTGGTACCACCTGCGGCTGAGCCGCAAGGGGAACAGCTACTCGGCCCAGATCAGCGACGGCGGGATCAACTGGACGTCGCTCGGCCAGCCGGTCACCAACGACGCCCCGATGACCTCGTTCGGTCTGATGGCGTTGGGGCCGGACCAGGCGCAGCCGGTCACGGTCGGGTTCGACTACTTCCGGGTCCTGGACACGACGGCGCCGAGCCTGACCGTGTCGCTCGACCCGGCGAACCCGAACGGTGAGAACGGTTGGTACACCTCGCCGGTGACGGTCGCCGCCTCGGCGAGCGACGACCGCGAGGGCCCGGTCCGGATCGAGTTCGCCCAGGGTGACGGCGCCTGGACGCCGTACCGGGAGCCGGTGCGGGTGGACGAGGACGGCCTGCGGTCGCTGCGGTTCCGGGCGACCGACGAGGCCGGCAACGTCTCCGAGCCGGCCGTGGTGTCCCTGCGCGTCGACGCCACGGCCCCGGTCGTGACCGTCGACGGCGTGCGCAATGGCGGCAGCTACGACCTCGGCACGTCGCTGCCGATCGCCGCCACGGCACGGGACGCCACCTCCGACGTCGACGAGGTGGTGCTCCGCCTGGACGGAAAGGTGATCTCCAGCGGTGCGGGTGTCGAACCCACGGCGGGCAGCCACAAGCTGACCGTCGCGGCGACCGACAAGGCCGGCAACGCCAAGGAGGTGACGGTCGCCTTCGAGGTCGTCGCCACGTACGCCAACGCCCAGGCGCTGGTGCGGCGGTACCAGGCGCAGGGTCTGCTCGGCGACGAGTTGGCCGACGACCTGTTCGGCCAGCTCCAGGCGGCCAAGAGCACTGCGGCGGCGGGCCGGCCGGATCAGGCTCGGGCCGCGCTGGACCGGTTCGCGGCGGCGGCACGGACCGTCACCGACGAAACGGCCCGCACCCAGTTGCTCGCCGCCGGCGCCTACCTGCGGGCGCGGCTGTGAGATGACGCGGGAGCCGGTGCCGGCCGGCTCCCCGACCGGTGCCGGAGCACGCCTGGCGTGCTCCGGCACCTGGTCTTTGCGGGCCCCGGCGCTGACTTCGAGGTCATCGGCCCTACCGCCGCGGACGCCATCGCCGCCCGTGGTGCGGCGGGCAGGACACCGCCGCCCGGCCCACGACCACCCGCCGCCGGCCCCGCTGAGCCGCCGCGGTCAGGCCGCCGGTCCCTGCCCCTGGGCGTACGCGCGCAGCTCCGCCAGGCTCGGCGCCTCCGCGGGGGCCACGTCCGGCACGAGCCCGGCCCGCGCGTGCTCCGGCTTGCCGGCCCAGTGCCGCAGCAGCTGCAACGGGCGTACCTGGTTGGCCTTCGCCCAGCGGATGCGCTGCACCCAGCCGATGCCCGCGTTCAGCCCGGCCGGACCGGCGTCGGGTCGGGGCACGAAACCGGCCGCGTCGTCGGTGACGGCGGCCCAGAGGTAGCCGATGGTCCGCTCACCGAGCAGCACCGGGACGCAGCGCACCGGCGCCGTGGTGGTGTTCGGATAGTTGTCCGGCACGGAAACGGTTTGGAACTCCGGATCCTCGGACATCGGGCCGCGGGTCATGACACCTCTCAACTGCTCGCGCCGGGGATGATGCGGGCCTTGAGATGCAGCCGGCCCGCCGCGTCGTACTCGGCCGAGTCGATGACGTAGGTCTGCCCCCGGCCGAGCAGCAGTTCCCGTTCGGCGGGGAACTTCGAGACGCCGTCAACGTACATGGCGGGGGTGCCGGCGGGCACCTCCAGGTGCAGGACCACCGGCTTGTGCGGGGCGAAGTTCGGGTCGGGGCCCAGCGCCGTGGAGAGGTACGCCGGTTCGCGCTGGACGCTGCCGACCAGGTCCGCCGGGTCGCAGTTGAAGGCGTTGAGGCCGGTCTCCCGGGTGACCATGACGTTCTCCGGCACCGGGCGCAGCCCCATCGACTCGTCGATCCGGTCGACGACCTCGGACAGCTCGGGGCTCATCGGCGAGTGCCCGCGCAGGGCCCCGTTGATGTCCTTGTAGTCCGGCGGCCACGGCGCGGCCCCCGGCGGGTTCTCACCCGTGTACCACCTGAGCGCGTCGGCCTGGTCGGGGGTGAGGTCGGACTGCGCCTGCGCCCAGGTGTCCCGGCCGTAGGCCGCGCCGTCGGCGTTGCTCCCGAACTCGCGCGGCGGCGGCACGTCGGCGGGCCGCGCCGCCGGGTCCGCCGGGTCGACGGGATCGGCGGGATCGGCCGGGTCCGTCGGGCTCGTCGGGTCGGCGGGGTCCGTCGGGTCGGGCGTGCCCGGGTCGGGTTTCGGCGGCGGGTGCCCGTCGGTCCCTCCGCCGGGCGACCCGGGCGGCTGGCCGGTGCCCGGGTCGCCCGGGTGCGGGGTCGCGGCCGGGCCGGGAGCATGCGGCTGGCCGGCGCCCGGGCCACCCCCGGAGCCCGCACCCGGGCCACCCCCGGAGCCGGGGGCGTGCGGGGCGGTGCCGCCCGGCGCACCGGAGTGCCCGGGGCCGCCGGCCGGGCTGTCGGTCGCCCACGGCGGGTGCGTCGGGCCACCGGAACCAGAGGTGACCGGGGCGTCCACCCGGGGCCCGGTGGTCGGCAGGTCCGGGGTGCCGGGGCCGCCCCCGGGCGTTCGCCGCAGGCCCTTGAGCACCGACTCCAGGGTGTCCACGATCTCGCCGAGGCGGGCGAGGATCGGCCGGAGCCGGCTGATGCTGGACGCGAGGGCGGTGAGCAGCTTGGCCACCTTCGCGACCCACTTGGCCACCAGGGCGGACACTTGGGTGGCCACCCACGGGGTGGCGATGCCGAGGGTGAGGCCCGCCTCGGCCAGCCACTCCCAGAGGCGGACCGCGAGCACCGACACGAAGTCGGCGATCAGGTCCCGGACCAGTTCCCGGACCAGGGACACCAGCAGGCCGGCGCCCTCGACGATCAGGCCGAGCAGGTCGGCGGCGCCGCCGATCTCGGTGAGGCTGTGCAGGTGCCGCTCGGCGTACCTGCGGTACGCGTCGGCCGCGGTGCCGGTCCACTCGGCGAGTTCGTTGGTCACCGCGGCGCCGAGGGCGGTGGCCTGGCCGCCGACGTGCCGGGCCACGTTGCGCCAGGTCTGGGCGTACGCGGCGATCTGGTCCGGGTCGCCGGCCAGCCAGTCGAGGGCGTCGGAGAGCGGCTGCACGTGCTCGATCAGCCAGGCCACGCCCCACGAGACCAGCGAGCCCAGCGGGTCGGTGCAGAAGGCCAGCGCCTCCATCGACGTGCCGAAGCCGCCGATCGTGAGATCCACCCAGGAGCCGGACTCGATGCCGGACCGCAGGTCGGCGATGCTCTCGGCCACCCCGACGCCGGAGTACCACTGGGTGCTGTCCTGCCGCTGCGCGACCAGGGGGTTGGCCACGCCGGCGGTCACCGGTACATCCCGGTGAGGCCGGTGGAGATGCCCGACTCGGCGTCGTCGTAGGCCTGGGCGTTGTGGTCCAGCGCGGCAGCCGCGCTGTGCAGGGCCGCCTCGGCGGCGCTCAACGCCGTCACCGCGCGGTCCTGCAGGACGTTCAGGAACAGCGGGATCGCCTGGCAGACCGGCAGTTTGCCGTACGCCTCGCCGCCCATCCGCACGTGCGCCGCCGCGGCCTGGGCGGTGCCCACCTCGTCGGCGATCCGGTCCACCGACCGGGCGTGCCGCACCAGCGCGGCGCTGGCGACCTGGAAGCCGTCACCAGCGGCCACGGTGGGCTCCGGCGTCCGGCGCGTCCGACTCGTCCTCCGGCTGCTCCGGGAAGCGTCGGGCGTAGCTGGCCACCACCGCCCGGCCGGTCTCCGACTCCGCGCCGACGGTCTCCGTCGTCGCCTGCGCCACCTTTGCGGCGAGCCGGCCCTGGGCGCGCCGCATCACCGCGAGCACCTCGGCGGCGATCTCGTCGGCCCGCCAGCGCAGCACCCGGTCGTCGAGGCGCAGGTCGGTCATCGCGCCGGTCGCGGCCACGGTGACCCGTACCGCGCCGTCCGCGCCGTCGGCGGTGGCCGACAGGGCCGCCACCCGCTCGGACAGCGCCTGGGCCCGGGCGGCGCGCTCGGAGACGCTCGCCGTCCAGGAGGCCACGAAGCGTTCGGTCGCCGCGCCGAAGTCACCCGCCGGCATCTGGGTCATGCCGTCCTCCCCGTTGATCGGGCGTCCCTCCGCCCGCTCGCGCCGGTGGCCGGCACGGCCACGGCTGACCCACCGTACGTCATCCCACCGGTGTTCCGGTGCCCCGGCGAGTGGTGCCGTCCACAGGGGATCCCGGCGCGAGCCGTTGATTGTCCGCCGGTGCCGGCGTGGGCGCAGTCAGCTGTGCGACGGCGCGGCCGTCGGAAACCTCACAGGACGCGAAGTGCCTGGTAGGAGCAGTGTTGAAGGAGCTCGAGAAGCGACGACGACGGGCCTCGTCCCACTCCTCGGACACGCCACCTCCGCCGTTGCCGGCCGTCGAGCCGGCGATCGGCTCGGCGGCCGAGCGAAGAAAGGGAGGGGCCGACCATGGCCGTTCCGACCGCGTCCGCCTCGCTGAACGCCACCACCTACTCGCCCGGGGAGCAGATGCTCCTCACGGTGACCTACGGCGACCCGGACACCCAGCAGGTGACCGTCACCGTCGTGGTCACCGACTCGAAGGGCAACAGCAGCAACCCGGTGAAGGTCAGCGCCGTCATCGACCCGCTGACCGTGACCGTGACCGACGACTCCGCCCGCGCCTGGACCAAGGTCTCCGACACCGGTTCGGTCGCCGTCTACCGGTCGGTGGCGTGATGGCCCGGGTCACCGTCACCGTGCGCGACAAGGGCGGGAGCACCGCCACCGCGACCGCCGACTACAGCATCGCCCCGCCGGTGCTGGGCGGCTACTACCTCGCCGGGAACGCCGACCCGACGGCGGACCTGACGGGCGGGAACTTCCGCTCGCTCACCCAGTACCGCAGCTTCGCCGACGGCTACACCTTCCCCGGCTACCAGAAGACCTGGCTGACCACGCTCGGCCAGGCCGGCATCAAGATCAATATGGTGCTGGAGCTGAAGCACTACGGCAACTCCAACACCGGCGCGCAGACGTTCACCGTGGACGGGGTGACATACACCGTCCCGGCGCCCGCGATGACCATCCAGCAGCAGCCCGGCACGACCTGGCCGAAGGCGTACGGGTACGGCCAGGTGCTCGCCGGCCAGTGCGACGGGCTGTTCGCCCGCGCGCTGTCCCAGTACCGGACGTTGGGCTTCGGGGTGAACATCCAGCTCGCCTCCGAGCTCGACACCGACCACCAGTACGGCACCACCGAGTCGGGGGTGGCGTACGGCTGGGCCGACTCCGACGCCCGGGCGGTGCAGGCGGTGACGTACCTCGTCAACTGGTTCAAGGCGCGCAGCCTGCCCGCCGGCACCACCTTCTCGGTCGGGGTGGGCGGCTGGGACCGGGCCTGCTACCAGCGCACCCACCCGGAGGCGCTGATGGCCAAGCTGGACTTCCTACACTGGAACGTCTACGCCACCGACCCCAGCCACACCGCGCTCGGCCGGTTCCGCCGCACCAAGGACTGGGCGGTGGCCGACCTGGGGCCGGTCGCGCTGTCCCGCCCGGTGCTGGTCGGCGAGTGGGGCGTACGGGTGGCCGAGTTCCCCGACCAGGCCGCCTGGATCGCCACCGTGCCAGCGGCGATCGCCCAGCTGAACGCGGCGGGCCGGCCCCGGATCGCCCGGACCAACTACTTCAACTCGGGATGGGGGACCCTCTCGCCGAAGACGTCCGGGCTCGCCGCGCTGCGCGCCGCGTACGCCACCCCGCCGTACGTCTGACATCACCTCGGAAAACGGCGGCCCGACAAAGCCGGAAAGGCCCACGGAAATCGTGGGCCTTTCCGCTTGCGCGGCCCCGGAACACGATGCGCGGGTCACCCGTGTGATTGACGCCGATCGTCATTTGGTGGACCGCCGGTACGCCCGGCTCAGGCCGCGGTTCCGCTCGTCTTCCGTTGCCCGTCCACTCGGCCGAGGGCAACGCATTGCTCCGACCGGCTCGTTGATGCCAGGCTCGACGGAGGGCACCACCACGAGTTCGGCGACGCCGGTCACCTCCGACCCAGGCCGGCGCCGTCCACTACGGACACGCCATTCCGCCCGCGAGGCGCGGTGCGAGGAAATCCCCTCGACGCGCCTGGCGAGCCCGTGTGGAAAGGTCCTCGATGGCCGCCATATTCGTCAACTACCGCACCGACGACGACGCCTCCGCCGCCGCCCTGGTGGACCGGGAACTGTCGCGTGAGTTCGGCCGGGAGCGGGTTTTCCGGGACTGTCGCTCGTTGCGTACCGGCCGCGACTTCGAGCCGGAGATCCAGCAGGCGTTGAAGCGCAGCAACGTGCTGCTGGCGCTGGTCGGCCCCCGCTGGTGGGACCTGCGCGACGAGCGGGGGCGACGCCGGATCGAGGATCCGGACGACTTCGTCCGGATGGAGATCAGGTACGCGCTCGGCCGGCCGGACATGGTGTTGATCCCGCTGCTGCTCAACGGCGCGACGCTGCCGAAGGCGCAGCAACTTCCGGACGACATCTCCGGTTTCGCGCGCCGGCACTGGGCGGAGTTCCGGGCCCGCCACGACGAGGCGGACCTGCGCACGCTGGTCGACAAGCTGTCGGCGTACGTGCCCCGGTCCGGCCCCGGCGACGGCCCGGAGCGGGCCGGCGGCCCGGACCAGGCCGGCGAACACAACGGCATCCACGTCCAGGGCGGCGCCACCTTCCACGGGCCGACGGCCGGCCGGGACCTGCGCATCGAGGGTGGGTGGGGCCGTGACTGAGGAGCCGAAGGCCGCGCCCGCCGCCGGAGCCGACCCGAAGGCCGGAGCGGGGCAGGCCGGGGCCGGCGGTCCGGCGGCCGACGCCAAGGGTGGCCAGCCGGGCCAGGCCGGCGACGGGGCGGTGGCGGACGGTCTCGCCACCGGCGTGGGGGACGGTCCGAAGAACCACCGGGCGGCCGAGGGGGACGCCCGGGCCGGTGACGAGGACCGCACCCGCGAGCAGGAGGAGTTCCGCCGGACCCGGTCGCGGGGGCTCGGCGCGTACGACGTCCGGAAGGGCGCCATCGTCGTCGGTGGCGCGGAGAACACCTTCAACGGCCCGGTCGCCGGCCGGGACGTCATCATCGGTGCCACCGCCGGGGACCAGGCGGTGTCCCAGCAGTTGCCGCCCCGGACGGTGGCCGAGGCGGGCGAGGTGTACGTCCCGCCCGGCGGCTTCGACGAGATCCGGCACGCCTGCGACGGCCGGTTCCTGCTGCTGCTGCGCTGCTGCCGCCGGTGGGGCGGCAGCAGCACCGCCGTGGAGTTGCTGCGCGGCATGGCGCAGGTGCACGAGCTGCGCTTCGGCGGCGACCTGGCGAACCTGCCGGTCGAGTCGCTGCCCGAGGGCTACGGCTACGTCTTCGACCGGATCACCGCCCGGCAGGTCGCCTCGCTGCGCGCGCAGGACCTGGCGGTCCTGGAGGAGCGCCTGGCGAAGCGGGACAGCAAGCTGGTGGTCGTGGTCGACGCCGAGTGGCGGTTTGCCGACCACGCGGTCGAGCGGGCCGCCCAGCGGATCACCGCCCCGCCGGCCGCCGCCGAACTGGTCACCCGTCACCTGACCCTGCTGCTGGACTCGGCTCCGGCGGCGGAGCAGCTGCTGGCCGAGCCGGGTGTCGGCGAGCGGCTCGCCGTGGTCGGGCCGGATTCGTTCGACGCGTCGCAGCTGGTCGAGCTGGCCCGGGACCTGGCGGAGGTGGCCCGGCACGAGCTGGGCCTCGAGGAGGCGTTGAGCCGCTTCGAGGAACGCTCCCAACGCGACGTCGAGTCCTGGTACGACGACACCGAGGCGCTCGACCAACGGGCACTGGTGCTCGCGCTGGCCGTGCTCGACGGGATGCCGTTCGACGCGGTCGCCCGCGCCAGTGGCCTGCTGGTGGACGCGTGGCGGGCGGACGAGGCCGGCGCCGGGGCCCCACCGCCCCGCGACCGCCGCCCCCGCAAGGTCCGGCTGCGCGCCGCCCGGGCGCGCATCGACCGGGAGGTCTGGTCCGCCCGGTACGGCAGCGGTGAGCTGGAGGTGGTGTCGTTCCTCGACGACACCTACCCCCGGCGGATCCTGCGGCACGCCTGGCACGAGCACGACTACGACCGGGAGCTGTTGCTGCGCTGGCTCCGGCAACTCGCCGCCGACGTGGAGGGTCGGGTCGGGATCCGGGCCGCGCAGGCGATCGGCTACCTGAGCTGGTTCGCCTTCGACACCATCCGGCGCGACATCATCACCCCCTGGGCGGTCAGCGGCGACGGCGGCCTGCGGGAACGCGGCGTGGCGGCCCTGGAGGTCGCGGCCCGCGGACCGGAGGTGGCGGAGCGGGCGTTCCGGCTGGTCCTCGACTGGTACGGCCGGCGCGACCCGGCACTGCGGCGGATGGCGGCCCGCGCGCTGGGCGACAGCGTCGGCATGCTGCTGGCCGGCGGGCCGGACGAGCGCCTCGCCGAGCTCGCCAAGGACGACGACCTGATGCTGCACATCCTCATCGGCGACAGCATCGCCGAGCTGGTGACGGTGACGGCGGACGCCGGCCGGCGGGTGGCGCTGCTCCGGTTGCTGGACGACTGGTCGGCGGAGTCGGCGTCCGGCCGGCAGTCCGCCGGGGTGCTGGGTTTCCTGGAGGTGGCCGCCTCGCTCTGGCTGCCGAGGTCCAGCCCGGACGGTGAGGTGCACTGGCCCGCGCTGCTCTGGCTGGCCACCGTCGGCGCGACCGAGGACACCGAGCTGGCGCCCGCCCGGCCGATCATCGCCCGGCTCTGGGGCCGGGCGCTGGTGGCTCCGAGGGCCGACGACGCCGTGCACCGGGTGCTGCGCGGTTGGGCGTGGAGCGCGCAACGGTGGCCGGAGCTGCGACCGCACCTGATCCAGCTGCTGGTGGAGGCGGCCACCACGAAGCGCCAAGGGCAGTTGCTGGCCGCGCACGCGCGGCGGTGGCGGGATCCGGAGCCGCTGGCGCCGGACCTGGCGGCGAGATTGTTGGACGTGCTGGACAGAAGGGGCCGTGGGTGAGCATGAATCCGGTACTGAGTCGTGAGGAGCTGAGCCGGCTGCCGTTCCGCCGGTGGCCGGTGCCCCGGCAGGGGACGCGGCTGGTCTTCGAGAAGCCGGACGGGGAGCTGGTCGCCCCACGGCACCCGTACACGGCGGGGGAGCGCTGGTGGCGCGGGCCGCGGGCGCTGTACGTGGTGGACGTGACCGAGCACGCCGAGCGCTTCACCTGCACCCTGCCGTGCTCCGCCGGTGCGCTGCACTTCGACGCCGTGGTCGACTATTCCTGGCTGGTGACCGAGCCGGAGACCGTGGTCCGCGAGCAGGAGGCGAACCCGGCGGCGCACTGCGAACGGTTCCTGCGGGAGCGGCTGCGCACGGTCGCCAAGCGGTTCACGGCGCTGGACAGCCACCGGGCCGAGGAGGCGATCCGCGACGACCTGCCCGCGGTCGGCGTCGACGTCGGTCGCGGGCTGCGGGTCAGCGGGTTGCAGGTGGAGCTGACCATCAACGCCGAGCAGAAGGCCCTCGCCAGCGAGCTGGAGATCGAGGCGCTGCGGCAGCGGGTGGAGCTGCTGAAACAGGAGGGCGAGATCACCCGGACGAAGCTCGCCCAGGAGGCCGACCTGGCCCGGCACCGGGAGCGGTCGGAGTACTTCGCCGGGCTCCTGGCGGGGGGCGGGGCGGCGCTCGCCGGGGTCATCGCGGCCGAGGACCCGAGCAAGGCCAACGAAGCGGTCCGCTTCATGGTCGACCTGTACGCGAAGGACCAGCAGCTGGCGATCGACGCCCTGAAGGTCATCTCGGACGGCGGGCAGCTCCGGCTGGGCGACCTCGACGACGCGGTGACCGCGGCGGTGCGGCGGTTCCAGGCGATCGTCGGCCCCGCCGGTGGCGGGCTGCGCCTCGGCGAACCGGCGCTCGGCCGCCCGGAGGAGCCGCCGATGATCGCCGACCAGGCCGCCCCGGACCAGCCGGAGGACGGCGCCGGGGAGCGGTCGTGAAGGTCCTCGATCTGCTCGCCGGCTGGCTGCAGGGGCTGCCGGTGCTGCCGGCCGACGCGCGCGGCGTACTCTGGCTGCCCCTGCTCCTCGCCGTGGTGGTGTTCGGCCTGCTGCTGGCCCGCCGCGCGCTGCCCCCGCTCGGCCGGCTGGTGACCGCCGGGCTCGGCCTGCTGGCCGTGCTGCTCGGCGCGGTGCTGCTGCTGCCCGACCTGGTGGTGGCGGCGGTCTTCCGCCGGGGCGGGAACCGACCCCCGGCGGCGGTCTACGGCTACGGCGACGCGGTGGTGTCCCTGGTGCTCGGGCTGCAACGGCTCACCGCCGCCGTCTCCCCGGCGACGCAGCGGCTGTCCCGGGTGCACGGCGGGCTGGTCCTGCTGGCGGCGCTCGGCTGGCTCTGGTGGTGGAACCAGCGGCACTGCCCGGACGGCCCGCCCGGCTCCTGCCTGAGCCCGGTCGACATGTGGGTGGCCGCCTTCGACGAGTGACGCGGTGCTCAGAGCAGGCTGCGCCGGCGGTCCGCGCCCAGCAGCAGGTAGGCCGCCGCGCCCAGCGCGGAGAGCGCGGCCTGGAGCAGCAGCCGGGCCGGACCCGGCCCGCCCGTGCCGGTGACGTCCAGCATCGCGGCGAGGGTCGGCAGGGCGAGCACGACCAGCAGGTCCGGCCCGGTCAGCAGCCAGATCAGCGGCCCCGGCGTGAAGCTGCCCATGGGCGTGTCGACCATCGGCATGCTGTGGTCGACCGGGCGGGACCGGGCCCGCCGCAGCGCGGCCGCCGCGACGGCGGGCCCCACGGCCAGCCCGAGCAGGCACCACGGCCCGGGCGGCAGACCCGACCGAACCGCCAGGCCGGTCAGCGCCACCGCCGACCAGAGCGTGGCCAGGACCGCCGGCGTGAGGAACCGGGCGGCGACCACCTGACGACCGGTGCGGCCGGTCAGCCGGAGCAGGGCCGGCTGCCGGCCGTCCCGGCGTACGGCGTCGAGGGTGGTGTCGGCGCAGCCGAGCGCGCCGGCGCAGACGACCAGCGCGAGCAGCCAGCCGGGCGCGTCGGCGAGCAGCGCCGGCAGCAGCGTGGCCGCCGCGAGCCAGCCGAGACGACGGCGCTTGCGGCGCAGCACCAGCAGGTCGTGCGCCACCTCCACGGGCAGCCCGAGCGGTCGGCGTACCGGTGTCGAGCGCAGCCGACGGCCCTGCCACGAACGGCGTTCCCACAGGTCGGACAGGTAGGACGGTTCGACGGCGTAGACCGCGTCCAGGTGCGCCCCGACCAGGGTGGCGGTCCCCCGCAGACGCCGGTCGGGGAAGGCGTCGAGCCGCCGTACCGTGCCGGCGACCGCGAGGGCCGCGGCCGTGACCGCCACCGTCGCCGCGCCCCACAGCAGCGCCGCGGCGGGCGCCGGGACCCGTGGGGCCGGCACCTCCGGCGCCACCAGCGCCGCCGCGCCGCCGCCGAGCAGCACCGCGGCGACCAGCCGGTCCAGCCGCCGGGCCCAGGCCGGGTCGCGCTGCCCGGCCGTCGCGGCCGTCGCCAGCAGCGCCCCGCCGGCCGCGCCGGCCGTCGCCCAGCCGAGCAGCGCGCCGACGTCGACCGGACGGGCGGCGAGCCGGGCGACCCCGGCCCCGGCGCCGGCGGCACCCAGCAGGCTCGCCAGCGCCAGGACCCGGGCGAGCGGCGGCAGCAGCAGGCCGCGCCGCGGCACGGGTGACGCGAGCAGCCAGCTGGCGTCCGGCCGCCCGATCACCACCGGGCCGAGCCGGCGCAGCGCCGCCAGCAGGCCGGCGGCGCCGACCCCGACCAGGGCGACGACCGTCAGCGGGTGCGGGTCGGGCAGCGGTCCGGCGGGCCAGAGGGTACGCCCCAACGGCGGGCCGAACAGCGCCACCGTCATCGCGGCGGCCAACACCGCCAGGTAGACGGTTTCGAGACCGATCGATCCGAGGGTGGCGACCTGGCGGCGGCGCACCCACCGGCGCAGCTGCCGCGCCGACGCCGGCCGGCCGGTCGTACCGCCGGCGCGGATCAGCGTCTCGCTCATCGGGGCGCGACGGGGTCGGCGGCGGGGGCCGGGTCCAGCGCGCGGACCGGGCAGCCGACGGCGGCGACGAAGGACGGGTCGTGGCTGGCCATCAGCAGGGTGCCGCCGGCGGCCACGTGCTCGCGTAGTTGCCCGGCGACGACCCGCCGGACGGCGGCGTCGAGCCGCTGCTCCGGTTCGTCCAGCACCAGCAGGTCGCTGGGGCGGGCCAGCACGGCGGCGAGCAGCAGCCGCTGCCGCTCGCCGGAGGAGAGGGTGTCCGGGGTGGCGTCGGCCAGCGGACGCAGGCCCAGCGTGGCGAAGAGCTCGTCGATCCGGCCGTCGCCCGGGTCGGCGCCGACGGCCAGCCGGACCAGCTCGACGTGCTCCCGGACGGTCAGCCCCGCGTACCAGCTGGGCTGCTCGACGGTGGTGGCGACCCGACGCCAGAAGGCGGCGGTGGCGTCCGGCGGCGTGCCGAACACCCGTACCGTGCCGGCGTCCGGCTCGACGAGGCCGGTGACGCAGCGCAGCAGGCTGGTCTTGCCGACGCCGTTCTCGCCGGTCAGGCAGAGCGCGCCGCCGGTGGCGACGGTCAGGTCGACGTCGTGCAGGACGGTCCGGGCGCCGAAGCTGAGGCGGAGCCCGTGGATCGACACGGCCGGTGAGGTCACCGGGTCAGGTTAGCCAGCCCGGTCACGCCTCGCCGTCGGTCTCCAACCGCTCGGCGTACGCGGCGCGCAGCTCGTCCCAGCCGAAGTCCCTGGCCTCCCGGCCCCGGATCGGGCCGACCGGGTCGCCGTCGAGCAGGTGCCCGGCGACGTCCAGGCAGAGGTGCCAGCCGGCGGCCATGACCGGCGCCAGCTCCGGCCGGCCGATCCGGTGCCGCAGGGTCAGCCGGGTGCCGCCGTCGGTCCGGTCCAGTTCCCAGCGCAGCCGGTCGTCGCCCCAGGTGTACTCCAGCAGGTTCGGCGGGTCGGCGCGCAGCACGATGGACGGTGCGTCGAGGCTCCGGTCGCCGTCGACGGTGCTCAGGGTGGCCTCGCCCGGCGCGCCGAGATCCCGGCTGGCCAGGAACGGGGCCCACTCGGCGAGCCGGGCCGGCTCGGTGAGCGCCGCCCACACCCGCTCCGGCGGGTGCCGCAGGTCCCGGACGAGGACCAGGTCCCAGCGGTCCGCCACGGGCACCCGGGAGACCTGGGCGAGCGGGCCGGGGCGGAAGTGCTTCCTGTCCATGTCACTCCTTGTCGAGATGGCGTTCCAGGGCGTCCAGGTGCTCGGTCCAGAGCCGGCGGTACGGCGCGAGCCAGCCGTCGACGGCCCGCAACGGGCGTACGTCGACGCGGTAGATGCGCTGCTGGGCGGCCGTACGGCAGGTGACGAAGCCGGCCTCGCGGAGCACCCGCAGGTGCTTGGAGACGGCCGGCTGGCTCACCCCCAGCAGGTCGACCAGGTCACCGACGCTCCGCTCGGCGCCGCGCAGCGTGTCGAGGATCCGGCGGCGGGTCGGCTCAGCGAGTACGGCGAAAGCGTCGACGGTCACACCGCCAGCATGCCTCCTGCGTTATATACCCGTCAAGGCATGTGTTAGGCGGGGGCCCGCTACCGAATGCGTTAAGCGGGAGCCCCTCCTTGCCCGGTCATATGCTTCCGGCATGGAACTGCGGATCTTCACCGAACCCCAGCAGGGGGCCAGCTACGACCAGTTGCTCGCGGTGGCCCGGGCCGCGGAGGACGCCGGCTACGGCGCGTTCTTCCGCTCCGACCACTACCTGAAGATGGGCTCGGGCAGCGGTGAACCCGGACCGACCGACGCCTGGACCACCCTGGCCGGGCTGGCCCGGGAGACCTCCCGGATCCGGCTCGGCACGCTGATGACCGCGGCCACCTTCCGGCTGCCCGGCCCGCTGGCCATCGCCGTCGCCCAGGTCGACCAGATGAGCGGGGGCCGGGTCGAGCTGGGCATCGGCGCCGGCTGGTACGCCGACGAGCACACCGCGTACGGGATCCCCTTCCCGCCGGTGGGGGAGCGGTTCGACCGGCTGGCGGAACAGTTGGCCGTCATCACCGGCCTGTGGGAGACCCCGGTCGGCAAGACCTTCGACTTCGCCGGGACGTACTACCCGGTCAGCGACTCGCCCGCGCTGCCCAAGCCGGTGCAGGACCCGCGCCCGCCGATCCTGCTCGGCGGGATGGGCCCGAAGCGCACGCCCCGGCTCGCCGCCCGGTACGCCGACGAGTTCAACCTGCCGTTCGTCTCGGTCGACGACACCGCCGCCCAGTTCGCCCGGGTCCGCGCGGCGTGCACCGCGATCGGCCGCGCCCCGGACACCATGCGCTGGTCGAACGCGCTCGTGGTGTGCTGCGGGCGGAACGACGCGGAGGTCGCCCGCCGGGCCGCCGCGATCGGGCGGGAACCGGCCGAGCTGCGGGAGAACGGCCTGGCCGGCACCCCGGCGGAGCTGGTCGACCGGATCGGCCGGTACGCGGCGGTCGGCAGCCAGCGGCTCTACCTCCAGCTGCTCGACCTCGACGACCTGGACCACCTGGAGCTGGTCGCCGCCGAGGTGATGCCGCAGCTCTGAGCCGTGCGGCCGCCGTTTGCGACCTGAGTGGACCCGTCTCTCGGACGGGTACACGTCGCCCCGGAGGCTCGGGTCGCGGTAGCTGCTCATCGGCGTATGGTTCCCCGGAAACGGGGCCGACAACCGCGCGGTGCGCCGGCAGGGAGTGAAATGTGGCGGTGAGTGACCGGAACTGGGCGGGCAACATCACGTACGCGGCGGCCCGCCGTCACCGTCCGTCCAACCTGGACGAGCTGCGCCGGCTGGTCGCGGGCAGCGACCGGCTGCGGGTGGTCGGCACCGGGCACTCGTTCAACCGGTTCGGCGACACCACCGGCGACCTGGTGTCACTCGCCGGGCTGCCGCCCAGCGTCGAGATCGACCGGAAGCGGGCCACCGTCACCGTCGCCGCCGGGCTGCGCTACGGGGACGTGGCCACCCGGCTGCACGCCGAGGGGCTGGCCCTGGCGAACCTCGCCTCGCTGCCGCACATCTCGGTCGCCGGCGCGGTCGCCACCGGCACCCACGGCAGCGGCGACGGCAACCGCAACCTCGCCGCGGCGGTGGCCGGGCTGGAGCTGGTCACCGCCGACGGCGAGCTGCTGACCGTGGACCGCGCCGACGACCGGTTCGCCGGCATGGTGGTGGCGCTGGGCGCGCTGGGCGTGGTCACCCGGGTCACCCTGGACGTCGTACCGGCCTTCGAGCTCCGCCAGTACGTCCACCTCGGCCTGCCGGCCGAGGCCCTGCCGGCCGCGTTCGGCTCGGCGTACAGCGTCAGCGCCTTCACCCGGTGGCGGTCGGACCGGCTGGACCAGGTGTGGCGCAAGCAGCGGGCGGAGCAGCCGGCGCCGCCCGCCGACTGGCTGGGCGCCACCGCCGCGCGGGAACCGGCGCACCCGATCCCGGGGATGCCGGCCGCGCACTGCACGCCGCAGCTCGGTGCGCCCGGCGCCTGGCACGAGCGGCTGCCGCACTTCCGGCTCGACTTCACCCCGAGTGCCGGCGACGAGCTCCAGTCCGAGTACCACCTGCCCAGGGCGGCGCTGCCCGACGCGTACGCCGCCCTGGCCGGCATCCGGGAGCTGCTGGCCCCGCTGACGCAGGTGTGCGAGCTGCGTACGGTCGCCGCCGACGAGCTGTGGCTCAGCCCGAACCACGGGCGGGACACCCTGGCGGTCCACTTCACCTGGATCGCCGACGAGGCCGCGGTGCTGCCGGTGGTGGCCGAGGTGGAGCGGCGGCTGGCGCCGTTCGGGGCGCGCCCGCACTGGGGCAAGGTGTTCACCCTGGACCCGGCGGCGGTGGCCGCCGGCTACCCCCGGTACGCCGACTTCCAGGCCCTGCTGGGCGACCTGGATCCGCGCGGGGTGTTCCGCACCGAGCTGCTGGATCTTTACTTCCCCCGGCCCTGACCGCGACCGGTCTCCGTGGCGGCGCCAACCCCGGCCGGCCGCCGCCGGTGGGCGCCGTGCCGGGTCGGCCGTCAGCCGGGTCCCGGACTCTCCGGGGCCGCGACGGGTCGGGTGATCGAGTCCACCCGGCGCAGCCGACCGTCGGGCGCCAGCCGACCGAACATGTGGACCTGGCTGGAGACGGCGCGGCTCCGGTTCACCGCGTGCAGCGTGTACCGGGCGGCGACCCGGTCGCCGCAGACGAGCGTGTCGTGGACGTCGACGTCGCAGCGCTGCACCGTACGCCGCACCGGGCGGGCGTGGTCGATGAGCCGCTGCCGGTCGAGGCGTACGCCGTCGTTGTGCCAGGTCACGTCCGGCGTGTGGTACCGGTCCATGACGACGCCGGGTTCCTCCTGCCCGAAGGCCATCTCGGTGACGTAGGCACGGAGGTATCCGGCGAGGTCGGTGCCGGGCAGCGGGGTCATGTCGCCCTCCATTTTCCTTGACAGTGCTGTCAAGGCTAAGTCCGAGGCGTACGGTTGACAACCGTGTCAGGGCTGGAGCCGGCCGCGAGGCGGCGGAGGGCCCGCGTCGAGGCGCGGCGCAGCGTCGCCGCGATCCTCGACGCGGCGATCAAGGTGCTCGGCGACCGACCGCAGGCCAGCATGGACGAGGTGGCCACCGCGGCCGGGGTCTCCCGGCAGACCGTCTACGCCCACTTTCCGTCCCGGGACGCCCTGCTCGACGCCGCGGTGCGCCGGCTCACAGATGACGCGGTCGCCGCCCTGGACGCGGCCAACCTCGACTCCGGTCCCGCAGCCGAGGCGCTGTCCCGGCTGCTCGACGTGAGCTGGCAGGTGTTCGAACGATTCCCGCTGCTGTGGTCTGCGGCGCCCGTCTCCGACGGGGACGAGTTGCACGAACCCGTCTTCGCCCGGCTGGAGCGCCTGATCCACCGTGGACAGCGCTCCGGCGAGTTCGACCCGGACGCCGCCACCGGCTGGCTCATCGCCGCCACCGCGGCGCTCGGCCACGCCGCCGGGACGGAGGTGGCCGCCGGGCGGATGACCGTCGACAAGGCCCGGGCGGCGCTGCGGGCGGGCGTGCTGCGGGTGTACGGGGCCCCGGCGTCCCGGTCAGGCTGACCGCTGTCGCGCGTGCCGCATCAGCGACCGCCGTGGGACATCTGCTCCCGGAGGCTGCCGCGCTGCACCGCCCGGCTGATGTCGCTGGGCGAGACGATGCCGACCAGCCGCTGGTCGGTGACCACCAGCGCCCGGCCGTCGGCGCACTCGCTGAGCCGGGGCAGCAGCTCGGTGAGGTCCTCGTCCGGCCGGGCCAGCACCAGCTCGTCCGCCCGGCAGGCCACCTCGCCCAGCGTGGTGGAGCCGCGCCGGTCGGCGGGGATGCCGCGTACCCGGTCCAGGGTGACCAGGCCGACCGGGTGGCCGTCCCCGTCGGTCAGCGGCAGCGCCGTGTGCCGGTACGCGAAGAGATAGTGGTCGACGAAGTCGGCGACAGTCATCGCCCCGGAGGCGGTCTGCGGCTGCGGGGTCATCACGTCGGCGACCCGGATCCCGCGCAGCGTGCCGCCCATCCGGGCCTGCCGCTCCTCCACGCCCGCGGCGCCGATCAGGAACCAGCCGATCAGCGCCAGCCACAGCCCGCCGACGCCGGCACCGGCGATGAACTGCCAGAGGCCCAGGCCGATCAGCACCACGCCCAGGATCCGGCCGGCCCGGGCCGCGACCACGGACGCCTTCGTCCGGTCGCCGGTCGCCTTCCACACCGCGGCACGCAGCAACCGCCCGCCGTCCAGCGGGGCGGCGGGCAGGATGTTGAAGATCGCCAGCAGTACGTTGATGCCGGCCAGCCAGGCCAGCGAGCCCAGCAGCAGGCCGTGCACCCCGGCCAGGCTGAGCACCAGCGCGATCGCGCCGAAGATCGCGCCGATGAGCAGGCTGACCAGCGGCCCCACCCCGGCGATCCGCAGCTCGGCGCCCGGGTCGCGGGCCTCGCCCTTCAGCTCGGAGACCCCGCCGAAGAGCCACAGCGTGATCCCCTCGACCTGGATGCCGTTGCGCTTGGCCACCACCGAGTGGGACACCTCGTGCGCCAGCAGGCCGAGGAAGAAGACCACCGCCGCGGCCAGCCCGGCCGCCCAGTACTCGACCAGCGACCGGCCCGGGTAGGCGCGCGGGAACTGGCTCGCCGACAGCGCCCAGGCGATGAGCAGGAAGATGACCAGGACGCTCCAGTTGACTCCGACGGGTACCCCCGCGACCCGGCCAAGCCGGAAGCTCGCCCTCATGGGTCCGTCATACCCGTCGAAAGCAGCCCCACACCAGATGAACGGTGAAGTGCGGGGGCTGAGCCGGAACAGCGACGGCCAGGGTGGAGGGGACAGCGCATGCGTGAGGATTCGCCGCGCTGGGAGCAGATCAACGCCAGCTCGTACCCGTGGGAGCAGGACGGGCTGCGGGCTGACCGGCCTCAAGGAGTGCCGCTTACCTCACCGGCGAGCCAGTCGCTGTGGCCTGCCAACGACTGGATCGAGGCGGTCGGCGTGGGGTGACTAGTGTTTGTACGACTCGTACAAGCTGTACGATTGGGGTATGAGCGAGCCCGCCGCCGAACTCCCGATCTCCGATGCCCGCGACAGCCTCGCGGACGTGGTGTCCCGCGCCCACTACGCTGGGCGGATCACCTACGTCACCCGCCGTGGGCAGCGTCTGGCCGCCATTGTCCCCGCCGACCTGGCCGAAGCGATCGAACGAGCAGAGGACGCTGCCGACGTCTCGGCCGCCCGCGACGCCCTGGCCCGGATCGATGCCGGCGACTCCCCGGTCTCGCTGACTGAACTGCGCGACGAGTTGGGCCTGTGAGCGTGCCACCCGAGCCGGTCTACGCTGTTCAGGTTGATCGGGTCGCTGCCAAACTGCTGCGCAATCTCGATCGACCCGCCTCGTCGCCGCCCTCGCCGGGCTGGCTGCTGAGCCCCGCCCGGCTGGCGTCAAGGCGCTCGCCGGACACCCCGGTCTGCTGCGCATCCGTGTCGGCGACTATCGCATCATCTATACCGTCCGCGATCATGAACTGATCGTCCTCGTGGTCCACCTCGGCCATCGTGGCGACGTCTACGACGCACTCTGATCTTGGACCGAGGCAGCCGTTCCGGTTGGGACCGCCCAGACGGGGGGTTGCCCGGTAACCGCGGTGATCAGGTCGGAGTCGCCGGGCTCTACCGGTGTTATCTGGTCACCCGAGACCCGAAGGCCGTGTCGCCGGCGATGCCCCAAAGGGGATTCTCGATATCGGCCAGACCTGGGTCTGGCATCCTGATGGTCGGCCCTTGGCTCGGTCGTTTCGGCCGGACCGGTCAGGTCGGGCAGGCCACCGCTCTTGAGCCAGTCGGCGAACTCCCGGCGCTTGTCCCAGTCGACCACAGCCTTGAGGACGGCGTTGACGATGGCCGTCTTCGTCGTGGTGCCGAAGATCTTCGCCGACTGGGCGAGCAGCTTGGCATCGATATCGATGGTGGCCCGGGACGCGGCCGAAGTTTCCCACGTCGTACCCCGGATGGTTCCAGTCGCCATGCCGACAATGCGAGGCCCTGGATGCTGGTCACTCGTCGGGGATAGTTGCGAAGGTGGCGACGCTGATCGATGAGGGCGATGACCCGTACCTCTGGTTGGAGGATCTTGACGGGGCGAACGCCGCCGGGTGGGTGCGGGACCGCAACGCGGAGACCATCGCCGCGCTGACCGGGAGCGAGCGGTTCGCCGCCCTGCGGGGGGAGATCCGGCAGGTGCTCGACGCCGCGGACCGCATACCCTGGCCGGGCTGGCGCGGCGACCAGTTCTACTACGGCTTCTGGACTGACGCGACCCATCCGCGCGGCCTGTGGCGGCGCACCACGCTCGACCAGTACCGGCGGCCCGAGCCGGAGTGGGACGTGCTGCTGGACCTGGACGCGCTGGCCGCCGAGGAGGGCGAGAACTGGGTCTGGCAGCAGGTGACCGTGCTGCGCCCCGGTTACCAACGCTGCCTGATCAGCCTGTCCCGGGGTGGCGCCGACGCGGTCGTGGTGCGGGAGTTCGACCTGGTGCGCCGTGCCTTCGTCGAGGACGGGTTCACGCTGCCCGAGGCGAAGAGCGACGTCTGCTGGATCGACGCCGACCACATCTACGTCGGCACCGACTTCGGCCCCGGGTCGCTGACCACCTCCGGGTATCCGCGCGTCGTCAGGCGCTGGCGGCGCGGCACCCCGCTGGCCGAGGCCGCCGTCGTGCACGAAGGGCACCCGGACGACGTCGGCGTCTACGCCTCGCACGACCCGACCCCCGGCTTCGAGCGCGACTTCGTGGGCCGTGGCCTGGACTTCTACCGCACCGAGAACCATCTGCTCACGGCGGGCGGCGAGCTGGTCCGGATCGACGTGCCGGAGGACGCCAACTGGGACGTGCACCGGGAGTGGCTGCTGATCCGGGTGCGCTCGCCGTGGACGGTCGACGGGGTGACGCATCCGGCGGGAACGTTGCTGGTGACCCGGTTCGACGCGTTCCTCGCCGGTGGGCGGGAGTTGGCGGTGCTGTTCCGGCCGGACGACCGCACCGCGTTGAGCGGCTGGGCCTGGACGCGACACCACCTGATCCTGGCCACCCTCGTCGACGTGCGGAGCCGGCTGGAGGTGCTGACGCCCGACGGGACGGGTTGGCGGCGCGGGCCGCTCGCCGGGGTGCCAGCGGACGACCACAGCCAGATCGTGAAGACCGACCCGGACCACAGCGACGACTACCTGCTCGCCGCCGAGGGGTTCCTGCGGCCGGCGACGCTGCGGCTCGGGCAGGTCGGTGGCGCGACGGAGACGCTCAAGCGGGAGCCCGTGTTCTTCGACGCGGCCGGCCTGACGGTCCGCCAGTTCTTCGCCACCTCCGCCGACGGCACCCGGGTGCCGTACTTCGTGGTCGGGGACCCGGCCGCGCCCGCCGGTCCGACGCTGCTCACCGGGTACGGCGGGTACGAGCACGCGCTGACCCCCGGCTACGACGGGATGACCGGCTGCGGCTGGCTGGCCCGGGGCGGCACGTACGTGGTGGCGAACATCCGGGGCGGCGGCGAGTACGGCCCGCGGTGGCACCGCGCGGCGATCCGGGAGAACCGGCTGCGGGCGTACGAGGACTTCGCGGCGGTGGCCGCCGACCTGGTGACCCGCGGGCTCACCACGCCGGCGCAGCTCGGCGTCGAGGGCGGCAGCAACGGCGGGCTGCTGGTCGGGGTGATGCTGACCCGCTGGCCGGAGCTGTTCGGGGCGGTCGTCGCGACCGTGCCGGTGCTGGACATGCGGCGCTATCACCGGCTGCTGGCCGGCGCCTCGTGGATGGCCGAGTACGGCGACCCGGACCAGCCGAAGGACTGGGCCTACCTGCGCGAATACTCGCCGTACCACAACGTCCGCGGCGACCGGCCGTACCCGCCGGTCCTGCTCATCACCTCGACCCGCGACGACCGGGTGCACCCGGGGCACGCCCGGAAAATGGCGGCCCGGCTGCGCGAGCACGGCCACGAGGTGGCGTACTACGAGAACGTCGAGGGCGGGCACGGCGCGGCGGCGAACAACGAGCAGCGCGCCTTCGTCTGGGCGCTGACGCTGGAGTTCCTGTGGCGGAAGCTGACCGGACCGGCGCGGCAACCCCTGCCACGCCAGGCGTCGCCGGTCCCCGAGGGTGCGCCGGACGGCCGTAGAATCTGGCGGTGATCGAGCTGAAGGCGTGCCGTCCGTGCGGATAGCCCGGCTCCGTTGTGCCTTCGACCGCCTAGCGGCGGAAGCCGGAACGCTTAACGGCATCAACGAAGACGAACCAGGTGGCGGGGTCGAAGGTGAGAATCGGCCCGCTCGGTTCCTTGCTGTCGCGCAGCCCGACCTTGCCCGCCAGGTTGTCCGCGACCTCGACGCAGTTACCGGAGCCGTTGCTGCGGGTGCTCTTGCGCCAGGTCACCGGGGCCTGCTTGACCCCTTCCACCCGCGCCGTCCTCTCATAGCTCGTCGATCGCCCCTGGATCAGGTCGCGCGATTCCCGGGCGCTGGCCGCCGTGGCGACCAGGTGCTCGAAGACGCGGCTGTACTCCCTGACCTGTTGGCCTTCGAGATAGAGGCTACCCGCGCGGGTTTCGACGTAGACGACCCCCGGATCGGCCGGCTCGGGGAAGGTCAGCACGCTGAAGGCGCTGCCCATCGAGCCGTATTCGCCGGCGCCGAAGGTCAGGATCTGGATGGTGCGGCCGGGCCGGTCGCCCTGCTCGGCCAGCCGCCGCAACTGAGCCTGGAACGCCTCGGCACCGCCGACCGGCCGCCGCAGGGCCGCCTCGTCCAGCACCACCCAGAGCTTCGGCGGAGTCTCGGTGTTCTGCCGGCGCATCCGCAGTTCCACCCGCCGGTCGACCTCGTCGCCGGGGGCGTCCGGATGCTCGGCCCGGATGACCGCGCGGGCATAGTCGGCTGTCTGGAGCAGACCCGGGATTAGTTGCGGCTGGAAGGTGCGGATCTCCGCCGCCTCGGCCTCCAGTCCGACGTAGACCTCGAACCAGTCCGGCAAGACGTCGTCGTACGCCTGCCACCAGCCGCGCTTGCGGGCATCGCGGGCGACCTGGACGAGCGCCCGGGCGGCACCACCGTGTCGGCCGAGGACGAGCAGCACGTGCGCCACTGGGTCTTCTGCGACCGGCTCCTGCCCGGTGGCCGGCGCTGCCTGCTCCGGCCTGACCACGACGGCGAGTGCTCCAGACGGTTCCGGCTGCGGTGAGCATGTTCGGAGCCGGGTCCGCGGGGTTCCTCCTGTGAGGGAGGAAGCCGCTCTCATGGGGGAGGCGCGGTCCCGGGCAGGAGGCGGAGGCTGGGGACATGATCAAGAAGCGCTTGACGGTCGGTGCCGGATGGTCGATGGCCGCCATCGGCGTCCTGCACACCGCGGTCTTTCTGCCCCACCCCTACTGGGGCGAGTGGCTCACCGGGGGGCTGCGCTCGGGCGAGGGCGGTGACGAGTCCCTCTCCGTGTTCTGGGCGCTGCCCGGGGGATTCGTCGTCCCCCTGGTCCTGTTCGGCCTCCTGGTGGCGCGGCTCGGGCGGCGCGGCGAGCGGGTGCCCGCCTACGTCGGCTGGGGACTGGGCGGCTGGGTGGCCGGGTGCGTACTGCTCGTCGGTCCCAGCGGCTTCCTGCTGGGCTTCGTTCCGGCCGGACTGCTCATCGCCGAAGATTTGCTGGCGCGCCGCAGGGGTGCGGGTGCCGGGCCGGGCGTGACGGAGCCGGTGAAGCTCATCCCAAGTCAGGTCGGCGCGCCCGGACTCACCTGCCGCCGCGCCGGCTCTCGGTCACCCAGCCCGGCGCCTCGCTGACCACTGTCGGCGAGTACATGTTCGCCGCCTCCACCGCCCACTCCAGCGCGAAGTCCGCCTCCTCCTCCCACCCGGGCTCGCCGCCGACGAAGTGCGACCGGCCCGGGAACTCGCGGTAGCCGGTGATCGCCGGTGAGCCCCGGTAGAGCCGGGCGTTGGCCGCGACCAGCGCCGGTGGCGTCACATGGTCCTCGCCGCCCGCCAACAGCAGCAGCGGGGCCCGGTCGCCGCGCCTGGTGTCCACCTCGGTGGCCGACTGCGGGTCCAGGTTGGCGAACGCGCCCTCGAACAGCACGTGGCCCGCGCCGGGTACGGCGTACCGCTGCCAGGCGGCGTCGGAGTCCGGCCGGCTCAGCGTGTTGCCGAAGGCGTACGCGAAGTCGTCGGCGGTGAACGGCACGGCGCGGTGCCGGTTCGCCGGGTTGTGCAGGATGGAGAAGCCGGCGCGCAGGGTGCTCAGCGGCAGCTTCAGCACACCCTTGACCGGGCCCGGGTGCACCCCGACGACGGCGGCGCCCAGGCCCCGGTCCAGCAGGAGTTGGGCGATCAGGCCGCCGAACGAGTGGCCCATGACGATCGGCGGGCGGGGCAGCTCCCGGATGATCGCCGCGTAGTGGTCGACGATGTCGGCGATCCGCTGGCCGGCGATCGGCGCGGGGTCGGCTCGCAGCTCCGCCACCTCGCGGTCCATCCCGGGCCAGGCCGGGGTGAGCACCCGGAAACCCCGCGCCGCGTACCGGTCGGCCCAGTGCTCCCAGCTGCGTGAGGTCATCCAGAGCCCGTGGATGAGCACGATCGTGTCGACCCGTCCCGTCGGTGCCGCCATGTCCTGACCTCCCCGAGTGCGCGGACCGCAGGCGCTTACCCGGCCGCGCCGGGCACGCACCCGGCCGGCCTGACAAATGTCACGGTGGCAAGGTGACGCGCGCTCCGGGGGATGAGGCGCCGTACCCCGGAGCATCGTTGGCATGACCGACACCGCACCGGCCGTCGAACTGGCCGGACTCACCAAGACCTTCGGCCCGGTGACCGCCGTCGACGGACTCAGCCTGCGGATCACCCCGGGCGAGGTGGTGGCCTTCCTCGGCCCCAACGGCGCCGGTAAGACCACCACGGTGGACATGCTGCTCGGGCTGGCCCGCCCGGACACCGGCACGGTACGGCTCTTCGGCGGCACGCCGGCCGACGCGGTCCGGCTCGGCCGGGTGGCCGCCGTGATGCAGACCGGCGGGCTGCTCAAGGACCTCACGGTCGCCGAGACGGTACGGATGACCGCGCACTTCTACGGCCACACCCGTCCGGTGACCGAGGTGCTGGCGCGGGCCGGCATCGCCGAGCTGGCCGACCGGCCGGTGGGCAGGTGCTCGGGCGGCCAGCAGCAGCGGCTGCGGTTCGCCCTGGCGCTGTTGCCGGATCCGGACCTGATGGTGCTGGACGAGCCGACCACCGGGATGGACGTCGAGGGCCGGCGGGACTTCTGGCAGGCGATCCGGGCCGACGCCCGCTCCGGCCGGACCGTCCTGTTCGCCACCCACTACCTGGACGAGGCCGACGCGTACGCGGACCGCATCGTGCTGGTCCGGCAGGGCCGGATCGTCGCCGACGGCACCACCGCCGAGATCAAGAACCTGGCCGCCGGCCGGGTCGTGCGGGCCACCCTGCCGGGCGCCGACCAGGCCGCGCTGGCCGCGCTGCCCGGCGTCCGCTCGGTCGAGGTACGCGGCGACGTGATCCTGGTGCACAGCGAGGACTCCGACGTGGTGGCCCGGCACCTGCTGTCCCGGACGGCCGCCCGGGACCTGGAGATCACCTCGCGCAATCTCGAGGACGCCTTCCTCGCCCTGACCGCCACCGCCGCCGCCTGAGACCGGAGTCCGAGATGACCGTCACCGCCTCGCCCACCACCGCCGCCACCCGCCACCGCCGGCCGCCCGCCCTGGGCGGGTTCTCCACCGCCGTACTCGGCATCGAGATCCGCCGGGTGTTGCGCAACCGCCGGACCCTGCTGTTCATCCTGGTCATGCCGGCGGTGTTCTTCCTCCTCTTCGGACTGCCGCAGCGCGGCCAGACCTTGGACAACGGCCTGCCGGTCACCGGCTGGATCATGATCAGCCTCGCCGTGTACGCGGCCATGGTCGCCACCACCAGCGCCGGCGGGGCGGTCGCCACCGAGCGCGCGCTGGGCTGGAGCCGGCAGCTGCGGCTCACCCCGCTGCACCCGGCGGCGTACGTGGCCACGAAGATCGGCACCGCGATGGTGCTCGGCCTGCTCGGCGTGCTGGTCGAGTTCGCCGTCGGCGCCGCCTCCGGGGTGCGGCTGCCGGCGCACGTCTGGCTGGAGTCCGGCCTGACCGCCTGGCTCGGCTCGCTGGTCTTCGCCGCCCTCGGGCTCTTCGTCGGCTACCTCGCCCCGGCCGAGAACGTCATGCAGTTCATGGGTCCGGCGCTGGCCATCCTGGCCATGCTGGGCGGCCTGTTCATCCCGCTGGAGCTGCTGCCCGACGTGATGCGGCAGATCGCCAAGTTCACCCCGGTGTACGGGGTCGGTCAGCTCGCTCGCGCGCCACTGACCGGCGCCGGGGTGGACTGGGCGGCGGTCGGCAACGTGGCCGCCTGGGCCGCCTTCTTCGGCCTCGGCGCGGCCCGGCTGTTCCGCCGCGACACCACCCGCGTCTGACCGGCCGCGGCGGGGACTAGCGTGGTCGGCGTGACGCCGCCGCCCGACCGGGTCCGGCCGGTGAGCCGCCACTGGCGGTTCACCGGCTGGCTGCTGGCGGCGGTCTGGCTCTTCTTCCTCAACATTCCGTTCAGCACCGCCCTGCGCCAGCCCGAGCTGTGGCGGCGGCTGCTGGGGATCGGCTCCGTGATCGCCTTCGGCGCGGCGTACGTGCTGATCTTCGAGTGGTCCCGGGCCCGCCGGCAGCAGCACCGCCCGGTCCCGCCCGGTCAGGCCCGGCTGCTGATCGGGCTGCTGCTCGTGCTCGGGCTCGTCGGCATCCCGGGCACCGGCGGCGACTGGCTGACCACGTTGGTCTTCGTGGCCGCCGCCGCGGTGTTCCTGCTGCCTCCGGTGGAGTCCCTGGTCGTGGTGGTGCTGGCCGCGGCCACCCCGCCGGTGGCGTCGCGCCTGGTGCCCGGCTGGGAGGCGGAGAGCACCGTCGTCTTCGCGGTGCTGCTCGCCTCCTTCGCCATGTTCGGGGTGAGCCGGCTGGCCCAGCGCAACGCCGAACTCCAGGCCGCGCAGGCGGAGATCCGCCGGCTGGCGGTGACCGAGGAACGCGCCCGTACCGCCCGGGACCTGCACGACATCCTCGGGCACTCGCTCACCGTGGTGGCGGTCAAGGCGGAGCTGGCCGGCCGGCTGCTGGAGCTGGACCCGGCCCGGGCGGCCACCGAGATCGCCGACGTGGAGCGGCTGGCCCGGCAGGCGCTGGCGGACGTGCGGGGCACCGTTGGGGCGTACCGCGGGGTGAGCCTGGCCGCGGAGCTGGCCGGCGCCCGCTCGGCGCTGGCCGCCGCGGGCGTCGCGGCGGACCTGCCGGAGACGGTGCCGGCGCTGCCGGCGGAGCGTGACGAACTGTTCGGCTGGACGGTACGCGAGGGGGTGACCAACGTGGTCCGGCACAGTGGCGCGCGGCGGTGCGTGATCCGGGTGGAGCCGGCGGCGGTGGAGATCCGCGACGACGGGCGGGGCCCGGCCGGCGCGCCGGGCGAGGCGGGGCACGGCCTGGCCGGGCTGCGGGAGCGGGCCCGCCGGCTGGACGGCACGGTGACCGTCGGCCGCCGGCCCGACGCCCGGGGCTTCCTGCTCCGGGTGGCCGTGCCGGCCGGAGACCGGTGAGCGGGCGGGAGGACGACCCGATGACCGAGCCGATCCGGCTGCTGCTCGCCGACGACCAGGCGCTGGTGCGGGGGGCGTTGGCCGCGTTGCTGTCGTTGGAGCCGGACCTGGTGGTCGTCGCCGAGGTGGGCCGGGGCGACGAGGTGGTCCCCGAGGCCCACCGCACCCGGCCGGACGTGGCCCTGCTCGACGTGGAGATGCCCGGCCTGGACGGCATCGCCGCCACCCGCGCGGTGCGGGCCGCGGTGCCGGGCTGCCGGGTGCTGGTGGTGACCACCTTCGGTCGCCCCGGGTACCTGCGCCGGGCGATGGAGGCCGGCGCGGGTGGCTTCGTGGTCAAGGACACCCCGGCCCGGCAGCTCGCCGACGCGGTCCGCCGGGTGCACGCCGGGCTGCGGGTGGTCGACCCGGCGTTGGCGGCGGAGACCCTGGCCACCGGGGCGAGCCCGCTGACCGACCGGGAGACCGAGGTGCTGCGGACCGCCCGGGGCGGCGGGACCGTCGCCGAGCTGGCCGCGACGCTGCACCTGTCGGAGGGGACGGTCCGCAACCACCTCTCCGCCGCGATCGGCAAGACCGGCGCCCGCAACCGGGCCGACGCGGTGCGGGTCGCCGAGGAGAACGGCTGGCTGCTCGGCGGGTGAGGCGGTCAGACCGGGCTCGGGGTGGTGCAGGTGTCGAAGGCCGGCATCGCCGGGTAGCTCACCGGCCCGGTGCAGGTCATCCGCTCGACGCGGCCGGTGCCGTAGCGGTCCTGCCGGCCGTCGACGGTCACCTCCACCCGGCCGTCGACGCGCGTCAGGTAGTGGGTGGTCACCGGGTCACCCTCGACCGTCGGCGCGGTCACCGTCATCTCGACGGCCTGCCGGTCGCGCAGCGCGTCGTCGAGGCATCCGGTGGCCTCGGCCGGCAACCGGTCGCTCCTGCCCAGGGTCCACGTGCCGCAGTCCGCCAGGTCCGGTGCCGGGGTGGTGGGGCCGGCCGTGGGACCGGCCGGTGCGGGCGGGGCCGCCGGCCGGGTGGCGGCGCAACCGGCGAGGGCGAGGGGCAGGGTGAGCAGGGCGGTCCGGCGTCTCCACACAAGACTGGGACGCGTCCGGTCCCCGGCCGGTTCCCCGCTCAGGCGGTGGGCGGCGGGGTGCGGAGCCGGTCGACCACCACCAGGCTGGTCCCGGGGATCAGCTGGTCGAGCAGTTGCCGCTGCCCGGTGCGGGTGAGCCGGATGCAGCCGTTGGTGACGTTCTGGCCGAGGGTGTCGTCGTCCCGCCAGCTGTGCAGCCCGATGTGCGCGCCCTTCAACCCGGTGGGCACCGCGTCCGGGTCGTCGGGCACCGCGCCGAGGGCGAAGATGTCCACCCCGCCGTAGACGGCCTCGGGCGGGGGAGTGCGACCCAGGATGAAGGTCCGGCCGAGCGGCGTCTCCTGGCCGGGCAGGCCCAGGCTCACCGGCCAGGACCGGACCGCCCGGCCGGCCCGGTACCAGGTGAGCCGGTGCGGGCGGCGTTCCACCACGATCTGGTCGGGCAGCGGGACGGTGGTCCAGCCGTCGCCGGGCGGCAGCCAGGCGAGCCGGCGGTTGGCGGACGGGAGGAGCACCGCGGTCCAGCCGGACCGCCGGTCGGCGATCGGCATGGTCAGCGGTACACCGCTGATGGTCGGGGCGAGGAAGGCGAGCGGCCGCCCGCCCGGCGCGTCGTAGGCGGCGATGTTGCGGGTCGGGCTGGCTCCCGCGGTGAGCGGCGTGGTGTCGCCCGGGAGTGGATCGGCCGGGAAGCCGGTGGGCGCCGGCTCGTAGTCGACCACCGGGAGGCCGGCCGGCGCGGGCGCCGCGACCGGGACCGTTTCCTCGGCGTCGGGGCCGGGTTGCTCCGGCGTCCGCGGTGCGGCCGGCGCCGGGGCGGGCGGCGCGGGCGCGGACCCGGGGGTGAGCGCCCGGTCCACGAGCAGGACGGTGACGAGCAGCAGGGGTACGCCGAGGGCGGCGAGCAGCCAACCGCGCGTCCAGCGCGAGAACAACCGGTCAAACAGCACAAAGAGACTGTAATGGACGGGTCGCCGGGAGGCGGGAGAGTCCCCACACCGGGGCGCGGTGCGGGGACTCCCGAGGGCCGGCGGGTGGGAACGGCCGCCGGCCCGGTCAGGGCAGCTTGGCGCCGACGTGGATGGCCACCGCGTCGTGCGCGCTGATGTTCGCCGCGAACCAGCCGTTGCCGTCCACGGTGATCACCGGCCCGCTGCACGAGCCATTGCTGAAGTCGCCGTGGACGACGTCGCAGTACCGGCCGGCCGGCAGGCCGGTGTAGTACGAGCGGCCGGTGATCGCGAAGTCCTCGTCGTTGATGCTCAGGTAGCCCTTGCCGGCCCGGCTGAACGCGATGTGCTGCCAGCCGTTGTCGTACCAGTTCGCCACGGCCGAGCCCTCGACGGCGTTGCGGAAGCCGACCATGTTGGCGATGACCCGCCAGCGGTGCTCGCACTGCCAGCCGGAGTTGCAGGTGGTGTTCGTGATCCGGTTGCTGGCGTCCGAGGGCGGCCCCTGGTCCTTGTTGCTGAACGTGAAGCTCGACATCACCGCCGGGGTGCCGTACGGCCAGGCCAGCATGAAGGCGTTGGCCAGCGCGTAGATCCCGCCGTTCTTATAGGTGAGCACCCCGCCGTCGCGCTGGGTGTCGTGGTTGTCCACGAAGGCCACCGCCCCGCCGCTGGGCAGGTAGCCCCAGGACTCGCCGAAGGTGCGCAGGTACGCCAGCCGCTCGTTGGTGAACATCCGGGCCAGGTCCTTGCCGTACCGGAACTCGTGCACGTCGCCGTTGCCGGTGTACTCGGTCGGCTGGATCGGCTCGCCCGCGCCGTGGATGACCTCCTGCACGAGGTACGCCGAGCGGGAGAGCTTGCCCTTGATCGCGGCGATGTCGGCGGCCGGCATGTGCTTGCTGGCGTCCAGCCGGAACCCGTCCACGCCGAGCGAGAGCAGGTCGTTCATGAAGGCGGCGAGCCGCGTCCGGACGTACTCCGACTCGGTCTTGAGGTCGGCGAGGTTGACCAGCTCGCAGTTCTGCACCTCGTACCGGTCGTTGTAGTTGGCGATGTCGTTGCCGCCGTTGCGCCCGCAGTAGTGGAAGTCCTGCGGACCGTAGGTGCCCGGGTAGTCGTAGTGGCCGTAGCCGCTGCCGGCCCAGCCGGTGCCGCCGTTGTCCTGCCCGGACATGTGGTTGACCACGGTGTCGACGAGCACCTTCACGCCGGCGTTGTGGCAGGTGTTCACCATCGACTGGAACTGCGCCCGGGTGCCCTTGCGGGACTCGATCCGGTAGCCGACCGGCTGGTAGGAGACCCACCACGGGGCGGCGTTGACGTGCTCCTGCGGCGGGGAGACCTGGACGTAGCCGTAGCCCTTGGGGCCCAGCACGTTGGTGCACTCGCTGGCCACCGAGGCCCAGTTCCACTCGAAGAGCTGGACGATGACCTTCTTGCTGCCCGGGGTGGCGGCGGCGGCCGGGGGTGCCGCCACGGCGTTCGGGGCGAGCAGGCCGGCGATCGCGGCGAGGGCGACGATCACCGAGCGGCGTCGGCGTCGATGCATCGGTACTCCTGGGGGTGCGGGGGGACGGGGTGGTGGTGCGCGGGGGAGCGCTCCAGTGCGCGGTTCTTGCAACCGGGACTGAAAATTTTCGGCAAGGTTACAAGCCCGTTGCAACGACTGTCAACGAATGGAAATCTGTCGTTGCGTAGGGCGCTACACGCGCGCCGGACCGGGACGGTTCGACGGATCCGCCGAGAAATTGGCCGCCGCGCTGATCCGTTCATCCCCGGCGTGCGTACTGCTGGGCGGAGCAGGGTCGACCGGTGGTGCGTGCGCCGCCGCGAGTGACGATCGAGGAGCAGATGGGCCGGGGACAGCAGAACCAGAAGTCGGCCACCGTCCGGACCAGCAGCAGCAGCCGCGGCGTCCGTACCGTCTCCGCGCGGGCCCTCGCGGCCCTGGCGGCCTCGGTGCTCGCGCTGCTGTGGGCGGGGATCGAGCTCACCGGCGAGGGCGCCGTGATGTACGCGTACGGCTTCTTCTTCACCGAGTTCTTCGCCGGGGTGGTCACCCTGGTCTCGCTGAGCCTCACCGTGATGATGGGCCTGCTCGCCACCGACCGGTTGGTGTTGCTCATCCGGCACCGGGTGCTGCTCCAGTCGGCGCACCGGGCCACCGGCGTCCTCGGCGTCGCCGGCCTGGTGTTCCACGTCATCACCAAGGTCGCCATCGGCCGCGCCGGGGTCACCGACGCCGTGCTGCCGTTCCTCGGCGGGCAGGGCCTCTACGTCGGCCTGGGCACGGTGGCCGCCCTGCTGATGGTGAGCGTGCTCTGGACGGGCCTGATCCGGGCCCGCTTCGCCGGGGCCGGTCCGAAGTGGCTGTGGCGGGCGCTGCACTCCGCGGCGTACGTCTCCTGGCCGTTCGCCCTGGTCCACGGCCTCAACGCCGGCCGCGCCGCGGCGTCCTGGGTGGTGCTCAGCTACCTGGCCTGCGTGCTGCTGGTGGTGCTGGCGCTGCTGGTCCGGGTCTCCGTCCACCTCGGGCGGCGCAGCCGCGAGCAGCACCAGGCCGCCGCGCTGAACAAGGCGATGGCCGCCCGCTCGACGGACGACGGCACGGGCCGTGGCCTGCTGGCCGGGTTCGCCCGCCGCCGGGCCGGCGGCGAGTCGAAGGACGACCGGGGCGGCTGGGCCGAGCCGGCCGCCACCGGCTGGATCGGCCCGGCCGGCCCGTCCCGGCGGCGTGACCCGGAGCGGTTCTCCGTGCCGGTGGTGCCCGAGCCGGGCACCCTGCGCGCGGCCCGCGGTGACACGCCGCGCCGCCGTGGGCGCGACCTGGAACCGGCCGCCCGCCGCACGGCGACCGGGACGGCGCCGGCCTCCGGCGGGCGGCGGTCGCGGTACGTCGAGGAGGACGCGCCGACCTCCGCCGGCCGCCGCGCCGCCCGGGAGGAGGAGGACCTGGTCGCGCGGTACTCGGCACCGCCGCGCCGGGAGGAACCGGAGCTGCCGTGGGACAGCCCGCGCCGCTGGGCGAGCGCCTCGCCGGTGTCGGCCGAGCCGATCTCCGCCGAGCCGGTCTCCGCGGGCCGGCACAGCCGCGAGGAGGACGTGCCGGTGGAGCCGGACTACTGGCGACCGCCGGTCAGCTACGCGCCGGACATCACGCCGGTGGACGACGACACCCCCACCCTGGTGGACCTGGCCTCCCGCCGGAAGCGGCGGGCCGCCGGGGAGTCCCGGTCCAGCCGCCGGCGGCGGGCCAACGCCGACGCGGTCGACGGGGCGTACTGGGCGGGGCTGCGGGGTGAGGCGAAGTGATCCGGACGAAGGTGCCACCGGTGGCCTGCGTCGGCGAGCCGCGGCTCACCGCCGGGTTCGCCGAGTTCGGCCGGCTCGACCTGGCCGCGCACGAGGAGGTGCACGGGCCGATCGGCCCGATGGAACCGGCGAACCTGCTGCGGCTGGCCGAGGGCATCCAGCTCAAGGGCAAGGGCGGGGCCGGTTTCCCGTTCGCCCGCAAGCTGCGGGCCGTGCTGGAGTCCTGCCAGCGGCAGGACGCCCCGGCGGTGGTGGTGGTCAACGCCACCGAGGGCGAGCCGGCCAGCTGGAAGGACAAGGTGCTGCTCACCCGCGCCCCGCACCTCATCCTCGACGGCGCGGCGCTGGCCGCGTACGCGCTGGACGCCGAGGAGATCGTCATCGGGGTGGCCGACGACGACATCGGCCGGCCGTCGCTGACCGAGGCGCTGGGGGAGCGGCGGATGCCGGTGCCGACCAGCATCGTCACCGTGCCGCACCGGTTCATCTCCGGCGAGGGTGGCGCGCTGGTCAACGGCATCAACGGGCTGCCGCACATCCCGCCCGGCACCAAGAAGCGGTCCAGCGACTCCGGGGTCGGCGGGCTCCCCACCCTGCTCTCGAACGCCGAGACGTACGCCCAGGTGGCGGTGGCCGCCCGGCTCGGCCCGTACGAGTACGCGGCGCTCGGCACCGACGACGAGCCGGGCACGGTGCTGTTGACGGTGACCGGCGCCGCCGCCCGCCCGGCCGTGGTGGAGTGCGCCGCCGGCACGCCGCTGCGGGAGATCCTCGAGCTGTGCGAGGTGCCCGACGGGCCGGGCATCCTGATGGGCGGCTACCACGGCAAGTGGATCACCGCCGAGGCCGCGGACCGGGCCGAGGTGTCCCGCAAGGGGCTCACCGCCGTCGGCGGCACCCTCGGCGCGGGCATCATCGTGCCGCTCGGCCGGGACACCTGCCCGCTGGGCGAGGCCGCGCAGGTGGTGCGCTATCTGGCCGGCGAGTCCGCCGGCCAGTGCGGCCCGTGCAAGATGGGCCTGCCGGACCTGGCCCGCGCGGTGGACCTCGCGGTCGCCGGCAGCGCGCCGGTGGAGATCGTCCGCGCGGCCGCGGGCGACGTGAAGGGCCGCGGCGCGTGCAGCCACCCCGACGGTACGGCCCGCTTCGCCCTCTCCGCGATCGAGGTCTTCGCCGAGGACCTGCGGCTGCACACCACCGGCGAGGGGTGCGGCCGGCGGGTCAAGGGGGTGCTGGGGCTGCCCGGCGCCCCCGACACCGATCCGCGCCAGCTCACTCTCGACTGGTCCCGCTGCGACGGGCACGGGCTCTGCGCCCACGTGGTGCCGGACTTCATCCGGCTCGACGGGAACGGGTACCCCGCCTTCCCGCCCACCCCGGTGCCGACCTGGCTGCGGGAGGGGGCGCTGAAGGCGGTCAAGGTCTGCCCTGAACTGGCGCTGCGGCTGTCCAAGGCCGAGTAGCCCATTGAGGAGGAGCGGGATGTCGAGATCGTCGGGTGTGCGCCGGTGGATGCCGGCGGCCGGGCTGGCCGCCGTGCTGCTGGCGGCCGGCTGCGCGGTCGACGCCGGACCGGCCGGCGCACCGACCGCCGCTCCGGGCTCCGCCGCGTCCGGCCCGTCCGCCGTCGCCGCCCCGGTCTCCGCCGCGTCCGGCCCGTCCGCCGTCGCCTCCCCGGTCCCGGCCGGCGGTGTCGGCCCGGGCGCCTCGCCCGACCCGGTCCGGGTGCCGGAGGCCCTGCGGTTCACCGGCACCACCCTGGACGGCGCGGCCTTCCCCGCCGCCGCGCTGGCCGGGCGGCCGGTGGTGCTCTGGTTCTGGGCGCCGTGGTGCGCGACCTGTGCCAGCCAGGCGTGGACGGTGGCCGAGATCGCGCCGAGGTACCGCGACACGGTGCCGATCGTCGGGGTGGCCGGGCTCGGCGAGCGAGCGGCCATGCGGGACTTCGTCGCCGAGTTCGACCTGGCCGGCACGCCCCAGCTCGACGACCGGGAAGGGGCGCTCTGGCGCCGGTTCAAGGTGGTCGAGCAGAGCACCTTCGTGGTGCTCGACCGGAACGGCCGGATCATCCACCAGGGCTTCCTGGACGGCGAGTCGCTGACCCGCCGGGTCGCCGAGCTGGCCGGATGATCGGGTGGGCACCCCGCTGCTGCTGGCGCTGACCGCCGGCATGCTCGGCGCGGTCAACCCGTGCGGCTTCGCGATGCTGCCGGCGTACCTGTCGCTGCTGGTCGCCGGCCCCGCCGACGGCCGGGGCGCGGTGCGCCGCGCGCTGGTCGCCACCGCCGGGTTGACCAGCGGGTACGTCCTGGTCTTCGGTGCCTTCGGGCTGGCGCTCGCCCCGCTGTCCGGCTGGCTGCGGCCCCGGCTGCCCTGGCTCACCGTGTGGCTGGGCCTGCTGCTGGTGGCGCTGGGCTGCTGGCTGCTCGCCGGCCGGCGGCTCCCCGGTCCGGGCGCGGGGCTGCGGGCGCCCCGGCTCACCCGCTCCTGGGCGTCGATGGCGCTGTTCGGGATGGCGTACGCGCTGGCGTCGCTGAGCTGCACCGTCGGCCCGTTCCTGGCGATCGTGGTGACCAGCCTGCGGGCCGGCTCGACGCTGCGCGGGCTGGCGCTGTTCGGGGCGTACGCGATCGGGATGGGTCTGGTGGTCGGGGTGGCCGCCCTCGCCGTGGCCCTGGTCCGCGGCTCGGTGCTGGCCCGGCTGCGCCGGGCCGGCGCGCAGGTGCCCCGCCTCGGCGGCCTGGTGCTGCTCGCCGCCGGCGGCTACGTCGCCTGGTACGGCTGGTACGAGGTGCGGCTGGCCCTCGGCCGGCACGACGCCCTCGGCGGCCCGGTGGTGGTCGCCGCGGCCCGCCTTCAGCAGTGGCTGGTCGCCGTGCTGGACGCGGCCGGCCCGGCGCTTGTGGCGGCGGCCCTGCTCGCCCTCCTCGTCGTCGCCTGGCGAAGGCGCGAGTTGCCGCGTGACGCTGCTTCCGGGCCTGAGGAAGGCGCTACTTGCCGCAACTCGGACCCCGCGCCCGGGGCGGTTCCCGGGCGCGGGGCGGGGCGGGTCAGCGGACCGGGGTGAGCCGGTCCGTGCCGAGCTTGTCGCGGAGCACCTCCGGCACCAGCACCGAGCCGTCGGCCTGCTGGAACTGCTCCAGGATGGCCGGGAAGAGCCGACTGGTGGCCAGCGCCGAGCCGTTGAGGGTGTGCACGAACCGGGTCTGCTTGCCGCCGGGCTCGCGATAGCGGATGGCGGCCCGCCGGGCCTGGTAGTCGCCGGCCCAGGAGACCGACGACACCTCCTTGTACTTGCCGGTGCTCGGCATCCACACCTCGATGTCGAGGGTCTTCTTCATCGACGCGCTGGAGTCGCCGGCGGCGAGCAGGCTGGTCTGGTGGTGCAGCCCGAGCTGCTCGACCAGGCCCTCCACGTGGGCGACCATCGCCGCCAGCGCGGCGTCCGCCTGGTCGGGCAGGGTGAACTGAAAGATCTCCACCTTGTTGAACTGGTGCCCGCGCACCGTCCCGCGCTCGTCGGAGTGCGAACCGGCCGCCTCCCGGCGGTAGCAGGGGGTGTAGGCGAACGCCTTCAGCGGCAGCTTCGCCGTCTCCAGGATCTCGTCCTGGTACGCCCCGAGGATCGCCGTCTCCGAGGTCGGCAGCAGGAACTGCCCGCGCGGGGCGGACTGCCGGTCCAGGTGGTAGACGTCGTCGTAGAACTTCGGGAACTGGCCGGCGGCGAAACCCGCGCTGTCCAACAGCAGGTGCGGCGGGAGGAGGAATTCGTACCCGGCCGCGATGTTCCGCTCGATCAGCCAGTTGAGCAGCGCCCACTCCAGCCGCGCGCCCAGCCCGGTGTACATCCAGAAGCCGGAACCGCCCAGCTTGACGCCGCGCTCGTGGTCGACCAGGCCGAGCGCTCGGCTCAGCTCCACGTGGTCACGGACCCGCTCGATCACCGGGGGCGCGCCGAAGGTACGGACCACCCGGTTGGCCTCCTTGCCACCGGGCACCACGTCGTCCGCGGGCAGGTTCGGCAGCTCGCTCATCCGGTCCCGCAGCCGCGCCTGCACCTCGTCCAGCTGGGTCTCCAGCTCGGCGAGCTGCTTGCGCTCGGCCTCCGGGGCGACCGGCTCCGGCTCCCGGCCGGCCCGCTTCGCCTCGGCGTACGCCCGGGCCTCCGCCTTGCGGCGCTGCCGCTCGGCGTCGATCCCCGTGATCAGCGCGCGTCGCTCCTGGTCCAGTCGCTGGATCTCGTCCAGCGCCTGACTGACCTCGGCCGGATCCAATCGCTTGGCCAGCGCGACCGCCACCGCCTCGCGATCCTTCCGGATCAACTCCATGTCGAGCATGCGCTCCGTACGCCTCCGTCCAGGGACTCAGGTAGGACCCCCAGATGCTACCGTCGCCGCCGCGCCGGCCCGCCCGCGCCGCCCGGCGCGGACTCAGAGCCGGATCGGCATCAGTACGGAGAAGGCGTCCCCGTCGTCCGGCCGGCGCACGGCCAGCGGGGCGATCGGCCCGTCCAGCTCCAGCACCAGTTGTCCGCGGTCGCCCGCGTCCAGGGCGTCGAGCAGGTAGTGCCGGTTCACCCCGACCCGGAGCACGCCGGGCACCGGCGGCTCGTCGGCCGCCAGCACCCGCAGCCCGCCCTCGTCGAGCCCCAGCACGGTCACCTCGTGGCGGCTGCCGGCGTACTCCTTCAGCAGCACCGGCACGTCCCCGGCGGTGAGCGCGGCGCGCAGCGGGGCCACGTCCACGGGCACCCGGTGCGCCGGGGCGTCGCTGACCGCCTCGCGCAGCAGCCGGCGATGGTCGGGGAAGTCGTACGGCAGCGGGACGGCGCGCACCACGCGTCCGCCCACGGACCCGACCACCTCGGCCGGGCCGACCGTGAGCTGCGCGTCCGGGGTGACCCCGTCGCCCGTGTCCAGCAGCGCCCGCAGCTCGTCCACCGCGGCGACCGGCACCAGCGCGCGGACCGCCGGGCCGTCCACCCGGCCGCCGGCCCAGGCGGTGGCCAGCCGGTGCCGGTCGGTGGCGACCAGCCGCACCCCGTCCGGCTCCACATCGAACAGCACCCCGGCGAGCACCGGCAGCTCCGGGTCGGCGCCGACGGCGAAGCGGACCGCGTCGACGGCGGCGGCCAGGTCGGTACGGGACAGCACGAGTCGGGTGGTCATCGGTCGCTCCCCTGGGTCGATCAGCGTACGGATCCGGGAGAGCTCGCGGCGGGCGTCGGCGAGCCCGTCCTCCAGCCGGCGCTGGTGCTCGTCGAGCAGCGCGCCGAGCACGGCCGGCTCGTGCTGGTGCCGCAGCGCGGCGGCGATCCCGGCCAGCGGCATGCCGACCCGGCGCAGCCCGGCCACCAGCCGGGCCGGGGCCACCTGCTCGTCGGTGTACCAGCGGTAGCCGGTCACCGGGTCGACCAGCGCCGGGGTGAGCACCCCGCTGCGGTCGTAGAACCGCAGCGCGCTGACCGTCAGGCCGCTGGCCCGGGCCAGCTCGCCGATGCTGCGCAGTTCGCTCTCCACGGCTGCGATCCTCACGTCTCAACCTGCTCGAGGGTCAAGCCGCTCCGGGTGTCAAGCGGGGCCCCTGCTCTACCGGATGCGTTGAGCGGGGGCCCCGCCTCACGCCTTGAGCGTGCGGAAGGTGATGCCGGCGCGCACCAGGCGGTCGAGCAGCGCGTCGCCCATCGCGGTCACCGGGGTGACCTGCCCCGCGGTGGCCGGCAGGTCGTCGCAGGCCAGGCAGAGCGCCGACTCGGCGAGCATCTTGGCCGTCTCGTCGTACCCGGGGTCGCCGCCGGCCACCTCGGTCAGCACCCTCCGGCCCCCGCCGGTGCCGACGAACCGGACGCTGAACCAGGACTTCGCCCGCTGCTGCGCGCTCGGCCCCTGACCGGCGGCGAGCCGGCCCATCAGCCAGCGGCGGGTCGGCGGCAGCCGGGTCAGCGCGACCAGCCCGCCCAAACCGGCCGCGGTGGCAACCACGGTGGGCAGCCGCTTCATGGCGGCGAAGTGCCGGTAGCGGAAGTCCGGGCCGTACTCCGGGCGGGCCGCGGCGGAGCGCCGGACCACCTGCGGGTCGATGGTCGGCAGCGGCATGGCCCACCGGTCGATCTCCCGGGCCCGCCCGATGCGGCCGGGCACCGCGCGGACCCGGCGTCCCTCCGGGCGCGGCTCGACCGCCCGGCGTTCCTTCGCCGCCCGGCTCGCCTCCGCCATCCGGGAGAACGCGGTCAGCGCGGAGTGGTACGTGCCGGCGGAGAACCGGCCGCCGGCCCGGACGTACCCGTCGACGGCGATCGGCCCGTCCGCCGGGAGTTGCTTGACGGTGTACCAGACACCGAGGTCGTGCGGGATCGAGTCGAAGCCGCAGGCGTGCATCAGCCGGGCGCCGGTGCGCTCCGCCTCGGCGTGGTGGCGCAGGTACATCCGGTCGACGAACTCCGGCTCGCCGGTGATGTCCAGGTAGTCGGTGCCGGCGGCGGCGCACGCGGCGACCAGCGGCTCCCCGTACCGCAGGTACGGGCCGACGGTGCTGGCCACCACCCGGGCGCCCGCCGCCACCGCCGCCAGCGACGCCGGGTCGGTCGCGTCGGCGGTGCGCAGCGGCAGGTCGGCCAGGCCGGGGTCGATCGCGGCGAGCCGGTCGCGCACCGCGGCCAGCCGGGCCGGGTTGCGGCCGGCCAGCGCCCAGCGCAGCCCGGCCGGGGCGTGCCGGGCCAGGTATTCCGCGGTGAGACCGCCGGTGAAGCCGGTCGCGCCGAACAGGACCAGGTCGTGCGGGCGGTCGTCGCGCATCCGCCGAGTGTGCCAGCACCGGCCCCGGCCGCGAGGCGTCGGCCCGAAAGTGGGCCCGCGCCGGTCAGGGCGTGAAGACGGTACGGACGCAGCCGTCGGCTCGGTCCCGGAACAGCGCGTACCCGCCGGCGCCCTGCTCCAGCGGCAGCCGGTGGGTGGCCAGGTGCTCGGTGGCGAGCTGGTCGCGGGCCATCATGTTCAGCAGCCGCGGAATGTACCGCTGCCCGTGCTGCCGGGCGCCGTGCACGGTCAGCCCCTTCTGCATGATCGCGCCGAGCGGGAAGGTGTCGACGAAGCCGGCGAACGTGCCCAGCACCACCACGGTGCCGCCCTTGCGGCAGGTGTATACCGCCTCGCGCACCGCGATCGGCCGCTCGGCCCGGCCGGCGCCGAACCGGTCCGCCAGCGAGCGGCCCGCCGCCGCGTCGGTGCCGACCGCCTCCACGCACACGTCCGGCCCCCGGCCGCCGCTGCGTTCCCGCAGCTCGGCCGGGACGTCGGTGTGCTCGAAGTGCAGCGTCTCGGCGCCGGCGTGCCGCTCGGCCATGCCCAGCCGTTCGGGGTGCCGGTCGATGACGATCACCCGGTCCGCGCCGCGCAGCCGGGCCGCCTGCGCGGTGAGCTGGCCGACCGCGCCGGCGCCCCACACCGCCACCACGTCGCCGGGGCGTACCCCGCCCAGCTCGGCGCCCATCCAGCCGGACGGGGCGGCGTCCGAGGCGAACACCGCCCGGTCGTCGCTGAGCGGCTCCGGCACCCGGAACGCGCCGGTGTCGGCGTACGGGACCCGGGCGTACTCGGCGTGGCTGCCGGCGAAGCCGCCCAGGGCGGCCGGGTGCCCGAAGCAGCCGCCGGTGGGCTGGCCCCAGGCCGCCTCGGCGCGGGCCGCGGTGGGGCTGCCGTTGTCGCAGCTGGCGTAGAGGCCCTGCCGGCAGTACCAGCAGGAGCCGCAGGCCACCGCCGCGCAGACCACCACCCGGTCGCCGGGGCGGTGCCCGCGTACCTCCGCGCCGACCTCGACCACCTCGCCGAGGAACTCGTGCCCGAGCACGTCCCCGGCGGCCAGGAACGGGGTACGGCCGGACAGCAGCGGCAGGTCGGCTCCGCAGGTGGCGCTGCGCCGCACCCGGACGATGATGTCCCCGGCGTTGCGCAGCTCCGGGTCGGGCACCTGGCGTACCGCCAGCTCCCCGGCGCCCTCCCAGCACAGCGCCCTCATCCGGGCACCGCCGGGCGGTCCAGCCGGGAGCGGTCCGGGCGCAGCACCTCGCCGGTCTCCACGTACTGCTTGGCCTGGCGCAGCGTCTCCCGGATCAGCAGCCCGGGGTCGTCGCCGACCAGGTGCGCGGCCATCCCGGGCAGCGCCGCCCGGCCGGCGAGCTGCCGCGCGGCCAGCTCGGTGCCGCGCCCGCCGGGCGCCGGCCGCAGGCACAGCTCCACCGCCCCGTCGAGGCGGCGCAGCGGCTCCGGCCACCGGCCCTGCGGCAGCACCTGCTCCGGTGGGCGGTCGACGGTCACCACCTGCCAGCGCGCGGGTCGCGGGTCGGGGCCGGTCCCCGGCCGGCGTCGCCGGGGTACGCGCAACGCCCGTGCCACGCCGGCGGCCGCGGTGACCAGCACCGTCCCGCCGTGGGCCAGCCGTCCCATTCGTACCACCTGTCCCTCCGCGCGTCCCGGGACGGTCCCGGTGACGGCGGGCGGCCGGTCACGCGCGGCCGGTCGCCCGCGTACCTGCCCATGGTCGGCCGGGGGCGGGTGAAGCGGGCTCCCCCCGAAGGGGTGAACCGGGCCGGGCCGGGTAACCGCTCGCCGGCGGAGGGGGTGCGAGCGTCGGTGGGGAGGCCGGATGCCCGACAAGCTGAGCCGGGTCGGGGTGGTGGCGGAACCGGCGCCGGCCGGGCCGCCGTTGCTGGCGTCCCGGCTGGCGCCGGCGGCGCTGCCCGAGCCGGTCGTGCTCCGGCCGCGCCTGCTGGCCCGGCTGGACGAGGGGACGGCCGGCCCGGTCACCGTGGTGTCCGCGCCCGCCGGCTGGGGCAAGACCACCCTGCTCGCCTCCTGGGTCCGGGCCGTGACCGGCGACGGCGCGCCGGCCTGGGTGTCGGTGGAGCGGGGGGACACCGGCGAGCGGCTCTGGGCGTACGTCGCGGCGGCATTGCGGGCCGCGGCGCGCGGGGAGGGCGACGTGGCCCCGGTGCCGGACCGGCCGCCCCGCCCGGACCAGCTGGAACTGCTGGCCGCCGCGCTGGCCGCCCGGGAGCGGCCGGTGCTGCTGGTCCTCGACGACCTGGACCGGATCACCGAACCGGCGGCGCTGGCCGGGCTGGAGTTCCTGCTGCGGCACGCCGAGCAGCGGCTGCGCCTGGTGGCTGGGGCGCGTACCGACCTGGCGTTGCCCCTGCACCGGTGGCGGCTGGCCGGTGAGCTGACCGAACTCGGGCCGGCCGAGCTGGCCTTCACCGACGACGAGGTGGCCGACCTGCTGACCGCGCACGCGGTGCCGGTGCCGGCGACGGCGGTGCGCCGGTTGCGGGAGCGCACCGGCGGCTGGGCGGCCGGGCTGCGGCTGGCCGCGCTGGCCGCGCGGGGGCGACCCGACCCGGGCCGTCGGGTGGAGCAGTTCGCCGGGGACCAGCCGGAGGTCGCCGGCTACCTGCGGGAGGAGGTCCTCGCCGGGTGGGACGCCGACGCCCGGGAGCTGCTGGCGCGCACCACCGTCGCCGACGCGGTCTGCGCGGACCTGGCCGACGCGCTCGCCGGCCGGGGCGACTCGGGACCGTTGCTGGCCGGGCTGGCCCGCGACGGTGCCTTCCTGCACCGGGACGACAGCAGCCCGCCCTGGTACCGGTGCCATCCGCTGCTGGCCGACCTGTTCCGGGCCGAGCTGAGCCGGCTCCCCGCCGGCGAGCTGCGGGCGCTGCACCTGCGGGCGGTCGGTTGGTACGCGGGGAACGGCCGCCCGGCGGAGGCGCTGCGGCACGCCCTGTCCGCCGGCCGCTGGGACACCGCCACCGAGCTGTTCATCGACCGCTGGCCGGACCTCGCCCCGTACGACCGGGACGCCCCGGCTGGGCCGGCGCCGGCCGCACCACCGGCGGAGGCGGTCCGCCGGGACCCGGAGCTGGCGCTGGCCGCGGCGGCCGAGCGGGCGTACGCCGGCGACCCGGCGACCGCCGCGGACCGGCTGCGCGCGGCGGTGGCGGCGGCCGGGTCGCTGGCCGCGCCGCGCCGCGACCGGTTCCGCCGGCTGGCCACCGCGCTGGAACTCACCCTGGCCCGGGCGGCCGGCGACCACGCCCAGGTACGCGCGGCGGCCGGCCGGCTGCTGGCCACCCGAACCAGGTCCGGGCCGGACGACGACCCGCGCTCCGCGCGGGGTGAGGACGCCGACGTGCGGGCGGTGGCCGGCACGGCGCTCGGCCTGGCCGGGCTGGACGAGGGTGACCTGCGGGTCGCCGCGACCGCGTTCGCCGACGCGCTGGCCGCCGCCCGGACGGCGGGCCGGCAGCGCACCGAGCTGGTCGCCGCCAGCCGGGTCGCCCTGCTCGCCGCAATCCGGGGTGAGCTGCGGGCGGCGGAGCGGACCGCCCGGGAGGCGCTCGCCCTGTCGCCGTGCCGGGGCTGGGCCTGCCGGACCGACTGCGCCCACGCCCACCTGGCGCTGGCGGTGGTCGCGCTGCACCGGGACCAGCCGGCGGAGGCGGCCGCGCGGCTGGCGGTCACCGGGCCGGTGGAGGAGGAGCCGGTGGCGGCGGCGCTCGCCGCGCTGTGCCGGGCCCGGTTGTGCCGGGACGCGGGCGACCCGGCGGCCGCGCACCGGCTGCTGCTGGCGGCCCGGGAGCGCCTCGGCGCGCGGCCGGCGGCCCGCGAGGTGGCGAACTGGCTGCTCGTCGCCCAGGCCGAGCTGGACGGCGCGCGGGGTGACCCGGACGGCGCGCGGGCCCTGCTGGCCGACCGGGTACGCGACGCGGGCGGCCCGGCCGGGGCGCTCGCCGTCGCGCTGGCCCGGGCGGAGCTGCGCGCCGGCGATCCCGGCGCGGCCGGGCACACCCTGCCCGACTGGGACGGGCCGGAGTCGGCCGACTGGCCGCTGCCGGTACGCCTCGACGCCGGCCTGCTGGCGGCGGTGCTGGCCCGGCGGGGCGGCGACGAGCGGCGGGCCGGGCGGATCCTGGAGCGGGTGCTGGAGCTGGCCGAGCCGGAGGGCTTCCGCCGGCTCTTCACCCGCGCCGACGAGGAGGTGCGGGACCTGCTCGCCGGTCACCTGGACTCGGGCACGGCGCACTGGTCGACGGTGAGTGAACTGGTCCGCACCGCCGACGAGCACAGCGCCGACGAGCCCGCCGGCCCCCGCGAGCGGTCCGGCGGGGCGGCGGGCGACGGGCTGGACGAGCCGCTCACCGAGCGGGAGCTGACCATCCTGCGCTACCTGCAGAGCATCCTGTCCAACGTGGAGATCGCGGGGGAGCTGTCCCTGTCGGTCAACACGGTGAAGACCCACGTCCGCAACATCTACCGGAAGCTGGACGCGACCCGCCGGCGGGAGGCGGTCCGGCGGGCCCGGGAGCTGCGGCTGATCTGACGGTGACCCGGCCCGGGTGCGATCCAGGCCGGGGCCGCGCCCGGGGTCAGGCGTCGGCGGCGGCGTCCACGGCGGTGAGCAGCTCGGCCAGGTCGTACCCGCCGTCGTGCCGAACGTCGTTGACGAACAGGGTCGGGGCGGCGTGCACGCCGCTGCGGATGCCGCCGACGAAGTCCCGCCGGACCCGGTCGGCGTACGCCTGCCCGCCCACCTCGGCGGCGAGTTCGTCGGCCGGCAGGCCGATCTGCTGCACGCCGAGCGCCAGGTGCACCGGGTCCAGCTGGTCCTGGTGCTCGAAGAGCCAGTCGTGCATCGGCCAGAACCGGTCCCGCCGGCCGGCGGCCTCGGCCATCTCGGCGGCGTTCTCCGCGTACGGGTGCACGTTGGCGATCGGGAAGTGCCGGTACACCAGGCGCACCGTGTCGGCCCGCTGGCGGAGCAGCTCCACCAGGTTCGGGTACGCGGCCCCGCAGTACCGGCACTGGAAGTCGCCGTACTCGACGACGGTGACCGGGGCGCCGACCGGGCCCCGGACGTGGTCGTGCTCGCCGACCGGGGTCCGCAGCTTCGCGGTCACCTGCAACGGGGTGGTCATCGGGCGGCTCCGGGCCGGACGGCGATGCCGTTGGTCACCCCGCGTACGCCGGCCAGCCGGCCCACCGCCCGCTCGGCGGCGCGCCGCTCGTACTCCCAGTCGACGTCGCCGCGCATGGTCACCCAGCCGGCGGCGACGGTCACCGCGATCCGCTCGACCGGCACGAAGGCGTCCCACTCCAGGGTCCGTTCGACGGCGATGGCGAGGTCGGCGTCGGTGCGCTCGGCCGACGGGTTCAGCCGTACGGTGAGGTCGTTGGCCACCGCGCGGACCCGGGCGACGCGATGCGCCGCCTGCTCGGCCGCCCACTTCTTGGCGTAGCTGTCCACCCAGCCGGTCAGCGTGACGACGCCCTCGTCGACGGTCACCCCGATCTCGTGCGGGGCGACCCGGGGCTCCCAGGTCAGCTCGTCGAGCACGCCGGTCTGGATGTCCTGGTCGGTACGCGTCACGGAGCTGGTGGCCATCGGTGGCTCCCTTCCCGGCATCGGCTCGGGCCATCCTGCCGCCGGTTCGGGTGAGGCGCCGTCACCCGGCCGGGGTGAACCGCGCGTTGGGAGCGCTTCCATAGTGGTCGATCCAGCGGCTAAGGTGAATGCGCTCGGTGCGGGAGCCAGCACACCGGTCGGGAGCCTGGGCAGCTCCCCCCGCGACGTCGCCGTCGGCGCGGTCGCCCTCGACCGCCCGCCGCGTCGCTCCCGTCCCCGTCCCCCGGGCAACCCGAGAGGAACCGCAGATGCGGAGAAGTCTCGCCGGCGCGGTCACGTCCGCGCTGGCCGCCGCGGCGGCCGTCGTCGCCGTTCAGGTCACCGTAGCGCCCACCGCACCGGCCGCCGCGGCGGCCGCCGAGCCGTACACCTGGCGCAACGTCCGGGTCGACGGCGGCGGCTTCGTCCCCGGCATCGTGTTCAACCCGACCGAGAAGAACCTGATCTACGCGCGCACCGACATCGGCGGCGCCTACCGCTGGGAGCAGGCCAGCCAGTCGTGGACCCCGCTGCTCGACTGGGTCGGCGCCGACCGGTTCGGCTGGAACGGCGTGGTCAGCCTCGCCACCGACCCGGTCCAGACCAACCGGTTGTACGCCGCCGTCGGCATGTACACCAACAGCTGGGACCCGAACAACGGCGCGATCCTGCGCTCCACCGACAAGGGCGCCACCTGGCAGGCCACCGAGCTGCCGTTCAAGAACGGCGGGAACATGCCCGGCCGGGGCATGGGGGAGCGGCTCGCGGTCGACCCCAACCGCAACAGCGTCCTGTACTACGGCGCCGAGGGCGGCAACGGCCTGTGGCGCAGCACCGACTACGGGGTGACCTGGGCGAAGGTCGCCAACTTCCCGAACGTCGGCAACTACCGGGCCGACCCCAGCGACCCGAACGGCTACAACGGGCAGAACCAGGGCCTGACCTGGGTCAGCTTCGACAAGAGCACGGGTACGGCCGGCACCGCCACCCGGACGATCTACGTCGGTGTGGCGGACAAGGCCAACCCGGTCTACCGGAGCACCGACGCGGGCGCCACCTGGGAGCGGATCGCCGGCGCACCGACCGGCTACCTGGCGCACAAGGGCGTGGTGGACCCGGTCGGCGGGTACCTCTACATCGCCACCAGCGACACCGGCGGCCCGTACGACGGCGGCAAGGGCGACGTGTGGAAGTTCAACCGGGCCACCGGCGTGTGGACCCGGATCAGCCCGATCCCGTCGTCCAGCTCGGACGACACCTTCGGCTACTCGGGGCTGACCATCGACCGGCAGCGCCCGGGCACGCTCATGGTGGCCAGCCAGGTCTCCTGGTGGCCGGACGCGATGTTCTGGCGCAGCACCGACGGGGGCGCCACCTGGACCCGGATCTGGGACTGGACGAGCTATCCCGAACGCAGCTTCCGCTACACCATGGACATCAGCTCGGTCCCGTGGCTCACCTTCGGCAACGCCAACCCGAGCCCGCCGGACACCTCGCCGAAGCTGGGCTGGATGACCGAGTCGATGGAGATCGACCCGCACGACAGCAACCGGATGATGTACGGCACCGGCGCCACCGTCTACGGCAGCACCGACCTGACCAAGTGGGACGCCGGCGGGAAGGTCACCATCCGGCCGATGGTCAAGGGCCTCGAGGAGACGGCCGTGCTCGACCTGATCAGCCCGCCGTCCGGCGCCCCGCTGATCAGCGGGCTGGGTGACATCGGCGGCTTCCGGCACACCGACCTGACCGCGGTCCCCGCCACCATGTTCACCCAGCCGGTCTTCACCAGCACGACCAGCCTGGACTACGCCGAGACCCGGCCCGGGATCGTGGTGCGGGCGGGCAACTTCACCGACTCCGACCGGCCGGGCGACAGCCACGTCGCGTTCTCCACCGACGGCGGGGCGAACTGGTTCCAGGGCACCGAACCGTCCGGGGTGAACGAGGGCGGCACGGTCGCCGCCGCCGCCGACGGCAGCCAGTTCGTCTGGGCCCCCGGCGACGCCGGCCGGCAGGTGGTCCGCTCGGTGGGCTTCGGCAACTCGTGGACGGCGGCCACCGGCATCCCGGCCAACGCCACGGTCGAGTCCGACCGGGTCAACCCGAACAAGTTCTACGGCTTCCGCGACGGGCGGTTCTACGTCAGCACCAACGGTGGTGCGAGTTTCGCCGCCACCGCGGCGACCGGCCTGCCCACCACCGGCGTCAGGTTCAAGGCGGTGCCCGGCCGGGAGGGCGACATCTGGCTGGCCGGCGAGGGCGGCCTCTGGCACTCCACCGACTCCGGGGCGAGCTTCACCCGGCTGAGCACGGTGACCACATCCGCCAACATCGGCTTCGGCAAGGCGGCCCCCGGCCGGACGTACCCGGCGCTCTTCGCGATCGCCACCGTCGACGGCCGGTACGGCGTCCACCGCTCGGACGACGCCGGGGCGAGCTGGGTGCGGATCAACGACGACCAGCACCAGTACGGCAACGCCACCGACGCGATCACCGGCGACCCCCGGGTGTACGGCCGGGTCTACCTGGGCTCCAACGGCCGGGGCATCCTGGTCGCCGACCCGATCGGCGGCACCCCGTCCCCGACCACGTCGCCCACCGTTTCACCCACCGCCTCGCCCTCGCCGACCGCGTCGCCCACCACCTCGCCGTCCCCGACCGCCACGCCGACCGGCGGGCCGACGACTCCGGTGCCGGCCGGGGGCTGCACGGCGACGTACCAGGTCACCGGGTCGTGGGACGGCGGCTTCCAGGGTGAGGTGACGGTACGCAACAACGGCGGCTCGCCGACGAGCAGCTGGTCGGTGGCGTGGAACTACGCGAACGGCCAGCAGATCAGCCAGCTCTGGGGCGGCAGTTTCACCCAGACCGGCACCCTCGTGGTGGTGCGGGACGCCGGCTGGAACGGCGTCCTGGCCCCGGGTGCCACCACCACCTTCGGCTTCCTGGCCAGCTGGCGCGGCACCAACCCGGTGCCCAGCCTGACCTGCACAGCCGTCCGTTAGCCCGCATGCGGGGTCCTGTTGAGGCAGGACCCCGCATGCGGCCCCCCGCGCGGCGGGACCGGCCCGCAGGCGATGACCCGGCACGGCCCCTCGGGCCGGCCGCCACACCCAAGCGAGCGTGATACCTCTGAGTCATTCTGATGACTCAGAGGTATCACGCTCGTTCCGGTCTCCTGCCCCGGACCGCTCGCGCGGCGACGCCGATGCGAACCCGCCGATCCGAAACAGCACGGGCCAGCCCGGCCCAGGCCGGTCCCGGCCGGACAACCCCGGGTCGGGCGGTCAGCCCTCGGTGCCGACGGGGGAGTCGGGCCGGTCCACGTCCACGAACCCGATCTCGTCGACGCCGCGCCCGTCCCGGCTGCCGACCGCGCGGGCCGCGGTCCCGGCGGCCCAGCCGACCGCCGCGCCGACCAGCGCGGCGCTGATCAGCAGCGCCCAGGGCAGGGCCGGGCGCCGGCCGGCCAGGGCGTCGAAGGCGAGCAGCGCGCGGCGCCGGGCCTCCTCGGCCGCGGAGCCGACCAGGTCCCCGGCCCCGTCGGCCAGGTCCAGCCCGTTACGGCGGGCGGAGCGGGCGGTGCCCCGCACGCTGTCGCCGGCCGAGCCGACGGCGGCGGACAGCTGCGTCCAGGCCTGGTCGGCGATCCGCTCGGGTTTGCTGCGGCGGTCCAGCACGTTGGTTCCGAACACGGGTACCTCCTCGGGGTGCCGAAGTCGGCCGGCCACTTCGGACCTCGACCTCTTTCCGGCGCGTCACGGTGCGCTCCCTCCGGCAGTGCCCACGAACGGCGCTGCGCAAACCACCGTCCGGGGGCGACAGCCCGCTGCGCAGATCACCGTCCGGTGGCGACAACCCCGGGGAAAATCCCGGATGCGCAGGTGGGACGCGCCGGGGAGACTGGGTGCGCCGGCCGCTGGGCCGGGACCGTTACCCTGTTTGGCGGATCGGGCCGCCGGCCCGATCGTTGGACAGAGGAACGGAAAATCCGGAACCGGGGTGCCGTGGTGCCCCGGTCGTGAATTTGCTCATCCCCGAGGGGTGGCGACCGAGACCGTCGGAGGAATACTCTCGGTCGCGGCCCGCGTACTGATGAGGCGCCCCGAGCGGGGCGGGTGGAGGTGCTCGCGTGAGCCTGTCGATCGTGAAGTCGGTTCTGTCGGGTGGTGTGGTCGAAATCGCTCCCCGGGGCGAGATCGACGTGGACACCGCGTACGAGGTGCGCGAGGCGATCGCCGAGGTGCTCGCCAAGGGCCGGCCCACCCGCATCGAGCTCAACATGCGGCTGGTCAGCTTCATCGACTCCGTCGGCATCAGCGCCATGGTCGCCGGCTTCCAGACCGCCGAGGTCAGCGGCGTCAAGCTGGTCGTCACCCAGCCGAGCCGGTTCGTGCACCGGCAGCTCTGGGTCACCGGCCTGCTCGGCCTCTTCGGCGCCCCCGAGCCCTACTTCGCCGCCGCCGCGCCCGAGGCTCCGCTCGGCGCCTGAGCTTCGCCGAGCCACCCGGCCGCCGCGCCGAGGGGACCCGCTCGCGCCCCGATGACCAGGGTCGTCCGGCCGTTGCCAGGACGCCGGTCGGTGGGCGAGGATCGGGCGACCTACCAGTAGGGGGACGGGTGCTCACGCGCGAGACGTTCAGCTACAGCGTCCAGGCCCGGTGCACAGCGGCCGACGCCGTGGCGCTGCTGAGCGACCTGACCCGGCAGGGGGAGCTGCACCCCCTGATCGTCCGGGTCCGCCAGTTGCCGCCGCGCCCGGGCGCCCGGGCCAGTTACGCGATCACCGACCGGCTGGCCGTCGGGCCGTTGCACTTCCCGGTCACCTACCAGGCCGACGTCCTGGTCTCCACCGAGGACGAGATCGTGACGGTGGCCCGGCAGCAGCCGGCGACCACCGTACGCAACCACACCCGGCTCCGCCGGGAGGCCGACGGCGTGCTCCGGGTCGACGTGGAGATCACCCTGTCCGCGCCCGCGCCGCTGTTCGCGTACGCGTTCCGGCAGGCCCGGTCGGCGCACCTGGCGCTGGCCGCCCGGCTCGGCGAGGTGCTGGACCGCGACCCGGGCCCCGCCCCGACCGGGGGTTGACCGGGCCTTCGGCGACAGCGCGGCCCGGTGACCCGCGCGGGTCACCGGGCCGGGTCGGGTCGGCTCAGTAGACCGACAGGTGCACGTGGTTGGTGTGGTCGCTGGACGGGTCGCCGCCGGCCCCGCTGTACGACTTCCACCCGCTGCTGGGCAGCCAGATCTGCCGGTACCAGATCACGTAGAGCACGGCGAGCCGGTCGGCGTTGCGGACGAAGTACGCGGCCAGGTTGTTGCCGTACGTCTTGTCCCCGCCGGTGGCGTCCCCGCCGAAGCCTCCCTTCTGGGCGGCGAAGTCGCAGGCCCGGCCCTTGGGATGCTCGCCGGAGCCGCCGCTGCGGTAGCAGGAGACGTACCGGGTGAAGCCGGCGGCCTTGGCCTGTTCGAGCGCGTGCAGGGTGCGGGGGGTGATGCAGCCGCTGGCCGGGGTCGGGTCGTCGACGCTGCACGACTCGGACGGCCAGGAGCCGTCGGAGTTGCGCGGCGCCGGCTTCGCGTTGACGGTCGAGGTGCCGCCGGTGCCGCTGCCGCCGGTGCTGGTGCTGCGCTGGGCGGCCGCGCGCCGGGCCTCGGCCGCGGCGACCTCCAGCGCCTTCTCGGCCTGCTCCTTGCGCTTGGCCATCACCTGCACCTGCTTGCGCTGCTCGACGATCTCACCGTCCAGCGCGGTCTTGGTGCGGGTGGCCTGGTCGCGGGTCTCCAGCAGGCCGCGCACGGCCCGGTCCTCGTTGGCGGCCACCTGGCCCAGCGCGGCGGCCCGGTCCATGAAGTTCTCCGGGTTGCGGCTGCTCAGCAGCGCCGCCGCGGTGCCGAGCCGGCCGGTCCGGTACGCCACCCCGGCGATCTCGCCGACCTTGGCGTCGCGGACGCCCAGCTCACCCTCGATGGTCTTGAGCTGGGTGGCGAGCGCCTGCTGGCGCTTGGTGGACCGGGTCAACGCGGTGCGGGCGTCGAGCCAGCCCTTGCTGGCCGCGTCGAGTTGGTCGCGCAGTTTCTCGGTGCCGCCCTCGTGGTCGGTGCCGGGCGCCTTGGCGAGCGGCGCGGCGGACGCCGTCACGGCCGGCACGGCGCCGACGCCGAGGGCGAGGGCGAGGGTCACCACCATCAGGGCCGCCATCCGGGCGGCGGTTCGTCTCACGGGGCCCACTACTGGCATGCACATGTCCTTCCGTCAGCCGCCGGCCGGGTTAGCTGACGGGTTCGGGACGGAAGATCCCTACCGCTGACGCGGATGCACCCCACGGACATGGTTCCCCGGCTCGCCACGGGCGGCGATTAGGCGGCGGCCACCGCAGGCGCCGGCGGGCGCCGCTCGGCGGAGGCCGCGGTCGAGCCTACCGGTGAGTCACCGAGCCCACCCCCGGTTGCTCCCGACAACCGGTGGGGCAAGAGTTGCAAATGGTGCATATGGCCACGGCGTCGGGAAAGAATTAAGGTTGTGCTAAATGCCACTCGATCGACCGGCCGGCCTCTGCTGACACTCCGGAGTCGGCTCGCGGCGGCGGGTGCCCGGTCGAGGGGCCTCGGCCGGGCGCCCGCCCGCTCAGCCCGCGTCGAGGACGGTCAGCCGCTGGGTGGCTCGGGAGAGCGCGACATAGAGCGTGCGCACCCCGGACGGCTCGGCCCGGATCTCGCTCGGCGCGACCAGCACCACCCCGTCGTACTCCATGCCCTTGGCCTGAAGGCTGTTCACCACCTGCAACCGTGGGTCGGCCAACCCGGCGAGCCAACCGGCCACCTCGTCCCGGCGCGGCACCGGCGCGATCACTCCCACGGTGCCCTCCACCTCGCCGAGCAGCGCGCCGGCCGCCTCGACCGTGGCGGCCGGCAACTGCGACGCCGGCACCACTCGCTGCACCGGGTCCACCCCCGTGGAGCGCACCGCGGTGGGCAGCGCCAGGTCCGGGTGCAGCCGGCGGATCTCCGCCGCCGCCACCGCGAAGATCTCCGCCGAGTTGCGGTAGTTGGTGGTGAGCGTGAACCGGTGCCGGCGCCGCCGGCCCAGCGCCTGGTCGCGGGCCCGGTCCAGCTCCGCCGGGTCGCCCGCCCAGGCGGTCTGGGCCGGGTCGCCGACCACCGTCCAGGAGGCCAGCCGGCCCCGCCGGCCGATCATGCGCCACTGCATCGGCGAGACGTCCTGCGCCTCGTCAACCACCACGTGCGCGTAGTCGCGGTAGTCCTCGGGGCGCTCCCGCGCCGCCTCGCGGGCGGCCCGCTGCCGGTCGGCGAAGGTGCTCAGCTCACGGACCCCGCCGGCCAGCTGGAACGGGTCCCGCCGCCGCCGCTTCGGCAGCACCGGCTTGCCCAGCAGCGCGTCCAGCTCGTCCAGCAGCGCCACGTCGGCCACGGTCGGTCCCTGCCGGTCCAGCGACCGGTACGCCCCGACCAGCAGGTCCGTCTCCGCCCCGGACAGGAGCCCGCCGGCGTAGCGGCGCAGCCGCTCGGGACGGGCCAGCCAGTCCAGCACGTGCCGCGGGTGCAGCCGCGGCCACCACGCCTTCAGGAACTCCCGGAACTCCGGCCGCTCGATGATCTCGTCCTCGAACACGGCCTGCTCCGGCAGGCGCCCCCCGGCCAGCCGGCGGGCCTGCGCCCAGAGCGCGGCCAGTACCGCGTCGAAGGCGGCTCGGCGGACCTCGTTGCGCCGCGCGCCCCGGGACAGCGTCCGGTCCCGGATGCCGTCCAGCTCGCGGCGCTCCAGCCGCAGCAGCTCACCCCGGTGCAGCAGGCGCAGCTCGTCCGGCCCGTCCGGCACCGCGTCCCGGACCGCCCGCTCCAGCACCCGGCGCATCCGCAGCGAACCCTTCACCGCCGCCACCTCCGGCGGGTCGGTGCGGGTCGCGGTCGAGCCGGGGAAGAGGGTGCCCAGCGAGTGCAGGGTGGCGGTCTCCTCGCCCAGCGAGGGCAGCACCGAGGCGATGTACTCGACGAAGACCGTGGACGGCCCGACCACCAGGATGCCGCCGCCGGCGTACCGGCCGCGGTCGGAATAGAGCAGGTACGCCGCCCGGTGCAGGGCCACCGCCGTCTTGCCGGTGCCCGGCCCGCCGGAGACGATCGTCACCCCGGAACCGGGGGAGCGGATCGCCTCGTCCTGCTCGCGCTGGATGGTGGCGACGATGTCCCGCATGCCCCGGCCGGTGGCCCGGGACAGGGTGGCCAGCAGGGCGCCGTCGCCGACCACGGCCAGCTCCGCCGGCGCGGCGGCCGGGTCGAGCAGGTCGTCCTCGATCCGGGTCACCTTCTCGCCGGTGGACTGGATCGTGCGCCGCCGCACCACGCCCTGCGGATCGGCCGGGGTGGCCTGGTAGAACGCCGCGGCGGCGGGGGCCCGCCAGTCCACCACCAGCGTCTCGGCGTTCTCGCCGCGGATGCCGAGCCGGCCCACGTGCAGCACCCGCCGGTCCCGCAGGTCGAGCCGGCCGAAGACCAGCCCCTCGTGCTCGGCGTCCAGCACGTGCCGCCGCTGGGCGGCGTGGAAGACCATCGCGTCCCGCTCGACCAGGGCGCCGAAGTTGCCGACCCGGGCCAGCCGGTAGCCGTCCCGCTCGGCCTGGACGGCGGAGCGCCGCAACTCGGCCAGGCGGGCGTACACCCGGTCGAGATGCCGCTGCTCGACGGCGATCTCCTGCGCCAGGGTGGTCTGGTCGGTCAACGTACGCGCTCCTCCGGACGGTCGCGGGCGGCACGGGGGCCGCGCGCCAGGTCAACCGGACGAGGGTACGGCATGCCGGGGCGCGGCTCCGGACGCGGCGGCGCGACGGGCCGTCCGCCGCCGGTCGGCGAGCACCTGCCCGAGCACCCCGTGCAGGGCGGCGTTGACCTCCTCGGGCCGCTCCATCACCAGCATGTGCCCGGCGCCGGGGCAGACGGTCAGCTCGGTGGTGGGCAACGCGGCCGCGATCGACCGGGCGCACGGCGGCGGGGTGAGCCGGTCCCGGTCGCCGACCAGCGCGGCGGCCGGCAACCGGCCCAGCTCGGCAAGGGTGTCCAGCCGGTGGTGGGCGCCGATGGACGGCCGGAACCCGCCGATCGAGCGCAGCGAGGCGCGGGCCACCGCCGAGGTGACCAGGCGGATGTCGGCCGGGTCACAGCGGTCGCCGAAGAGCACCCACCGGATGCTCGGACGCAGGGCGCGCAGCAGGGCCCGCGGCGGTCGCCAGGTCCCGCAGCGGGCCAGCACCCCCGCGCCGGTGGTCTCGGCCAGCCGGATCAGCCGGGCGATCCGCGGCGACAGGCCGTACGCGGTGTGGGTGTGTCCCTCGGCGGTGGTGGAGACGAAGAGCAGGCCGGCGACCCGGGCGGCGAAGTGCTTCCGGTGCCGGTGCGCGTACTCCATGATCGTCATGCCGCCGAGCGAGTGCCCGGCCAGCACCACCGGGCCGTCCGGCGCCACCGCGTCCAGCACGGCGGCCAGGTCGTCGCCGAGCTGGGCCAGGGTCGCCGCGGGCAGCGCCATGCAGCTGGACCGCCCGTGCCCGCGGGCGTCGTAGGCGACCACCCGCACCCGGTCGCCGTACCGGTCGCGCAGCTCGGCGACCTGCCGGTGCCAGCTGCGCCCGTCCAGCGTCCAGCCGTGCAGCAGCAGCACGGTGACCGGAGCGTCCGGCGGTCCGGACATCTCGACGTGCAGCCGTACGCCGTCGGGGAGTCGAAGCTCCAGCTGGTCCGGCATCGCCACCTCCCCAGGGCCGCCCGGAAGCGCTCGCCACCGGGATACCCGGCGGTAACACACCGGCTACCCGCCATGACAGCACGGTAAAAGCGCCGGTGAGAAGATTCCCGATTGCGCACCTGCCGTCACGCCGGTGACCAGGCTTGGGACATGGCCCAGACGACGTCACCGCCACCGGCCGGCGGCGCCCCGGCCGCTGTCGACCGGCCCGACCCGGGCGCCCGGCGGACGGCCGCGGGTGGCACGCCCCGCGCCGCGCTGGCCGAGCTGCTCAGCGGCAACCGGCGCTTCGTCAGCGGCCAGCCGGTGCACGGGCACGACGTCACCGCCGCGGCGGCCACCGCCTCCGGCGACCAGCAGCCGTACGCGGTGGTGCTGGGCTGCATCGACTCGCGGGTGCCGCTGGAGGCGATCTTCGACCAGACCTTCGGCTCGATCTGCGTGATCCGCACCGGCGGCCACGTGCTGGACCGGGCGGTGCGCGGGTCGATCGAGTACGTGGTGGGAGAGCTGGGCGTGCCGCTGGTGATGGTGCTCGGGCACGAGCGGTGCGGCGCGGTCGGCTCGGCGGTCGAGGCGCTGCGCACCGGCCGGCGGCCGGGCGGCTCGCTGGCGTACCTGGTGGAGCAGATCGCCCCGGCGGTGGGCGACGTCGGGGTGGCCGACCCGTACGTCCGGCCGCTGGCGATCCGCCGGCACGTCCGGCGGACGGTGGCCATGCTGGAGCACGACGACAGGCTGGCCGGGCTGGTCGCCGCCGGCACGGTGGCCGTGGTCGGCGCGATGTACGACCTGGCCACCGGCGAGGTCACCCTGCTGGCGGAGTGAGGCCGACGGCCCGCCGGGTCGGCCCGGAGAAGGCAGCACCGCCCGCCGGGGTGACCCCCGGCGGGCGGTGCGTGGTGTCGCGAAAGAGGGGCGCTCAGCCCTCGAAGACGCCGGCCTCGACGAGGCGCTTCTCGGCGGCGTCCCAGCCGTCGCCCGGGTAGGTGGCGTTGAGGCTGTTGAGCTCGGCCCGGATCTTGGTGGCGTGGCCGGCCCCGGCCAGCACCCGGATCTCCTCGACGAAGGCCTCGGAGTCGGTGCGCAGGTGCACGGTCTTGCCGTTGGTCAGGTTACGCACGTAGGCGTGCTTGCCGCCGTTGAGCGGGATGACGTACTTGAACTCGCCCAGCACGCTGAGGGCGCCACCCTGGCCAGCCTGGCCGGCCCGGACTGACGCGCGCGCGGTCTTAGAGGTGTTGCTCGCCACGGAGGTACTCCTTGCAGACGTACGGGAGGACGGAAACGTCCGGGGGCTGTGCGGACCCGGCGAGAACCTCGGCCCGCGAAGATGTGCGACGGCACAAACCGCCGGCTGAACTGTACACGACCACGACACCCGGCTGGTCATCGTGCCCGTCCGGGTGGCTCAACCGGGTGGACCGTCCCGGCATTCCACCCCGCAATTTGTCCGGCGAATTTCCCGATTCCCTGGCGCACCATCCGTCCCGCAGGTCATCATGTGTTGCACGGGCCACTCGCCGGACGAGGTCGTAGGGGAAGACGCACCTCGCTCCCCGGGAGGTCACCGTGCCAACGCGTGGCGTCGTATACGTCCACTCGACCCCGCTCGCCGTGTGCTCACACGTCGAGTGGGCGATCGCGCGCGTGCTCGCCGCGCCGGTCAACCTCGAGTGGACCACACAGCCCGTCGATCCCGGCGCCCGCCGGGCCGAATGCGGGTGGACCGGCCGCCCGGGGACGGGCGCCGAGCTGGCTGCTGCCCTCCGGCAGTGGCCCATGATCCGTTTCGAGGTGACCGAGGAACCCAGCACGGGCGTCGACGGGGAGCGGTTCATGTACGTGCCCGGCCGGGGCCTGTTCCGGGCCACGGTGGGCGCGGCCGGCGACATCCAGCTCGGCGAGGACCGGTTGCGCGCCATCATGGCCGCCGCCCGCGCCCCGGAGGCGCTCGCGCACGCCCTCGACAAGGCGCTGGGCACCGCGTGGGACGCCGAACTGGAGCCGTACCGCCACGCCGGGGACGGCGCCCCGGTGACGCTGCTCACCCGGGTCGGCTGAGTTGCCCCGAGCGTGCCGGCCTGCGGCCGGCTGAGTTGCCCCGAGCGTGCCGGCCTGCGGCCGGCTGAGTTGCCCCGATACGCGCAAAGCTGGTGGGATGGGCCGCGTGTCGACTTCCCCGCGGCGCTTCGGCGTCGCGCTCGCCGCACTGACCGTGCTGCTCGGGTCCGGCTGCACCGGCGCCCCCGAGCGGCCCCGAACCGGACCGTCGGCCGGGTCGCCGTCGCCGTCGTCGGCGGCCCCGTCGGCCAGCACCGGCCCGGTCCCGGCGCCCAGCGGTGAGCCGGGCGCGCGGGCGACCGCCCTGGCCGGGCGACTGAGCGACGAGGACCTGGTCGGCCAGGTGCTGATGCCCTACGCGTACGGCAGCTCCGCCACCAAGGTGTCGGCCGGCTCGGCGGCCGGCAACCGGGCCATGGCCGGGGTCGACACTCCCGCCGAGATGGTGGCCAGGTACCGGTTGGGCGGGGTGATCCTGGTCGGCTTCAGCGCCGACGACCCGACCAGCAGCAACCAGGCCACCACGAACGTGGACAACCCGAAGCAGGTCCGGGAGCTCACCACCGGGCTGCGCGAGGCCGCCGGCCGGCTGCCGGCCGGCGACGCGCCCTTCCTGATCGGCACCGACCAGGAGTACGGGGTGGTCACCCGGCTCACCAACGGGGTCACCCCGCTGCCCAGCGCGCTCGCCGCCGGCGCGGCGGGCCGGCCGGAGCTGACCGAGGCCGCCTGGCGGGCCGCCGGCGCCGAACTGGCCGCGGTCGGCATCAACCTCGACTTCGCGCCGGTCGCCGACGTGCTGGCCACCCGCAGCACAGTGATCGGTTCCCGGTCGTTCGGGGCCGACCCGCAGCGCGCCGCCCCCCAGGTCGCCGGCGCGGTCCGGGGGCTCCAGTCGGCCGGGGTGGCGGCCAGCGTCAAGCACTTCCCCGGGCACGGCCTGAGCCCCGACGACTCGCACACCGAACTGCCGGTGGTCCCGCAGTCCCGCGCGGTGCTGGACCGCACCGCGTTCCCGCCGTTCCGCGCCGGCATCGACGCCGGGGCGATGGCCGTGATGTCCGCCCACCTCGACGTCACGGCGGTCGACCCCGGCACCCCGGCCACCTTCTCGCACAAGCTGCTCACCGACGTGCTCCGGGGGCAGCTCGGCTTCCAGGGTGTGGTGATCACCGACGGGATGAACATGGCCCCGGCGAAGCGGTGGTCGCCCGGTGAGGCGGCGGTCCGCGCGCTGAAGGCGGGCAACGACCTCATCCTGATGACCCCGAACCTGACCCAGGCGTACGACGGGCTGCTCGCCGCGCTCCGGGACGGCTCGCTGCCCCGGGCCCGGCTGGTCGACGCGGTCACCCGGGTGCTCACCATGAAGTTCAAGCTGGCCGGCCGGCCCACCCCGGCGATGAGCACGTTGGAGGCGCCGGCGCACCGGCAGGCGGCCGCCGCGCTCGCCGCCGCCGCGGTGACCCAGCTGCGCGGTGCCTGCGGCGCCCCGGTGCGCGGCCCGGTGACCGTCACCTCCTCCGGCGGGCGGGACCGGACCCGGGCGGCGCTGGCCGAGGCGCTGACCGCCGCCGGGGTGGAGGTGGTCCCCGCCGGCGGCACGGTGGTGCACCTGGTCGGGTACGGCGACGGCGCCGGGGACCTGCGCGCCGACGCGGCGGTGACGGTGGCCATGGACACCCCGTACGTGCTGGCGGGGACGAAGTCGCCGACGCTGTACGCCACGTACTCCTCCACCCGGGCCTCGATGACCGCGCTCGCCGCCGTGCTGGCCGGCAAGGCCCGGCCCGCCGGGCGGTCCCCGGTGCCGGTGAGCGGCCTGCCCGCCAGCACCTGCGCCGGCTGACCACGGTGACCGCGCTCGTCACCGGCGACGACACCGCCGCCGCCGGCGCACCCGCCGGCACCGCCCGCCGGGGCGTCCTGCCGGCCGTGGTCGGTTACCTCGTGGTCGCGGTGGTTCTGCTGGCTACCGGCACGCCGCTGGTCGATCTGGTCGCGTACACGGGGTATGCGTTGGTGTGGGTGGTGGTGCCGGGGACGTTGGTGTTCCGGTCGGTGCGGTCGCGGCCGTTCACGCTGGTGGAGGATCTGGCGTTCGGTGCGGTGGTCGGGTTGGTGTTGGAGTTGGCGGCGTGGGCGGTGTTCGTGGCCGCGGGCGCGGGGCGTTGGTTGTGGTTGTGGCCGGTGGTGGTGTTGCTGCCGTACGCGCTGCTGCCCGGGCTGCGCCGGCACTGGTGGGTGCGGTACCCGACGAGGGTGCCGACCGGCTGGGCCTGGGCGGTCGTGGCCGTGGTCGCGGGCTTCACCGCCTACCTGGCCGAGTCCTTCCTCAAGCTCAATCCCGTGCTGCCCAGCACCGAGGGCCAGGCGCAGTACATCGACCTGGCGTTCCAGTTGTCGGTGGCGGGGGCGGCGACGCATCAGGTGCCGTTGGATGTGCCGCAGGTGGCGGGGGAGCCGCTGC
>NZ_JBFAID010000009.1:0-127844 GCF_040654475.1 Micromonospora sp. NPDC050686
GAGTCGAAGCTGGAGAACCTCGGCCACCTCGGCGACCGCAACGACCACGACTCGCTGGGCCTGTTCCAACAGCGCCCGAGCTCGGGTTGGGGCACCCCGGAGCAGATCACCGACCCCGAATACTCCACCCTCGCCTTCCTCAAGGGCCTCAAGCAGGTCGACGGCTGGCAGGACATGCCCCTGACCGCCGCCGCCCAGACCGTACAGGTGTCCGCCTACCCCGACGCGTACGCGCAGTGGGAACAGCAGGCCGCCGACCTCGTCACCCAGCACTGGAACAGCTGACCACCGCACCTGAACGCTGGCCGGCACCCGACAACGGGTGCCGGCCAGCGGCGTCTCCGGCTCAGGGCATGATGGCGTAATGGCTGCGTGGTCGGACCGTACCGGGGTGGTCGTGCTGCCCGGTGGGGCGCAGGTACGCGGTCGACCCGCCGCCGTGCCGGCGTCGCCGGCCGATTTCGCGGTGCTGCTGGTCGACGGGCCGGTGCCGGCGTGGCGGTACCGGCGGGTGCGGTGGCCGGACTTCTGGGTGCCGGTGCACCGGGACGACGCGGTGGACGCGCTGCGGGAGGCGCTGCGGCGCGCGTACGCCGGGGAACGGGTGGAGGTGGCCTGCCGGGGCGGCAGGGGCCGGACCGGCACGGCGCTCGCCGCCCTGGCCGTGCTGGACGGCCTGCCGGTGCGGCAGGCCGTGCCGTGGGTCCGGCGGCACTACCATCCGCGCGCGGTGGAGACCCCGTGGCAGCGGTGGTGGCTGCGCTCGCTGCCCGGCGAGCCGCCCGGCGTCGGCGACTGACGGCCGACCGTTCGATCCGGAAATTCGGGGCCGGCACCCCTCCACGCGGACACGTCCCGGCGTGTCAGGGGGAGGAGGAGGTGGCGAGTGGACGCCGACCGGCAGTCGTTCGAGGCGTACGCGCGGGAGCGCGGCGCCGCCCTGTCCCGCCACGCCTACCTGCTCACCGGTGACCACCACCTCGCCGAGGACCTGGTGCAGCAGACACTGCTGCGGGTGGCGGGGCGGTGGCGGCGGGTGGTGGCCGGCGGCGACCCCGACCCGTACGTGCGCAGGGTGTTGTATCACCAGCACGTCTCCTGGTGGCGGCGGCGGACCCGACGGGTCGCCGAGTCGCCGTTGGACACCGCCGACCGGGCGGTGCCGGACCCGGCCGACGCGGTGGCGGTGCATCTCGCGGTGCGCGACGCGCTGGCCCGGCTCGCGCCCCGGCAACGCGCCGCCATCGTGCTGCGCTACTACGAGGACCTGTCCGAGGCACAGGTGGCCGAGACGCTGGGCTGCCGAATCGGCACGGTGAAGAGCCAGCTCCGGGACGGGTTGGCCCGGCTGCGGGTGCTCGCGCCCGAACTGGCGCGGCTGCTGGAGGTGCGGTGATGAGTGACGGGCGACTGGGCCAGGTGCTGCACCGGATCGCGGCCGACTCGCGGCCCGCCCGGTTGGCGCCGGACCTGTGGGAGCGGGGGCGGCGGCGCCGCCGGATCGCCGTGGCCACGGCGGTGGTGGCGGTGGTAGCGGTACTGGCCGCCGCGCCGGTGGTGCTGCCCCGGGTGTACGCCGACGGGTACGCCCCGGCCGGCGGCGGCCGACCCGTGGTGCCGGCCCGGGTGTACCCGCCGGTGACCGGTCAGGCCGGGGTGGTCGAGCACCCGCCCGGGCCGGCCGCCCTGGTGGTCTCCGGCGACCGCGAGCTGCGGGGCAGCGACATCTGGAACTGGGAGGGGCGCAGCCTGCTCGTCGCGCGGGACGGGCGGTACCGGCTGGCCCGCACGGTGGGCGAGGCGAGCGCCGGGGTGGGGGACCTGCTGCTGTCCCCGGACGGCCGGCGGCTGGCCGCGATGCCATGGCTGGAGGGCATCGACGGCCTGCCCACCCCCGCCGACCCGGGCGACCCGCAGGGCGTCACCTCAGTGGTCGATCTCAGCACGGGCAAGAACCGGACCTACCCGGGCGGTTTCCCGCTGGCCTGGTCGCCGGACGGCCGCTCGCTGCTGCTGCGGCCGACCACCGAGGATCCCCGGCTCGGCGGGTTGAACCTGGTCGACCTGGCGACCGGGCGGGTGCGCCCGCTGCCCCGGATCGAGGAGCAGTTCCGGCTGGGCAACCTGGCCGCGTTCTCGCCGGACGGCTCCCGGCTCGCGGTGGCCACGGTCGACGCGCTGTACGTCGTGGAGACCGCCGGGATGACCGTACGCCGGATCGCCGCGCTGACCCCGGCCGAGCGGCTGGCCGGGCCGGGCGCCTGGTCGCCGGACGGCACCCGGCTCACCATGTGGACGATGGGGGACTGCGAGGACGGGACCACCTGCGACGAGCGGCGCCTCGCCCGGCGGCCGATCCGGCCCGGCTGGCGGGACGCGACGACCGGCGCGGTGGTGGACGGGCCCCGCCTGCCGGCCGCCCGTGGCCTGGCGGCCCGGCTGCTCGGCTGGCAGGGCGACGGTGACGCGGTGGTCGTCGAGTACCAGCCGGAGGCCGGCCTGACCCGCGAGCCGGACAACCCTCGCTGGTCAGAGACCGACTGGTGGGCGGTGGGCTCGGTGACGGTGACCGAGTTGCGCCGCGACGGCTCCCGGCACCGGCTGGTCGACCTGCCGGGCAGCGCCCTGTTCGTGGACGTGCCGGCGGGGCTGCTGGACTCCTTCGGCGGCCCGGCGCCGTCCCGGGTCGAGGGCGCGCTGCGATGGCTGCTGGCGCTCTGGTGGCCGATCGGCCAGTTCCTGCTGCTCGTGGTCGTGGCGGTGGTGGTCGTCTCCGGGCTGCGCCGCTGGCGCCTACGGACCCGGTCACGCTGACGGGCGGCGTCGTGCCCGGGCGAGCACGTTGACCGCGGCTGTCAACCTGATCTCGAAGCGCGGGCGTCGCCCGCCACGTCGGGGAGGCCACATGAACACGCCGCAGTACCAGCGCAGGCCGGCCGGGGGCCGGTCGCAGTTCCCGTCCCGGGTGCTGGCGATCATCGGATCGGCCGTGGTGGGGCTGGTGGTGCTGGTCGTCGCCGCCACGGCGCTGCTCGGTGGCTTCAACAAGACCGCCGGCGGCGAGGTCGGGGTGGTCCGCAACGGTGGGTGGCTGGACGACAACCGGGTCCGCCAGGTGGTGCCGGCCGGGTCGGCGCGGACCTGGACCGGGCTCTACTCGACCATGCACCGTTACCCGGCGCAGCAGCGCTTCTACACCATCACCTCGGACTCCGCGCAGGGTGACCGGACCGGCGTCGACGTGGTCCGCACCCCGTCCGCCGACGGGGTGGAGATGGGCATCGAGGGCACCATCTACTTCACGTTGAACCTCGACCCGGAGGCGCTCAAGCAGTTCGACACCAAGTTCGGCACCCGGCAGTTCCGCGGCGTCGACGGGACGCTGCGGTACGCCTACGACGGGGACGAGGGGTGGAGCAGCTTCCTCGACGCGATCGTCCGGCCGGTGATCGACAACGATCTGCGCATCCAGATCAGCAAGTTCCGCTGCGCCGAGCTGGTGTCCAGCTGCGCCCTGGTGCAGAACGGCGTGCAGCGGACCGGGACCGGCGCCCCGGGGGACCCGGCCGGCGGCGGGCAGGCCAACAACACAAACATCGCCAAGGTCCAGGAGGCGGTCAACGAGAGCCTGCCTCGGGACCTCGCCGAGATGCTCGGCGGTGAATTCTTCGAGGGGATAAAGTTCAACCTGGCCCGGGTCACCCTCCCCCAGGCGGTCCAGGAGGCGGTCAACAAGGCGCAGGCGGCGTACGCGGCGGTCAGCGAGGCGCAGGCAAAGGTGGCTCAGGCCAAGGCCGAGGCGGACGCGAACAAGACCCGCCAGCAGGGTTACGACGCGTGTTCGGCGTGCGCGCAGATCGACATCATCAAGGCGCTGCCGCCGGGAGTGACCACGTACGCCCCGGGCGCCGGCACCGCCGTACCGCTGAAGTGAGAGGGGTGGCACGGTGCGGGCGCTCATCCTGATCCTGCCGCTGTTCGTCGCGGTGGTCTTGCTGGCGCTCGCGACGGGCCGGGCGCTGGACCGGCGGTCCGCGCGCTCGGCCCGCTGGCAGGTGGTGCACTACGGGCGGGACGGGTTCACGGTCGTCGCGGTGGGGCTGCTGCCCCGCCGCGGCGGCGCGCCGCTCGACGAGCACGTGGTGGATCGGATTCCGGCCGGCGATCCGGAGTGGACCACCCGGTTCCTGCACGCCCGGGAGGTCGCCGAGGAGCGGGCGTTCCATCTCAACTCGGGCGGGACGGCCTTGCCGGGCTGACGGCGCGCCGCCACGCCGGGGTGGTTACCCCTTCCTGGATCTTCCCGGTTACCCTGCTCACCCATGAGAGGACGGGCCCTGGCAGCCGCGGTCACCACCGCCGTACTGATGGCGACACCGGTCCCGGCCGCCGCCACTCCCCGCGCGGCCGCCGCCCCCGCGGGCACGCCGGTGCCCTGCCCGCGCACCCCGCCACCGCCGAACACGAAGCGGCCGCCGCGGCCCGCACCTCCGCCCAGGGTGCCGGAGGAGCAGCGGGTGGGCGGCGACGAGCTGGCCACGCCCGGCCTGATCGTGCCGCCCGGCGCGCCGAAGCCGCCCGCGGTCAGCGCCACCTCGTGGGTCGTCGCCGACCTGGACACCGGCGCGGTGCTCGGCGGCTGCGGCCCGCACGAGTACGGCATCCCGGCGAGCACCCAGAAGCTGCTGCTCGCGGCGACGATGATGCCGAAGCTGGACCCGAAGCAACTGGTCACGGTCACCCGGGGGGACCTGGACATCGAGCCGGGCAGCTCGGCGGTCGGGCTGGTCCAGGGCGGCCGGTACCGGGTCGAGACGGTGTGGCTCGGGCTGCTGCTCAACTCCGGCAACGAGGCGGCCAACCTGCTGGCCCGGCTGGGCGGCGGGTCGGTCGCCGGCGGCGTGGCACAGATGAACGCGAAGGCCGAGGAGCTCGGCGCGCTGCAGACCCACGCGGCGACGCCGTCGGGGCTGGACGGCGAGGGGCAGTTCACCAGCGCGTACGACCTGGCGTTGATCGGCCGGGCCTGTTTCGCCATCGCCGATTTCCGCCGGTACGCGCTGACCGAGAGCACCCAGATCCCGGCGCAGCCGGCGTTGAAGAGGCCCGGCTTCCAGATCCAGAACGAGAACAAGCTGATCTACCGCTACGACGGCGCGCTCGGCGGCAAGACCGGCTTCACGGAGCTGGCCCGGCACACGTACGTCGGTGGCGCACAGCGCAACGGCCGGCGGCTGGTGGTCACCCTGCTCAACGCCGAACGCAACCCGATGCCCGGCTGGCAGCAGGGCGCGACCCTGCTGGACTGGGGGTTCTCGCTGCCGAAGGACGCCTCGGTGGGCCGGCTGGTCGACCCGGGGGAGCTGGCGGCCGAGCGGGACGCGCCGGCCGCCGCGCCGCAGCGGCCGGCGGCCGAGCCGGATCCGGCCGACACGCCGGGCCCGGTCGCGGCCTACCGCGCCGCCGAGGACTGGACCCGGCGCTACTGGCCGGCCGCGGCCGCCACCGGCGTGATCCTGTTCGTCCTGGTGATCGTGGTGCTGGCCCGGGGCCGGCGGGAACGCGGCAAGCGCCGACGCGGACCGGGCCGCCGCCGCGCCGCCTGACGGCACGGAACGGCCCGCCGCCGCGGCTTCCCCTGACCGCAGGCGGGTCACGGCGCCGCCGGCCGGCCGGGGCCCGGATCTGGCCGGTTGCCGGGATTCCGGGGCGGCCGCCCACCTAAGGTCGACTCATGGCTCCTCCACGGCCGGCGGGCGGGACCGGTCGCCCGCGTCCGGCCGGGTAGGCCGGTGGCCCGGATCCGTCGGCCCACCCCGGCGACGGTGGCGAGTCTGCTGCTCTCCGCCGGCCTGCTCGTCGCGCTCAGCCACTGGGCCCGGCACCGGCCACCAGGTCGCTGGGAGCGGGACCTCTTCGCGTTGCTCAACCAGATACCTGGGCCGCTCATGCCGCTGCTCGGGGTGGTGCTGGCCCTCGGCTCGTACCCGGCGGTGTTCGTCGCGGCGGTCGGGGCGACCGCCGCGCGACAGTACCGGCTCGCCCGGGACCTGCTGGTCGCCGGCAACCTCGGCTACTGGCTGGCGGTGCTGGTCCGGGCGGTGGTGGGCCGGCGCCGGCCGGCCGGATACCTGGCCGACGTGCGCGTGCACGCCCACGTGCCCGACGCGTACGGCTACCCGTCCGGGCACGTGGCGGTGGCGACCGCGCTCGGCGTCGTGCTGGCGCCCGCGCTGCCCCGGCAGCTGCGCTGGCTGGTGTGGTCGGCAATCGGCGCGGTCGCCGTCGCCCGGGTCTACGTCGGGGCGCACCTGCCGGCCGACGTGCTCGGCGGGCTGCTGGTCGGCTGGTTCTCGGCCACCCTGACCCGGCTGCTCTTCGGTGAGGTCGGTCCGGGGGAGGCCGCCGGGCTGATCCGGCGGGTGCTCGCCGGCCGGGGGATCGCGGTGGCCGAGTCGGCCCCGATCGCCGGCGACGCGCGCGGGTCGCGCCCCTGGCGGGTGCGCACCACCGACGGCCGGCGGCTCTTCGTCAAGGTCACCGGCGGGCGGCAGCGGGACGCGGACTGGCTGTACAAGCTGTACCGCCGGCTGCGCTACCGGCACGTCGCCGACGAGCCGCCGTACGTGACGGCGAAGCAGAAGAGCGAGCACGAGACGTACCTGCTGCTGCTCGCGGCGCGGGCCGGGGTGCGTACGCCCGGTTTCGTGGCCACCGCCGCGGACCCGGCGGGGGACACCCTGCTGGTGGAGGAGTTCGTCGACGCCCGCCCACTGGACCGCCTCGGCCCGGGCGAACTCGGCCCGGACGCGCTGGTGGACGTCTGCCGGCAGGTGGCGGCGCTGCACCGCGCCGGACTGGCGCACGGCGACCTGCGGGCCGCCAACATCCTGGTCGCCGACGCCACCGCCTGGCTGGTCGACCTGAGCTTCGGCACCGACGACGCCACCGCCGAGCAGCAGGCCCGGGACCTGGTGGAGCTGCTGGTCACGCTCGCCTGCCTGGCCGGGGTACGCCCCACCGTGGACGCCGCGGTCGGCCAGCTCGGCGCCGGCCCGGTCGCCGACAGCCTGCCCTGGCTGCAACGGTCCCTGCTGTCCCGGGCCGGGCGCACGCTGCTGGCCGCGCACCCGGGCGCGCTCGACGCGCTGCGCGAGGAGATCACCCGCCGCTGCCCGGACCGTGCGGGGCAGCTCGCCCGGGTGGTACGGGTCAGCCGGCGCGGCGTGTTCCTGCTGGTGATGCTGGGGCTGCTGGTCCACTTCCTGCTGCCGCAACTGACCGAGGTGCGGGTCGCGGTGCACGCGCTTGCGCACGCCGCCCCGGGCTGGGCCGCCGCCGCCCTGCTGGCCGCCGCGGCCACCTACCCGCTCAGCGCGTACGCCCTGCGGCTGGCCACCGCGGAGCGGGTGCCCCTGCGGGAGACCCTGCTGGTGCAGATGGCCGCGTCGTTCGCGAACCGGCTGGCGCCGGGCGCGGTCGGCGGCGCCGCGCTCGGCGTGCGGTACCTGCGGCAGCGGGGCCTGCCGGTGGCGGTGGCGGCCACGGCGGTCGCGGTGACCCGGGTCGCCGGCATCCTGTCGGTGCTGATCCTGCTGCCGGTGCTGGTGCCCTTCGCCCGGACCGCGGGCCGCCACCTCACCGGGGCGGCCACCGCCCGGGCGCTGACCGTGCTGCTGGTGGTGGTGGCCGTGCTGCTGGCGGTGGCCGGGGCCCTCGCCGTGCCACGGCTGCGGGCCCGGGTGCGCTCCGCCCGTCACCAGGCCGCCGGGGCGGTACGCGCGCTGTGGCACAGCGGGCGAATGCTGCGGCTGCTGTCGGCCAGCGTGGGGCTCACCCTCGCCTACGGCGCCTGCCTCTGGTTCTCGCTGCTCGCCGTGGGACTGCCGATGGAGCTGGCGCTGGTGCCGCCGGTGGTGCTGGTGTGCATCGTGGGGGAGGGGGTGGCCACCGCCGCCCCGACGCCGGGTGGGCTCGGTGCCACCGAAGCGGCCCTGGTGTCCGGTCTGCTGCTGTCCGGTACGCCGACCGCCACGGCGGTGGCCGGGGTGCTGGTCTACCGGCTGGCCAGCTTCTGGCTCCCGGTGCTGCCCGGCTACGCGGCGCTGCGGATGCTGGTCCGCCGCCACCTGGTCTAGACACGGCGTAGGCCCATGACCGGATTGGATCATCCGTCGATGGGAAAGCCGGCCCGATGAGGGAGGAGAGCCGCGGCCGGGTCGTCGTGGTGTCGGCCGACGTGGGCGCGGGGCACGACACCGCGGCCGCCGAGCTGGCCCGCCGACTGTGCGAGCGCGGCTTCCTGGTGGACCGGGTCAACCTCCTGGAGACCCTGCCCCGGCCCGTACGCTGGGCGTTCCGGGAGGCGTACCGGGGCATCCTGCGCTGGCTGCCCTGGGGGTACGAGGCGCTGTTCACCGTGACCAGCCGGTCCCGCCGGTCGGTGACGGTGATCCGGGTGCTGCTGTGGCCGGTGCGCCGCCGGATGCGCCGGCGCATCCCGCCGGACACCCGCGCGGTGGTGACAACGTACCCGTTCGCCAACCAACTGCTCGGCCCGCTGCGGGAACGGCGGCGCCTCGGCGTACCGGTGATCACCTATGTGACCGATTTCGTGGTACATCCCACCTGGGTGTCGCCGGGCGTGGACGTGTACTGCGCGCTGCGCCACGCCGAGCTGCGGCCGGTCACCCACCCGGTCACCGTCGAGGAGGTCCAGCCGCTGGTGCCGGCGGCGTTCACCACGACGCCCAGGGTGGGCCGGCGGGAGGCCCGGGCCCGGTTCGGGCTGCCCCGACACGAGCGGCTGGCCCTGATCGTGGCGGGCGCCTGGGGCGCCGGGGACGTGGAGACGACGGTGGCCGAGGTCGCCGCCACCGGCTGCGTGCGGCCGGTGGTGGTCTGCGGTCGCAACGAGGCGTTGCGGGAGCGGCTGTCCCAGGCCCACGAGCACGTGCTCGGCTGGGTCGACGACATGCCCACGCTGATGCGCGCGGTCGACGTGGTGGTGGAGAACGCCGGCGGACTGACCTGCCAGGAGGCGCTGGCCAGCGGCGTGCCGGTGGTGACGTACCGGCCGATCGCCGGGCACGGCCGGGCCAACGCCGCCGTGCTGGCCCGGTCCGGGCTGACCCGCTGGGTGCCCTCGGCGCGCCACCTGCGCCCGGCATTCGACACGCTCGCCGCCCTCGACGGCGATCCGCCGGCCGGTGCCGGCGACGGGGAGCGGACCGCCGGTGGTGACTGGGCGTCCTCGACCGATCCGGCCCAGTTGGTCGCGCGGGCCGCGTCCGCGGCGCCGGTCGTCGGGGCGCTGCCGGCGGGCCGGGTACGCACCCTGGTCACCTCGATCGGCGACTTCGTCGGCGACGCGACGGCCGTGCTGATCGCCGTCGCCCAGTCGGCGACCCTGACCCGGACCGGCCGCCGGTGACGGCCCGCGTCGACGTGACCCGCGCCTGGGCGGCCCGGCTCCGCCGGGCGGCCCCGGCGCTGCGGACGGTCGCCGCCACGCTGGCCGCGGCGCAGGCCGCCCCGGCGCTCACCGCCCTGCCGGGCGTGCGGGCGTGCTGCCTGCCCGGTCTCAACGGCGGGGTCGGGGCGGGCCGGGTGGCGCTGACCTTCGACGACGGGCCGGACCCCGAGTCGACCCCCTGGTTCCTGGCCGTGCTCGCCGAGCACTCCGTCCGGGCGACCTTCTTCGTGCTCGGCTCGATGCTGGACCGCTCGCCGCAGCTCGGCCGGCGGATCGCCGACGCCGGGCACGAGGTCGCCGTGCACGGCTGGGACCACCACAACCTGCTGCTGCGCGGGCCGGTGGCCACCTGGCGGGACCTGGTCCGCACCCGGGACCTGGTCACCCGGGTCACCGGCCGCGCGCCCCGCTACTTCCGCCCGCCGTACGGGGTGCTCACCGGCTCCGCCCTGTTCGCCGCGCGCCGGCTGGACCTGCGTCCGGTGCTGTGGACCTGCTGGGGCCGGGACTGGACCCGGACCGCCACCAGCGCCACCGTCTACGACACCGTCCGGGCCGGGCTGGGCTCCGGCGGCACCGTCCTGCTGCACGACTCGGACTGCACCTCCGCGCCGGGCGCCTGGCGGTCCAGCCTCGGGGCGCTGCCCCGGCTGCTCGCCGAGTGCCGCCGGCAGGGCTGGTCGGTGGGGCCGCTGGGCGAGCAACGGGCGGCCGCCCGGTGACGGTCGCGGTGGTGGCCGCCTTCGTCGCGGCGTTCAGCTACGCCGTCTCCACCACCATGCACCAGCGGGCGGCGAAGCGACAGCCGACCCGGCGGGCGCTCGACCCACGGCTGCTCTGGCGCCTGCTACGTACCCGGCTGTGGCAGTTGGGCTGGGCCCCGGACGTGGCCGGCACCGTGGCCCAGGCGCTGGCCCTGCGCAACGGGCCGCTGGCCGTGGTGCAGCCGGTGCTGGCCAGCGGGCTGTTCATGGCCGTCCTGCTGGAGGCGGCCTGGAACCGGCGGCCACCGCAGCGCCGCGACCTCGCGGCGACGCTGGTCGGCATCCTCGGGGTGGCCGGCTTCCTGGTGGCCACCGACCCGAGGGCGGGGATCGACGACCCGGCGCCCGCCGCCTGGGGGTGGGCGGGCGGCGCGGTGGCCGGCGCGGTGGCCGGTTGTCTCCTGCTGGCCCGGGCGGCCACCGGGGCGACCCGGGGGGCGTTGCTCGGGGTGGCCGCCGGTGTCCTCTACGGGATGGCCGCGGCCCTGCTGAAGGCGGTGGCGACCCGGTTCCACGGCGACCTGCTGGCGTTGCTGACCGACTGGCGGTTGGCCGCCCTGATCGTGGTCGCCGTGGTCGGGGTGCAGGTCAACCAGAGCGCGTTCCAGAGCGGCCGGATCGCGGCACCGCTGACCGCTCTCACCCTCACCGAGCCGGTGACCGGGGTCGTCATCGGGGTGACCGTGTTCCGGGAGACGCTCTCCCTCGGCGGTGCGCGGACCCCGCTGGTGGTGGCGGCCGTCGCCGCCATCGCGGCGGGCGTCTGGCTGGCCGGCAGCGGGTCGCGCGGCGGGGAATCGTAGCCGGCAACCCGGCCCGCCGGACGCGAATGGCCGAGCACCTGACCCGATCGGGTCGGCGTGGCTAGCGTCCGTGGACATGAGAGGCCTGCCCGCGGTGCTGGCCGCCGCCCTGCTCCTGCCGGTGCTGACCGGGCCGGCGCCGGCCGTGGCGAAGGCCCGGGTCGGCCCGCCCGCCCGGCTGCCCGGGGGAGCGCCGCCCTGCCCGAACGTGCCCGCCCCGGCGACCCGCCCGCCGCAGCCTCCCCCGCCGGCCGACCCGGCCGCCCGGGCGGTCGGTGGGGCCCCGCTGGACACCGCCGGGCTGGTGGTGCCGCGGCAGGCGCCCGCGCCACCGGCGGTCGCCGCCACCGCCTGGGTGGTCGCCGACCTGGACAGCGGCGCGGTGCTCGGCGGCTGCGGCCCGCACGAGTACGCCACCCCGGCCAGCGTGCAGAAGCTGCTGCTGGCGGCCACGATGCTGCCGAAGCTGGACCCGCACCGGGTCGTCACCGTCACCCACGGGGACCTGGACATCGAGCCGGGCAGCTCCGCGGTCGGGCTGGCCGAGGGGGGCCGGTACCCGATCGAGACGATCTGGCTGGGCCTGCTGCTCAGGTCCGGCAACGAGGCGGCGAACGTGCTGGCCCGGCTCGGCGGGGGATCGGTCGCCGGCGGGGTCCGGGAGATGAACGAGAAGGCCCGGGAACTCGGGGCGTACCAGACGCACGCGGTGACGCCGTCGGGGCTGGACGGGCCGGGCCAGTTCACCAGCGCGTACGACCTGGCGTTGATCGCCCGGGCCTGCTTCGCCGAGCCGGCCTTCCGGCGGTACACGGCGACCCGTACCGCGGTGGTGCCGGGACAGCCGGCGCTGCGGCGGAAGCCGTTCGAGATCCAGAACGACAACCAGCTGCTGACCAGCTATCCGGGCGCGCTGGGCGGCAAGACCGGCTTCACCGACCTGGCCCGGCACACGTACGTGGGCGCGGCCGAACGCGGCGGCCGGCGGCTGGTGGTGACCGTGCTCGGTGCCGAGGTGTCCAGCCAGCGCGGCTGGCAGCAGGGCGCGGCGCTGCTGGACTGGGGGTTCGGGCTGCCCCGGGACGCGGCGGTCGGTGAGCTGGTCCGGCCGGGCGCCGGCAGGTCGCTGGTTGCGCCGAGCGCCGGGGCGTCCGCGCTGGCCGGGGGCGCCGGGTTGCGGGGCGCGTCGGCCACCGGGACGGCCCGGCCGCCCACCGCGGTGTCGGTCGCGGCGGCGGTGCTGCTGGTGGCCGGCGGCGCGGTGCTGGTGGCGCGCCGGCGGCGGCACCTGCTGCGCGCCCGCTCCGGCGTCGGCCGCTGACGCGGGTGTTACCGGGGGCGGGGGATGGCGGCGGAGCTGTCCCGCACCACCAGCTCGGTGGCCAGCTCCACCCGGGGGGACTCGATCTGCTCGCCCTGGGCCAGCCGCAGCACGGTACGGGCGGCGAGCCGCCCCATCTCGGCCAGTGGCTGGCGGACCGTGGTCAGCGGCGGTGACGCCCAGCGGGCCTCCGGCAGGTCGTCGAACCCGACCACGCTGACGTCGTCGGCGACCCGCGAACCGCGCCGGCGCACCGCCTCGTACACGCCGAAGGCCATCTGGTCGCTGGCGGCGAAGATGGCGGTCGGCGGGTCGTCGAGGTCGAGCAGCGCGGACCCGGCGGCGAAGCCGGAGGCGTGGTAGAAGTCGCCGGGTTGGACCAGCCGGTCGTCCAGCGGTACGCCGGCGGCCTCCAGCCCGGCCCGGTAGCCGTCCAGTCGCGCCCGGCTGCACAGCAGGTTGGCGGGACCGGCGACGAAGCCGATCCGGCGGTGGCCGAGCCCGAGCAGGTGCTCGGTCGCGGCGAGGCCGCCGGCCCAGTTGGTCGCGCCGACGCTCGGCACGTCGGTGGCCGGTACGCCGGCCGGGTCGACCACCACCACCGGCACGTTGAACCGGCGCAGCTGGGCGTGCACCGGCTGGCTCAGCTGCGAGGTCACGAAGATGACCCCGTCGGTGGCCCGCGCCCGCAGGTTCTGCAGCCACTGTCGGGTCGAGGTGGACTCGCGGTGGATGGCCGAGACGACGGTGCCCGCCCCGGCGCGGTGCGCGACGTCCTCCACCCCGCGGATGATCTCCACCGCCCACGGGCTGTCCAGGTCGTTGAAGACCAGGTCGATCAGGTTGGCGCGGGTGACCGTGCGGTTGCCGCGCCGCCGGTACCCGTGGTGCCGCAGCAGTTCCTCGACCCGCTCGCGGGTGCCCGGCGCAACGTCGGAGCGCCCGTTGAGCACCCGGGACACGGTGGGCACGGAGACGCCGGCCTCCCGCGCGATCGCGGTGATGGTCACCCTGCGTTCGTCGTCCGCCTTCACGGTGTCTCCTCCTGCGGCCGTGCCCGTCGGCCGCATCCCTGCCGGGGCCCGGCGGCGTGCGCGTGCCACGGCCAATCTTGCCCCACCGGCGGGGGTTGACGACAGGTCGGAACGGGTTCTAGCGTTCCCGCAAATTGCGGAAACGTTTCGGAAACGAGCCGGTGACTTTCCGGCGGTCCGGTTCGCCGGACGCCCGCTTCTCCTCAGCGTCGAGAGGGCGACCGGCGCGACCCAGGCGTACCTCCCGCCCCGCCAGGCCGCGACCCGCGGCCAGGCGCCGGCGGCTGCGCCCCGGGCTACTTCCGGAACAGCTCCGGCCGCACCCACCGGCGAGCGAAAGGTACGACGATGAGCGGACCCACCCGGCGCCCGCACCCGGGCCGCGACCTCGCGGCGGCCTGAGGCGTGCACACCGACCTGCCCGAGGAGCAGCTGCGCGACTACCGCAGCGGGCTGCGTGAACCGGCGGACTTCGACCAGTTCTGGGCCGACACCCTCGCCGACGCCCGAGCCTGCGACGTCCCCGTCGCGGTGACGCCGGTGACCAGCCCGCTGAGCACCGTCGAGGTGTCCGACGTGACCCTCCCCGGCTTCGCCGGGCAACCGGTGCGGGCCTGGTTGCGCCGGCCCGCCGGGGCCGACCGGCCGCTGCCCACGGTGGTGCAGTACGTCGGCTACGGCGGTGGCCGCGGCCACCCGCTGGAGAACCTGCTCTGGGCCTCCGCCGGCTTCGCCCACCTCCAACTGGACACCCGCGGGCAGGGCTCGGGCTGGAGCCGCGGGGACACCCCCGACCCGGCGGCGGCCGGCCCGGAGGTGCCCGGCGTGGTCACCCGGGGCATCGACGACCCGCGCCGCTACTACTACCGCCGGCTGTACACCGACGCGGTACGCGCCGTGGACGCGGCGTGCGACCTGCCCATGGTCGACCCCGACCGGATCGCGGTGCTCGGCCAGAGCCAGGGCGGCGGCATGGCGCTCGCCGTCGCCGCCCTGGTGCCGCGGGTACGCGCGCTGGTGTCGCACGTGCCGTTCCTCTGCGACATCCCGCGGGCGGTGCTGGTCACCGACGCCCACCCGTACCGGGAGATCCGCGACTACCTGGCCGTGCACCGGGACCGCGAGGAGCAGGTGCTGCACACCGTCGGCTACGTCGACGGGGTGGCCTTCGCCCGGCGGGCCACCGCGCCGGCCCGGTTCTCGGTGGCGCTGATGGACGAGATCGTGCCGCCGTCGACGGTCTACGCCGCGGTCAACGAGTACCGGGGCCGGGCCGAGCTGTCGGTGTGGCGGTACAACGGCCACGAGGCGGGCGGGATCGACGACGACGCGGCGGCGGTGGAGTTCCTCCGCCGTACCCTCGGCGGCTGATCGGGCGCGGCCGGCCGTCGCCGATGCGCCGTCGGCCCGGCACCGGGTCCGGTAGACAGGACGGCGTGAGGTTCGGGCCGGCCAGCACCGTCCGGCGGCTGACGGCGGTGGCCGTGGTCGCCGCGGCGCTCACCGCCGGCTGCCAGCGACCCGCGCCGCCCCCACCGGCACCGACCGCCACCACCACCGGCCCCCGCCCACCGGCGGACTTCGTCGTCCTCACCGACGTCGACCCGAGCATCCGGGCCGACATCCGCTACGCCACCGCGCACAACTTCGTCGGCCGGCCGATCGCCGGCTACCGCGAACCGCTGTGCCTGCTCACCCGGGCCGCCGCCGACGCGCTGCGCCGGGTGCAGGCCACCGCGCTCGCCGCCGGCCGCAGCCTGAAGGTGTACGACTGCTACCGCCCGCAGCGCGCTGTGGACGACTTCGTCAGCTGGGCGCGGCGGCCCGGCGAGCAGCAGATGAAGGCCGAGTTCTATCCGGACGTGCCGAAGTCGCGGCTCTTCGCCGACGGATACCTCGGCGCGCCCACCGCGCACAGCCGGGGCAGCACCGTCGACCTGACGCTGGTCCCGGTGCCGACGCCGGCGCAGCCCGGGTACACCCCCGGGCAGCCGCTGGTGGCCTGCACCGCGCCGGCCGGCGAGCGCTTCGGAGACGACTCGGTGGACATGGGCACCGGGTTCGACTGCTTCGACCCCCGCGCGCACACCGCCGACGCCCGGGTCACCGGGACCGCGCGGGAGAACCGGGAGGTGCTCAGGCGGCTGATGACGGCGCAGGGGTTCGAGAACTACCCCCGCGAGTGGTGGCACTACCGGCTGGTCGACGAGCCGTACCCCCACCGCTACTTCAACTTCCCCATCGCCCGGTGCGAAGGAGGGGGCCCTTGTTGACGCATTCGGTAGAGGCGGGGCTCCCGGTTAACGCACGCCCTGCTGACGCGCGGCGGCGCGGTGGCGGGAGCGCAGCAGCTGCACCGCGATCGGCAGCACCGAGACCACCACGATGCCGATCAGGATGAACTCGATGTTGGCCCGGACGAACGCGATCCGGCCGAGGAAGAAGCCCAGCACGGTGACCCCGACGCCCCAGAGCAGCCCACCCACGACGTTGTACGCGAAGAACGTCCGGTACCGCATCCGGCTGACCCCGGCGACGATCGGGGTGAACGTGCGTACCACCGGCACGAAGCGGGCCAGCACCAGCGAGCGGGCGCCGTGCCGGGCGAAGAACCGGTTGGCCCGGGCCACGTGCTGCTGCCGGAACAGCCGGGAGTCGGGGCGGCGGAACAGCGCCGGCCCGACCCGCCTGCCGAACAGGTAGCCCACGTACGACGTCTTCGCCCGGCCGGCGGAGACCGCCGCGCTGAAGGTCGTGTTGACCCGCGGCTGACCGGTCGCCGCCGGCGCGGCCCGGCCGGTTACCCCCGCCGGCCGGGCCGCGCTCAGCGCCGCTTCAGCGGCAGCCAGGCCAGCACGTCGCGGATCTTGGCGTCCCAGTACTCCCAGTCGTGGGCGCCGGGGGACCAGTCGACCGTGAGGGGTACGCCCCGGCGCTTGGCCGCCGCGACGAACCGGCGGTTGTCCTCGTACAGGAAGTCCTCGGTGCCGCAGGCGAGGTAGAGCGCGGGCAGGTCGTCGCCGGCCCGCTCGACGAGGGCCACCGTGTCCTCGTCCTCAGGCGCCGGCCGATCGCCGAAGACGGTGTGCCAGACGGCCGGGTCGAGCGGGTTGGTCGGGTGCTCGCGCCGGTGGGTCACGTCGAGCGCGCCGGAGAGGCTGGCCGCGGCGGCGAACCGGCCCGGGTCGCGCAGCGCCCATTTGACCGCGCCGTATCCGCCCATCGACAGGCCGGCGACGAAGGTGTCCTCCCGCCGGTCGGACAGCCGGAAGAAGGAGTGGCACACCCGGGGCAGCTCGTCGGTGAGGAACCGCCAGTACCGGTTGCCGTGCGCCTCGTCGGTGTAGAAGCTGCGCCCCGCGTTCGGCATGACGACGGCCAGGCCCAGCGGGGCCACGTAGCGCTCGATGGCGGTGCGCCGGGTCCAGATGGTGTCGTCGTCGGTGAGGCCGTGCAGCAGGTAGAGCACCGGCGGGTCGCCGGCCGGCGGGCTGCCGGCCAGGCCGATCTGGGTGGCGGCCCGCTCGGGCAGCAGCACCGTCATCGAGGTGCCCATGCCGAGGGCCTCGGAGAAGAAGTCACACCGGATCCGCGCCATAAGGCCCGACCCTACCGAGATCTCGGCGCGCGAGGGGTTCTCGCCCGACCAGGGCCGAAACGACTGTTCCTATTGCCCCGGGGCGGTGGTGGGGGACAGGATGACGAGGCGCGTCGGAAACATCCCCGTAACCTGCGTGCAGCTGGTCTCTGTCACAAGGAAGTGGGAGGCAGTCATGAGCGACGCGTCAGCCGCGCTGGGTGTCCGGCTCTATCCGGACCTGGTCGAGCATGACGGGCTCGCCGCCGCACTGGCCGACTGCGCCGCCCGGCACGGGCTGTCCATCGGCCGGCTGAGCGCGCCGGAGACGGGACGGGCCCACTACACCCACGCCGAGATCTCCTGTGACCGGGGCCTGGTCCGGGTCGGGCTGGCCCGGGAGGCCCGCTACTTCATGGTGGACATCTCCGAGGCGGGCCGGGTGCGCGCCCACGGTGACGCCTGCGACCTGCTGCCCATCGTGCAGCTGGCCGAGGCGTGGTGCGGCGGGGTCGAGCTGGCCGAGTTGGCCGCCCGCTTCCCGTTCATGAAGCGCAAGAAGGACTGACCCGCGTCCGGTCGGGGTCGCCGGGGTCGGCGGCCAGGAAGGTACGGATGGCGCCGGTGACGGCCGGCCTGCTGGCGCTGGCCCGCCGGGTCAGCGGCGTGGGGCGGGGCCGGTGAGGCCGCCGCTCAGGGGCGGCCGGCCGGCAGCGGGGGGCCGGCGACGACGAGCGGGCGCATCGGGGTGCGGCCCACCACGTCGACGAGGCGGGTGGCGAGCGGCCGGGCCAGCGGCACCACGATGATCGCCACCGCGGCGCCGACGGCCAGGCCGGCGAGGACGTCGTGCGGGTAGTGGGCGGCGATGTACACCCGCGAGAAGCCCATCAGCAGGGCGGCGACCGTGGTGACCAGACCGAGGCGCCGGGAGACGAACCACAGGGCGGCGGCCGCCGCGCCCGCCATCACCGAGTGGTCGGAGGGGAAGGAGAAGTCGGTGCTGCGGGTGGCCAGCACGAGGATCCCGGGGTGGGCGGTGTACGGGCGGGGCTCGTGGAACAGGGCGACGAGTGGCTGGTTGACCGCGATGGCGAGGCCGGTGGCCACCGGTGCCAGCAATGCGGCCGCCATTCGCCGCGGGTCACCGGTGCCGCGGGCGTACCACCAGCCGGCCAGCATGAGGGCTGCGAAGAGCAGCACGCCGTAGCTGGCGTAGCCGGTCAGCGCGGCGTGCAGCCAGGGGGTGGCCACCGCGAACTGGTTGATCCCGTCGAACAGCCTGGCGTCCATGGCCGCTCCCCGTTGTCGAATGAGTCCTACAATGTTTGTAGTCAACAGCCTACTCCGACAATATTTGTAGTTACTGGGGGACGGGTGAAGAACCGACGCCGCGGGCACGGCGACCTCGAGCACGAGATCCTCGCGGTGCTCGCCGCCGCGGACGCCCCGCTCACCCCGGCCGACGTGCGCGAGCGTCTCGACGCCGGCCTGGCCTACAACACCGTCACCACGGTGCTGGCCCGCCTGCACGACAAGGGTCGGGTGACCCGTCGCCCGGCCGGCCGCGCCTACGCCTACCAGGCGGTACGCGATCGGGCCCAGGTGGTCGCGCACCAGATGCGCCGCCTGCTCGACGACGACAGCGACCGCTCGGCCGTGCTGACCCGGTTCGTCGGCGCCCTCACCCCCGAGGACGAGGCGCTCCTGGTCGCCCTGCTTCAGCGCGCCGAGCCGGACCAGACATGATCATCTCGCTGCTGGTGGTGCTGGCCGCGACCCTGGCGTACGCCGGTTGCGGGCCGTGGCTCAGCCATACGCTGCGCCCGGCCCTGGCCGTACGCCTGCTCGCCCCGACCGGCCTGGCGGTCACCGCGACCCTGTGGTTCGCGGCGGCCGTCACCGCCTTCACCTGGATCGGCCAGGACGCCGAGGTCGCCGCCGTCGGCGCCTGGTCCGCCCAGGCGCTGCGGTCGCAGGCTCCGCTGCCCTGGCCGGTCCCGGCCGCCGCCCTGCTCGGGCTCGCGCTTGCCGCCGCCCACACCGCCGTCTTCCTCGGCCGGCGGGTCCGGGCGCTACGCGCCGCGCACCGCGACTGCGGGCGACTCGGCGCGCCGGGCGCCCTGGTGGTGCTCGACAGCGACGTCCCCGACGCCTTCACCACCCCGGAGGCGGCCGGCCGGATCGTGGTCACCCGGGGCATGCTGCGCGCGCTGGCCGCCGACGAGCGGGCCGCCCTGCTCGCCCACGAGGCTTCCCACCTGTCCCACCGGCACGCCTGGTGGGCCGCCGCGGTCGACCTGGCCGCCAGCGCCAACCCGGTGCTGGGGCCCACCGCCCGCCGGCTGCGCAACGCGATCGAGCGGTGGGCCGACGAGGACGCCGCGGCGCGGCTGGGGGACCGGCGGCTGGTCGCCCGGGCCCTGGCCCGCGCCGCGCTGGCCCGCCGGCGGTACGCCGCCGGTCCGCTGCCCGCCGCCACCGGCGGTGACGTGCCCGACCGGGTCCGCGCCCTGCTCGACCCGCCCGTCACCCGCCGTGGCCCGGCGCTCGCCGTGCTCGCGGTCGTCCTCACCGTGCTGGCGCTCGGCGGGGCGACCGTCCAACACCAGGGCGAGCACCTGTTCGAGCAGGCCCGCACCGCTCACACAGAGCGGGGATAGCGGTTTCGCACCGCATCGACGTACGTGTCCCGGGACGTCGGGCCGCCGAACCGGAGCCGGTCGTACCCGGTGAATGCCGGCTCCAGCGCGTCCAGTTCGTCGACCAGCGCGTGCAGCCGCGCCGACCAGGCGGCCGATCCGGCGTCCGGTTCGTCCGGGGCGGACCGGATGGCCGCGGTCAGCTCGTCCTTGCGCCGGATCGTCTCCGGCGAGACGGAGTGCAGGCAGACGTACCGGCCGCTGAGGTAGGCGTCCCACTCGGCCGCGCCGACCGTCGGGTCCGCCCAGTGCCCGGTGAACCAGGCCGCCAGCCGGTCCGGGCCGCCGGCCCGCTCGGCCAGGGCGAACAGGTCAGCCGGGACCATCTCCGTGCCGTCCGAGCGGAGGTAGCCGGGTAGCGGCAGCCGCCGGTCCAGCATCATCCGGCGTACGTCGTCGGCGTCCCGGCCGTGCGCTGCGCACAGCTCCGCCAGGACCACGAACTGCCCATTGACGTACGCGTCGTCCGCCGCCGTCATCGGATGGTCCCCGTTGACCGCTCGAAACCGCTCTGCGACGCTTTCCCGCAGCTCCACGTGCTCCTCCCAGCCTCGATCCTTGGCAGCAGGCTAGGCCGACGATCTTTCGCCCCAGGCCGAAGGGTGCCGGCCGGCGGCGACGGCTGTGACCCGGGCCACCGCGAATGCGCCCGCGGGTCTTACGTTGGTCGGGTGTCCACAACTTTCCCGCTCCCGGGGTGGCGGGTCCGGCGGTTTCCCTACCGGCCGGTAGGGGTGAAGGTGTAGGACGGGGACCCCGGCCCGGGCGTCCCCGTTCTGCTGTGAACGCACCATTGGGAGGCTTGCTCGGTGATCAGCCGCATCGCCATCGTCAACCGGGGTGAGGCCGCCATGCGGCTGATCCACGCCGTCCGCGAGCTCAACGCCGAGTCCGGTGCCCCGCCGATCGAGACCATCGCGCTCTACACCGAAGCCGAGCGCCGGGCCACCTTCGTCCGCGAGGCGGACCACGGGTACTGCCTGGGGCCGGCGTCGGCGCGACCGTACCTGGACCATCGCGTCCTCGAACGGGCGCTGGTCGAGACGGGCGCGGACGCGGCGTGGGTGGGGTGGGGCTTCGTCGCCGAGGACCCGTCCTTCGCCGAGCTGTGCGAGAAGATCGGCGTCACCTTCATCGGCCCCAGCGCCGAGGCGATGCGGACGCTCGGTGACAAGATCGGCGCCAAGCTGATCGCCGAGGAGGTCGGCGTCCCGGTGGCGCCGTGGAGCCGGGGCGCGGTGGAGAGCCTGGCCGCGGCGAAGCGGGCGGCGGCCGAGATCGGCTACCCGCTGATGCTCAAGGCGACCGCGGGCGGCGGCGGCCGAGGCATCCGGGTCGTGCGCAGCGACGACGAGCTGACCGAGGCGTACGAGCGCACCAGCCTGGAGGCCGAGCGCGCGTTCGGCAGCGGCGTGGTGTTCCTGGAACGGCTGGTCACCGGCGCGCGGCACGTCGAGGTGCAGGTGATCGCCGACGGTCAGGGCACGGCGTGGGCGCTGGGCGTACGGGACTGCTCGGTGCAGCGGCGCAACCAGAAGGTGATCGAGGAGTCGGCCTCGCCGGTGCTCGCCGGAGAGCAGGTCGCCGAGCTGAAGGCGGCGGCCGAGCGGCTCGCGCTGGCCGTGGACTACCGGGGCGCGGGCACCGTCGAATTCCTCTACCACCCGGGCGATCGGCTGTTCGCCTTCCTGGAGGTCAACACCCGGCTCCAGGTGGAGCACCCGATCACCGAGGCCACCACCGACTTCGACCTGGTCAAGGCCCAGATCCACGTGGCCGGCGGGGGCCGGCTCGCCGACCGGATCCCGGCCGAGGCCGGGCACGCGGTCGAGGCCCGGCTCAACGCCGAGGACCCGGACCGGGACTTCGCGCCCGCGCCGGGCCGGATCGTACGGCTGGTGCTGCCCAGCGGCCCGGGCGTGCGGGTGGACACCGGCGTCAGCGAGGGCGACGTGATCCCCGCCGACTTCGACTCGATGATCGCCAAGATCATCGCCTACGGGCGTACCCGCGACGAGGCGCTCGGCCGGCTGCGCCGCGCGGTCGCCGAGACCACCGTGGTCATCGAGGGTGGCGCCACCAACAAGAGCTTCCTGCTCGACCTGCTCGACCAGCCCGAGGTCATCGACGCCAGCGCGGACACCGGCTGGATCGACCGGGTCCGCGCGCAGGGCCGCCTGGTCTCCACCCGCCACTCCGGCGTCGCGCTGGCCGCGGCCGCGATCGAGGCGTACGAGGACGAGGCGCTCGTGGAGCGGCAGCGGCTGCTCTCCACCGCGCACGGCGGGCGCCCGCAGGTGCAGCACGCCAGCGGTCGGCCGATCGACCTGAAGCTGCGCGGCGCCGGCTACCGGGTGAGTGTCGCGCAGACCGGGCCGCGCCGGTTCCGGATCGGCATCGGCGAGACCACCACGGTCGACGCCGAGCTGGAGCGGTTCGACGAGCACACCGGCCGGATCGTGGTCAACGGCCGGCGGTTCCGGCTGGTCACCCACACCCACGGGCCGGTCCACCTGGTCGAGGTGGACGGCATCACCCACCGGGTCAGCCGCGACGAGGGTGGCGTGCTGCGCTCGCCGGCGCCCGCGCTGGTGGTCGCCACCCCGCTCGGGGTGGGCGACGAGGTCGAGGCGGGTGCGCCCGTGCTCGTCCTGGAGAGCATGAAGATGGAGACGGTGCTGCGCGCGCCGTTCAAGGCGAAGCTGCGGGAGTGCCTGGTCTCCGTCGGCAGCCAGGTGGAGACCGGCGCGCCGCTGCTGCGCCTGGACCCGGTCGGCGACGACGCCGCCGGCCCGGCCGTGCAGGCCGAGGCCGCCGACCTGGAGCTGCCGGTCGAGCCGGCCGGCCCGAGCGCCGAGGCCCGGGTGGCCCGGGGCATCGCCGACCTGCGCAGCCTGCTGCTCGGCTACGACCCGGACCCGCGCGACGGCCGGCGGGTGCTGGCCGACTACCTGGCCGCCCGGGCCGAGCTCAGCCACCGCCCGCTCGACCAGGAGGTCGAGCTGCTGCAGGTCTTCGCCGACCTGTCCGAGCTGAGCCGCAACCGGCCGGCCGGCGAGGAGAGCGGCACCGACACCCGGGTGCACAGCCCCCGCGAGTACTTCCACACCTACCTGCAGAGCCTCGACGTCGACCGGGCCGGGCTGCCCGACACCTTCCGCCACCGGCTCGCCCGGGTGCTGCACCATTACGGCGTCGACGACTTCGAGCGCACCCCCGCGCTGGAGGACGCCGTGTTCCGGATCTTCCTCGCCCAGCAGCGGGCGTCGGCCGACGTCTCGGTGATCGTCACGTTCCTGCAGCGGTGGCTGACCGAGCCGCTGCCCGGCGACGGGCTGCGCGAGCTGGTCGGGCAGGCGCTGGAGCACCTGATCTCCGCCACCCAGCTGCGGTTCCCGGTGGTCAGCGACCTGGCCCGCAGCATCGTGTTCCGCTGGGCGGCCCAGCCGATGCTGCGCCGCAAGCGGGCCGAGGTGTACGCGGCGGTCCGCGGTCACCTGCGTCACCTCGACCGGCACCCCGAGGCGGCCGACCGGGCCGAGCGGATCGCCACCATGGTCGCCTCGCCCGAGCCGCTGGTGCGGCTGCTCGGCCAGCGCATCGGCAAGCCCGGCGCCGACCACGGCCCGATGCTGGAGGTGCTCAGCCGCCGCTACTACGGCAACCGCGGCGCGAGCGACGCGCGGTGCGTCGAGGTCGCGGGGCACACGTTCTTCACCGCCGAGTACGACCGCGACGGCGAGCGGGTCCGGCTGATCGCCGCCGCCACCGACTTCGCGGAGCTGCCCGCGGCGCTGGACAAGGTCGCCGGGCTGGCCGCCCCGGACACGGTCGCCGACGTCTACCTGACCTGGAGCGACCAGCCCGACGTGGACGCGATGGCCGGCACCCTGCGGGAGGTCATCGACCGCGCCGGGCTGCTGGACGCGCTCCAGCGGGTGACGGTGACGGTCGCCGGCCGCACCGGCGCCGAGGTGCACCACCACTTCACCTTCCGCCCCGGCCAGGGCGAGGACCGGGTCATCCGCGGGCTGCACCCGCTGATCGCCCAGCGGCTGCAACTGCCGCGACTGCGCCACTTCGACCTGACCCGGCTGCCGTCGGCGGACGAGGAGGTGTACCTCTTCCACTGCGTCGCCCCGGACAACCCGGCCGACGAGCGGCTCGCCGCGATGGCCCAGGTCCGCGACCTGACCCCGCTGCGCGACGCCGAGGGCCGGATCCTCGCGCTGCCCGCCGTCGAGGGCGCCCTCGACGCGTGTCTCGACGCGATCCGCAAGGTCCAGGCGCAGCGGCCGGCGCGCAAGCGGTTCGACACCAACCGGATCACCATCTACGTCTGGCCGCCGAACGACCTGAGCATCGAGGACCTGAACGCGGTGGCCCAGCGGGTGCTGCCCACCACGTCCGGCGCGGGCCTGGAAGAGGTGCTGTTCCTCGGCCGGCAGCGCGACGCCGCCACCGGCGCGCTGACCGACATCGCGGTCCGGGTCTCCTACGACGCGGGCATGCGCATCTCGGTCGACGCGCCGACGGCCGAGCCGATCCAGCCGCTCGACGACTACCGGCAGAAGGTGCTCTCGGCGCGGCGGCGCGGCACCACCTACCCGTACGAGCTGACCGGGATGCTGGCCGGCCCGCAGGGCACCTTCACCGAGTACGACCTGGACGGCAGCGGCGCGCTGGTGCCGGTCGAGCGGCCGAAGGGGCGCAACACCGCGGGCATCGTCGCCGGGGTGGTGAGCACCCCGACCGAGCGCTATCCCGAGGGGGTCACCCGGGTGGTGCTGCTCGGCGACCCGACCAGGGCGCTGGGCGCGCTGGCCGAGCCGGAGTGCGCGCGGGTCATCGCCGCGCTCGACCTGGCCGAGCGGATGCGGGTTCCGATCGACTGGTTCGCGCTGTCGGCGGGCGCGCGGATCTCGATGAGCTCGGGCACCGAGAACATGGACTGGGTGGCCGCCGCGCTCAAGCGGATCGTGCAGTTCACCCAGGCCGGCGGCGAGATCAACATCGTGGTCGCCGGGATCACCGTCGGCGCCCAGCCGTACTGGAACGCCGAAGCCACCATGCTCATGCACACCAAGGGCATCCTGGTGATGACCCCGGACTCGGCGATGGTGCTGACCGGCAAGCAGTCGCTGGACTTCTCCGGCGGCGTGTCGGCCGAGGACAACTTCGGCATCGGCGGGTACGACCGGGTGATGGGCCCCAACGGTCAGGCGCAGTACTGGGCGCCGGACCTGCCGGCCGCCCGCGACGTGCTGATGGCCCACCACGACCACACCTACGTCGCGCCGGGCGAGACCCGGCCGCGCCGGGCGGTCACCGCCGACCCGGCCGACCGGGACATCTCCGGCTACCCGCACGCCGTGCCGGACAGCGACTTCACCACCGTCGGCGAGATCTTCTCCCGGGAGCGCAACCCGGACCGGAAGAAGGCCTTCGACATCCGTACGCTGATGCGGGCCCTGGCCGACCAGGACCACCCGGTCCTGGAGCGCTGGGCGGGCATGGCCGACGCGGAGACCGCCGTCGTGCAGGACGTACACCTCGGCGGCCTGCCGGTGTGCCTGCTCGGCATCGAGTCCCGGTCGGTGCCGCGGCGCGGGTTCCCGCCCACCGACGGCCCGGACACCTACACGGCCGGCACCCTGTTCCCGCGCTCGTCGAAGAAGGCCGCGCGGGCGATCAACGCCGCCAGTGGGAACCGGCCGCTGGTCGTGCTGGCGAACCTGTCCGGCTTCGACGGCTCGCCGGAGTCGATGCGCCAGCTCCAACTGGAGTACGGCGCGGAGATCGGCCGGGCCATCGTCAACTTCGACGGCCCGATCGTGTTCTGCGTGGTCTCGCGCTATCACGGCGGCGCGTTCGTGGTCTTCTCCAAGGCGCTCAACCCGAACATGACGGTGCTCGCCGTGGAGGGCTCGTTCGCCTCCGTCATCGGCGGGGCGCCCGCCGCGGCCGTGGTGTTCGCCGGCGACGTCAACGCGCGTACCGCCAAGGACCCGCGGGTGGCCGACCTCCAGGCCCGGGTCAACGCGGCGACCGGCGCGGAGCGGGCGGCGCTGGTCACCCAGCTCATGGACGTCCGGGCGAACGTCCGGGCGGAGAAGCTGGGCGAGGTGGCCGCCGAGTTCGACGCCGTGCACAGCATCCAGCGCGCGGTCGAGGTGGGCTCGGTGGACGCCATCATCCGGCCGGAGGAACTGCGCCCGCAGATCATCGCCGCCGTCGAACGCGGCCTGGAAAAGGTGTGACCCGGCCGGACGCCCGCGCGGCGTCCGCGTGACAGTGGCGCTGGCCCGGTGGTGTTCCCACCGGGCCAGCGCCCTGTCGGGCGGGGCAGGGCAGCCCGGCTCCGGCGCGTCCTGGCGCCGCACGGCCATCTCCGAGGGACTTCGCCGGCTGAGCTGACGGGCCTCCACCTGATCTCGCCGCCTGCCACCAGCCGTCCGCGGCCTCACCCAGCTATGCGAGGTCGGCCACGGCGACGACGGCTCGGCGGACCCGGGTGATCGGCGCCTGCGGAGGTGAGCGGCGGGCGTCAGCCGTCGCGGGGCTCGACCTCCAGCAGGTCGCCGGGCGTGCAGCCCAGGGCCTCGCAGATGGCGGTGAGGGTGGAGAACCTGATCGCCCGAGCGCGGCCGTTCTTCAGCACGGAGAGGTTGACCACGCTCACGCCGACCTGCTCGGAGAGCTCGACCAGGGTCAGGCCGCGGGCAGCGAGCAGCCGGTCGAGGCGGACCGTGACCCGGTGACCGGGCTCCTCCGGCGCCGGGGCCATCACACCAGCCCGTCGACGTCGGCTCGCAGCCGTACGCCCTGCCGGAACACCTCGGCCAGCAACAGGACGATCGCCCCGATCGCCAGTGGCACGAAGGAGAAGGAGAAGGCGGCATCGACGACGCCCGCGGCGGCGGACCGGGCGACGACGGCCCTGTCGGCGGCGTAGCCGAGCAGTTGGACGGCGCTGCCGCCGACGGCCACCAGCAGGCCGATGAGGACGATCCGCCGGGCGTTGGCGTCGGCGAACACCTCGGCGGCCGGCACGGTGCGGACGATCCGCCGCAGCAGCCACAGCACGGCCAGGATCAACGCCTGCGCGGCGAGTTCAGGCCCGGCGAGGCTGAGCCGGTCGAGCCAGCTGGGTTCCAGGATCGACAACACCATCGACGGTGTCGCCAGCTCGACCGGCGGCAGCCCGGTGATCGCGTCCCGGGTGCCGTCGGAGGTGTCCTGCCAGGGGAAGACCTGGTGGGTGTCGGGAGCCGCGGCCTGCCACCGGGCGGCGAACCCGTCGTCGGGCAGCACGGCCACGGTCTGCACGGGCTGGGGCGCCGGCATCGGGGCCAGGCCCCGGCCAAGTTCCAGGCCGGACGGGCCGAGCACGGTCGGCCACACGCCGAAGACGAGCACGGCCGCGGCGGCCGCGCCGATCAGCCCGATGAGCAGCCGGACGCTCACCTTCACGGACGCGTTCACCGCTCACCCCCATATCGTATTCCGTTATGTGTCCGCGTAGCGTGCATAACGAAAGTCGATACGTCAAGGAGTGCGCCAATATCGATTGCGATGACCCGGCGGCCGGCATACCGTTGCGCAAGTTCGACGAGCCAGTCCCCAAGGGAGCATGCCGTGGCGCAGCGCACCAGCACCGAACCCACGCGGTCCTTGCCGCGCGGCGATGGCCTGGCGTGCGCCGGCGAGCGCACCCGGGGCGGCCAAGGCCGCCGGTGGTACCGACGGCCAGGGTGGTGGCGCGACTAGCGCCGAGCGCGATCCGCGCGCAGCCGCCCACCCCACCGCAGGGGACCGGGCGGCTTTTTCGTCACCGGGTTCCCCGCGCAGCTTTCCCCGCTCCACCATCCCCCGAACCGAGGAGACAACGATGGGTTACACCCCGCTGGCCGGCACCCGTGCGCCGGTGCGGGTCTGGACCGACCCGTACACGATCGAGGAGCAGGCGGCCCGGCAGCTGCGCAACATCGGTGCGCTGCCCTGGGTGCAGGGCGTGGCGGTCATGCCCGACGTGCACTTCGGCAAGGGTGCCACGGTCGGCTCGGTGATCGCGATGCGGCAGGCGGTGTCGCCCGCCGCGGTGGGTGTGGACATCGGCTGCGGCATGTCCGCCGTCCGCACCTCGCTCACCGCCGGCGACCTGCCCGACGACCTGAAGTCGCTGCGTACGGCGATCGAGGCGGCCATTCCGGTCGGCTTCGCCAAGCACGACGACCCGGTCGACCCGCGCCGGATCCGGGGCCTGGAGCAGCGCGGCTGGGACGCCTTCTGGACCGGCTTCGACGACCTGGACCGGCGGGTGGCGCAGCTGGAGAGCCGGGCCCGGCACCAGCTGGGCACCCTCGGCGGCGGCAACCACTTCATCGAGGTCTGCCTGGAGCAGGGCGGCCCGGACGCCGGGCGGGTGTGGCTGATGCTGCACTCCGGGTCCCGCAACATCGGCAAGGAGCTGGCCGAGCGGCACATGGCGGTGGCCCGCGGGCTGCCGCACAACGTTGGCCTGCCCGACCGGGACCTCGCCGTGTTCCTCGCCGGCACGCCGGAGATGGACGCCTACCGCCGGGACCTGTGGTGGGCGCAGGAGTACGCCCGGCGCAACCGGGCGGTGATGCTCGCCCTGCTCTGCGGCGTGGTCCGGGACCAGTTCCCGCAGGTGGCGTACGACGAGCCGATCTCCTGCCACCACAACTACGTTTCGGAGGAGACCTACGACGGGGTGGAGCTGCTGGTGACCCGGAAGGGGGCGATCCGGGCCGGCAAGGATGACCTGGGCATCATCCCCGGCTCGATGGGCACCGGCTCGTACGTCGTGCGCGGCCGGGGCAACCCGGACGCGTACCACTCGGCCTCGCACGGCGCGGGGCGGCGGATGTCGCGGGGGCAGGCGAAGCGGACGTACAGCACCGCCGACCTGGCCGCGCAGACCGCCGGGGTGGAGTGCCGCAAGGACGCCGGGGTGGTCGACGAGATCCCCGGCGCGTACAAGGACATCACCGAGGTGATGGCGCGGCAGGAGGACCTGGTCGAGGTGGTCGCCCACCTCAAGCAGGTGGTATGCGTCAAGGGGTGACCCCGCCGGCGCCCGTGGGGGGCGGGCGCCGGCGGGACCACGTCGGCTGTCCGTCGGCTTCCGCCGCCGAGGACAGGACGACCTGTCAGGCCCCGGCGAGGTGCTCGGGTACGGTGCCCATCCAAGTACGCTTTGTGAGTTCTGGTGCGCCATTCGTCTGTTCTGGCAGCCGGTGGCCCGCATCGACCGGCCAGGGCGGCCGACGCTCACCCGTTCAGGCCCGGGTGTGTGGCCAACTCGTGGCGTGCCGAACAATGAACGGCCAGACGCGAGGGAGGCGGGGTCGGTGGCAGTCCTACGGGTGACGACTCGCAATGCACGGTTCCAGCAATGGGAGGCGCTGTTGGGCAATCGCACCAAGCGCCAGCGCAACGGCGAGTTCCTCGTTCAGGGCGTCCGACCCATCACGATGGCGATCCAACTTGGCTGGCAGGTCCGTCAGGTTCTGTACAACGCGGATGCGCACCTGTCGACCTGGGCGCACGAGACCCTCGATGCGACCCGCGCGACCAAGATTGCCGTGGCTGGCGAGTTGATGTCCGAGTTGGGCGGCAAGACGGAGGTCGCTCCGGAACTGCTTGCCATCGTGGCGTTGCCCGACGACGACCTCCGTCGGATCCCGACGAGCCCCAACCTGCTCGCGGTCGTGTTCGACCGGCCTACCAGCCCCGGGAACATCGGGACGCTGATCCGGTCGGCGGACGCCTTCGGCGCGAGCGGCGCCATCGTCACCGGCCACGCCGCCGACGTCTATGACCCCAAGTCGGTACGGGCCAGCACGGGCTCGCTGTTCTCGGTTCCCGTGGTCCGTGTGCCGTCACATCGGCCGGTCCTCGACTGGGTCACGGCGATCCGAGCGGCCGGCGTCGGCGTACGCGTGGTGGGGACCGACGAGGACGGTGAGGTTCAGGCAGCGGAGTACGACTTCAGCCAGCCGACTCTGATGCTGGTGGGAAACGAGACGACCGGGCTCAGCTCGGCCTGGCGTGACGCCTGCGACCACCTGATCCGGATACCCATGGCGGGCATGGCCAGTTCGCTGAACGCCGCCACAGCCGGGTCCATTGTTCTGTACGAAGCGGCCCGCCAAAGGGCTGTCAAGGAGCGCCCATAAGAGAACCACGATGGCTGTCGCCGGCAGCACCCAGGTGTGAACCGGCCCAGGGGTTTTCCACGAGAGGCACAGGATGGGCTACCGGTTTGAGACGACTGGACGCAACTACGCGGATCTCGCGAGCGGCGCCGTCCTCCACTCGGCTCCGGGACACCCGGCTTTCCCCGTCCGGTTGGGCTCGGAGATGTTCCTTCGCGGCCTGGCCGCCCTCAGGCGGCACGAGCCGGTGACGATTTGGGATCCGTGCTGCGGAAGCGGCTATCTGTCCACCGTGCTGGCGTTCCTGCATCGCCAGAAGGTGAACGAGGTGATCGCTTCGGACATCGATGGCGGCGCGGTAGCCCTGGCCGGGCGAAACCTGATGCTGCTCAGCCGAGCGGGGCTGAGCGCCCGAGAAGCGAAGCTCGCCGAGCTGGCGGACAGGTACGGCAAGTCCTCACACAAGGAAGCGGCCGAGGCGGCCGGCCGCCTCCGCCAGCGGCTCGCCGACGACGGCGGGGACGTCGCGAGCGTCGCGCGGGTGGCGGACGCGTTCGACCCCGCTCAGCTCGGTGCGGTCCTCGACGGACGTACTCCTCACCTCGTCATCACCGACGTTCCGTACGGCGAGCAAACCGAATGGCACGGGACGGACGCCAAGTCAGGTACGGCTGGAATGGTGCGAGCCGTCGCGTCAGTGCTGCCGGCCGACGCGGTGATCGTCATCGCCGCGCGGGGAAGGCGGGTGCCGCTCGATGACGATGTCCGACCAATCCACAAGTTCAAGATCGGGACACGGGCGGTTGCCCTGCTGAAGGCGAGCCAGGTGAACGGCGGGCGCCGGTAGGAAAGCACCGGGAGGAACGGCGCTGATCGCCGGATGCAGACGTCGGTCATCCGTCCGCTCCGGTTGACCGCTCATCCCGGCAGCATAGGCGCGACCGGCGTCAGCGCCCGCCGCGGTTGGGCAGCAGCAGCTCCTCGTGGTCGAGTTCCCGTTCCAGGATGCGCAGCCCCTCGTCGGGCAGCCGGCCGGCGTCCCGCCAGCGCAGCAGTTCCTCCCGCTGGGCGTCGATCGCGGCCCGGCGGATGCGCAACGCCGACTCGTACTCGGGTGAGGTGGGCACCTCGGTCGACTCGGCCTGCTGGAGCAGGTCCAGCCGGCCACGGTAGCGGGCCAGGCGGGCCCGCAGCTGGGCGCGGGTGGTGTCGACGGCCGGGGCCTGGTCCGGCTCGTCGGCGACCAGTTCGTCGAGGCGGGCCAGGGCCGCCTCGACGGCCGCCGAGCGGGCCTCGTTGCGCACCCGGGCCTGGTCGGCCGCGTCGGCGCGCAGGCCCAGCGCCCGCACCAGCGGGGCGAACGTCAGGCCCTGCCCGACGAGGGTCACCAGCACCACCACGAACGTGCAGAACAGCAGGAGGTTGCGGTCGGGGAAGGGGGCACCGCTGTCGGTCGTCAACGGCAGGGTGAAGATCGCGGCCAGGCTGATGACCCCGCGCGTGCCGGACCAGCTCAGCGCCGTCACCTCCCGGGCGGTGAGCCGGCGGGCGTTGCGCTCGGCCCACGCGGCCTGCCGCGCCTCGCCGGCCTCGTCGAGGTCGTCGGGGTCGGACGCGCCGCCGAGCCGGGTGTGCAACGACCGGGGCAGCGACTGGGTCAGCACCAGCCACGCCGGGCGCAGCAGCAGCACCACGCCGACCGACACCGCGACCGCGATGACGACGGTCGACGTGTCGTACTCGCGCAGGCCGCCGACCACGGCGGGAAGCTGTTGGCCGATCAGCAGGAAGACGAACCCTTCGAGGAGGAAGTCGACCAGGCGCCACACCGCGCTGGCCTGCAACCGGCTGGCGCCGGAGGAGAGCCGGGGCGAGTAGTGGCCGACGATCAGCCCGGCGGTCACCACGGCGAGCACGCCGGAGACGTGCAGCTCCTCGCCCAACAGGTAGGCCAGGAACGGTGTCGCGAGGGAGACGGCGTTGGCCAGCAGCGGGTCCGTGGTGAGCGGCCGGGCCAGCCGTACGGCCCAGGCGACGGCCGCGCCCACGGCGACCCCGCCCGCCGCGACGACTACGAACGTCCCCGCGGCCGACGGGTAGGAGAACTCCCCGCCGACCGCCGCCGCGACGGCGACGCTGAGGATCGTCAGCGCCGTGGCGTCGTTGAGCAGCCCCTCACCCTGAATGATCGTGACCAGCTTCGGCGGCAGGTTGACCCGTCGGCCCACCGCGAGCGCGGCCACCGGGTCGGGTGGCGCGACCGCGGCGCCGACCGCGATCCCGGCGGCCAGCGTCGCCCCGGCGACGAACAGGTGGAAGCCGATTCCCACCAGCACGGCGGTGAGCAGGACCAGCACCACGGACAGGCTGACCACGATGCGCAGGTTGCGGCGGATGCCCAGCAACGACGAGTCCAGCGCCGCGCTGTAGAGCAGCGGTGGCAAGACCACCAACAGCACGAATTCGGGGTCCAGGCTGATGTTGGGCCCGGGCAGCAGCGCGTACCCGATGCCGATCAGCGGCAGCAGCGCCGCCGCCGGCAGGCCGGTGCGCGCCGCTACCCACCGTACGGCGACGATCACCGCGACGGCGGCGAGTACGAACAACAACATCGCCTGGAGACTCACCGGGCGAGCCTATCCGCCGCCGGTGGAGTGATCTTGCGACGGCCAGTCCCCGGGCGAAGCTCAAGATTGCATCAACTGTGCACGTCAATGCCCATCCGGACGCATCCACGCCGATACCCTCCGGACACCTGAGCGGAGAGCACCACGGCAGACCGCCACAAGCAGAAGGAGGGGAGCATGCGAAGTACACGACGACGGCGCATCGCGCTGGTCGCGTTGCCCGCCCTGGTGGGCAGCGTCCTCATCGCCACCGCGCCGGCCGGGGCGGAGCCCGGCGGCTCGAGCGCCACGACCAGTTCGGCGCGATCGCAGCTGGAGGACCCGGGGGCGGTCAGCCTGGTCCGCATCCAGCTGACCGGCGCCGACATGCTGGACAAGGTCGTCGCCGCCGGCTTCGACCTGGAGCACGGCCTGCGGCGCGTCCCGGCGGGCATCGAGGGCGAGGCGGTGGTGACCGCCGAGCAGACCGCCGAACTCGAGGCGATGGGCGTCAAGATCCTCGCCGACGACGAGGGCTTCGCCTGGGGCGAGGAGGTCGAGGCACCCGCTGCGGCGTTCGCCGCCCGGTCCGTCCAGCCGCTCACCCACCAGGAGACGGTACGCATCGCCCGCGCCGACTGGTTCACCACCAAGGGCCAGGGCTTCCTCTACGTCGAGGCGCGCACCACCGAGGGGCAGCAGACGAGCCCGGTCGTCGGGATGCAGCTGGAGAACGACTCCGGCCCGGGCACCGCATTCGGCTCGGCCCGCACGATGAGCCGGTTCGTCGACTCCGGGCAGTACATGTTCCACCGGAACCTGTACAAGCTCGGCACCCGCCCGAACCAGATCCGGGTGACCAGCTCCACCGGCGGGGTGGCCACCGGCTACGTCTCCAACTGGCTGGAGGACGGCGCGCCGCCGCTGACCGCGAACCCGGCCTACAAGTGGAACTTCGTCGACAGCTACCGGCACCCGCAGCAGCTCTTCGCGCGGGCCGAGGAGATCGCCCGGCAGTACCCGGACATCGCCGAGATCGTCTACCTGCCGAACCGCACCAACGGCTACCAGCGCAAGGCGCAGGCCACCATCGGCGGCACCGGGCAGGCCGCGGTCGTGGTCAGCTCGGCGGCCTGGGGCCACGAGGGCGGCAACGACGTCACCGTCGAGTTCGTGGACCGGCCGGGGGCGAACCTCCCGCTCGCGGTCGAGGTGAGCGGCAAGGCCGTCCGCGTCCTGCTCGCCAAGAACGCCTCCGGTGCGCCGGCCAGCACGGCGGCCGAGGTGGCGACGGCACTGCGTACCCGGTCGGCGGGGCTGATCGACCGGGCGCACCCGTACCGCACCAACACCGGCACCGGCGTCGTCGCGGCGACGCCCGGCCCGGTCGCGCTGACCGACTTCCTCGACCAGAAGCGCGTCGGCGCGCCGGAGGGTGAGGTGCCGCGCGGCCCCGCCACGATCCCCGTGCTGCGCATCGGCAAGCACCGCGACGGCCGGAACCCGGGCGTGCTGATCCAGGCGCAGGACCACGCCCGCGAGTGGGTGCCCGCGACGACGTCGCTGGAGACGGCCGAGCGTCTGGTGCACAACTACACGTCCGACTGGGAGACGAAGAAGATCGTCAACAACACCGACATCTTCTTCATCCTGTCCAACAACCCGGACGGGGCGAACTACAGCTTCTACAACTTCGCCTCGCAGCGCCGGAACCTGACCAACCACTGCCCGGACGACAACGCCGATCCGGCCCGGCGCAACTCCTGGGGCGTCGACCTGAACCGCAACTACCGGGTCGGGTCGGCCCAGGACGGCTACGCCGGCGGTTCGAACAGCTGCGTCAGCGACACCTACCAGGGGCCGGAGAAGCTGTCCGAGCCCGAGTCGAAGAACATCGTCTGGCTCGTCGAGAAGTACTCGAACATCAAGTTCATGATGTCGGTGCACTCCAACGGCGGCCAGCTGTTCTGGCAGCCCGGCGCCTACATCGCGGACGGGCGGATCACCACGCCCCGCCCGCCGCTGGGTGACGAGGCGTTCTACTGGCAGTCGGCGGCCCGAATCCTGTCCCAGGTCAAGGCGCACCGGCAGACCGTCGTCACGCCGGAGAACGTCGGCGGTTCGTCGGACGTCCTCTACTCCTCGGCGGGCAACGTGCGCGAGGACCTCTACCACACCTACGGCATCTACGCCTTCGGTTGGGAGGTCGGCGGCTCGATCTACAACCCGGCCACCGGCAACTGGCAGGGCGGCTCCTTCCAGCCGGCCTGGGAGGGCAACCCCGAGCTGGTCAGCGGCCACGCCGAGACGATGGAGTACGCCAACGGCATCATGGAGATGTTCCGGATCGCCGCGGACTGGGGCAAGGACAACAAGAAGCCGACGTCCCGGCTGGTCCCCGGCGGCGGGACGCACTCCGGGCCGGTCGACGTGCGCTTCGAGACCAGCGAGCCGGCCACCATCTACTACACGACCGACGGCAGCCGGCCCACCATGGAGTCGCCGCGCTACGCCGCCACCGAGTTCCGCGAGCCGGGGCAGGTCTTCCACGTGACCGAGACGACGACCTTCCGCTGGTTCTCGGTCGACACGGCCGGCAACATCGAGCAGAACTACGACCCGAGGAACAACGACACCCGCAACAACTACCGTACGGCGACGGTCACCATCGCCCAGCGGTAACGCCCGGCACGACACCGCCTCGTCGGCGCGCTCCGGTGCGTCGGCGAGGCGGTGCCGTTCAACGCCAGTGCGGCTTCGCCAGCATCCCTTCCACGCGCGCCACAACGCACACCTGTGGCACCTGGACCTGTTGGCCCGCACCGGGCGCCGGGCCGAACTGGCGGCGTTGGCCCGCACCGACGTGCACGCGCGGCGCCGGCTGAGCTGGGTCTCGCCCGACGAGCCGGAAAACGCCTTAGCTGATCGTTAAATAACCACCCCCGCCGTGCGGTCGCGACGTCAGCTGGGCAGACTGGCCAGATGCCCGTCGCCGACCCGCACCCCGCCGCGCCCGGATCGGACCGGCCGCCGGGCCGGCGCAGCAGCAGGCGGGGCGTTCGCCGGCGTACCCAGGGAGCCGTCGCGGTAGTCGTGCTGCTCGCGGTGGCGGTCGCGGCCGGCGCCTGGTCGCTGCGCGGGCGCGGCGACGGCGCCGGGACCGCCGCCGTGCGCGTGGCGCCCGAGGCCGGCGCGGGCCAGGTCGGCTCGTGCGCCGGCCGGGCGGCGCGGGCGCCGCGCGAGCTGCGTGGCATGTGGATCACGACGGTGAACAACATCGACTGGCCGAGCCGGCCCGGCCTGCCGGCCGAGACGGTACGCGCGGAGTTCCGCGGCTGGCTGGACCTGGCCGTGCGGCGCAACCACAACGCGGTCTTCGTGCACGTGCGTCCCAGCGGCGACGCGCTCTGGCCCTCGAAGTACGCCCCGTGGTCGCAGTGGCTCACCGGCCGGCAGGACGGCCGTGACCCCGGCTGGGACCCGATGGAGTTCATGATCAGCGAGGCGCACGCCCGCAACCTGGAGTTCCACGCCTGGTTCAACCCGTACCGGGGCGGGCAGCCGGCCACCGTCGGCGGGCCCGGCCCCAGAATGGACCGGCTCGCGCCGACGCACCCGCTGCGCCAGCACCCCGAGTGGGCGGTCACCTATCCCAGCGCCAACCGGCCCGGCAGCCGGCTGTACTTCAACCCCGGCATCCCCGAGGCGCGCGCGTTCGTCGAGGACGCCATGCTGGAGGCCGTCGAGAAGTACGACGTCGACGGGGTGCACTTCGACGACTTCTTCTACCCGTACCCCGAGGCCGGGCAGGACTTCCCGGACGGCGCGGCGTTCGCCCGGTACGGCCGGGACTTCACCGACCGGCACGCCTGGCGGCGGGAGAACGTCAACACGCTGGTCCGGGAGATGAGCGAACGGATCAAGGCGCTCAAGCCCTGGGTGAAGTTCGGCATCAGCCCGTTCGGCATCTGGCGCAACAAGCGCACCGACCCGGCCGGCTCGGCGACGGCCGGCCTGCAGAGCTACGACGACATCTACGCCGACACCCGCCGCTGGGTCCGGGAGCAGTGGCTGGACTACGTCGTGCCGCAGCTGTACTGGCACATCGGCTTCGACAAGGCCGACTACGCCAAGCTGCTGCCCTGGTGGGCGGCCATGGTGCGGGGCACCCGGGTGCAGCTCTACATCGGCCAGGCCGACTACCGGGTGGGCGAGCGGGGCGCCTGGCGCGACCCGGCCGAGTTGGACCGCCAGCTCGCCCTCAACCGCCGGCACCAGGTCAGCGGGAGCGTGCACTTCAGCGCCCGGCAGGTGCGCGACGACAAGCTCGGCGCGGTCAGCCGGTACAGCGCGGCGCACTACGGCGGCCCGGCGCTGCTGCCGACGATGGCGCAGCTCCCGGCGGCCCCGCCGGGAGCACCCGCGCTCACCGGCGTACGGCGGGCGGACGCCGGCGGTGTCGAGGTGACCTGGCGCGGGGACGCCGCGACGAGTTTCGCCGTCTACCGGGTGGATGGGGACGCCGCCCGGCTGGTCGGCACCACCCGCGCCGGCACCTGGACCGACCGGGGCGCCCCCACCGACCGACCGGTGTCCTACTGCGTCTCCGGTCTCGACCGCAGCGGCAACGAGGGCCCGCTCAGCGCGCCGGTGTCCCTCGCCGCGAGCTAACTGTGCTGCCCCAGGAACTCCTCCAGCACGGTGACCAGCCGCACCGGCGTCTCGTACATCGCGTAGTGCCCGGCGTTGGCGAGCACCTCCAGCCGGGCGTTCGGGTAGTGGCCCAGCCAGGTCCCGCGCATCGTGTCGGCGCCCAGCGCCGGGTCGTGCTCGCCGACGACGGCGAGCGCCGGCACCGGGTTGCCCTTCACCTCGTCAGTGAAGTCGGTGCGCGCCCAGGCGCTCAGGTACGCGCCGAACGCCTCCCGGGTGGAGTGTTCGAGGGAGAACCGGACCATCTCGTCCAGCCAGCGCCCGGACAGCCGATTGCCGGTGGTGAGGTCGATGATGGTGCGCCGGTTCTCCGGGTTGCCGGCCGCCCCGTCGAACAGCGCCCAGCGCTGCAGGTCGAACGGCACCCCACCGGCCGGGACCGGGCTGATGCCGACGAGGCGTTCCACCCGGCCGGGCGCGTCGGCGAGCACCCGCTGTGCGGCGCTGCCGCCCATGGAGTGCCCGACCACCGAGAAGGTGTCCCAGCCGAGGGAGTCGGCGAGGTCCAGCGCGTCGCGGGCGATCTCGGCGATGCTGTGCTCGCCGGCCACCCCGGCCCGCGCGCCGTATCCCCGGTAGTCCAGGAAGGCCCAGGTGAAGCGCTCGCCGTCGATCAGCTCGGGCAGCCAGCCCCAGCCGCGCGCCGACCCGAACCATCCGTGCAGGGCCAGCACCCGTCGGGGGCCGTGCCCGACACTGACCGGGCCGCCGTCGATGCTGGTGTGGCTGCTCGTCATCACCGAATCCTTTCGTAAGGCATACGCTGGCGCCCCAAGCGGAGGCCGAGGTGAGAGCGACCGTAGCCCGCGTCCGGGGCGAACGGAAGCGCGTGTCGGATCAGCGTCGGTGCTCAACCAGGGGACGCCCGGCCGCTTCCGGCCGGGGCGGGCGCGGTCGCGGCGGCCCGCCCCGGGCCGTCCGTCGGCTCCGCGCCGACGGCCAGGGTCCGGCGACGCAGCAGGGCCACGCCGGTGGCCGCGGCCAGCGAGAGGGGCACGACGAGCAGCGCGGTCCGGGTGCCGAAGTGGTCGTTGACCAGGCCGCTGGTGGTCGCGCCGGTGGCGACGCCGAGCTGCCCGGCCGTCAGCAACCAGCCGTACGCCTCGGCGGTGTGCGGGTGCGGCGCGACGCGGGCGATCAGCTCGTCGGACACGGCCAGCCAGGGCGCCAGCGGCAGCCCGAAGAGGGCCACCGCGACTGCCATCTGGACGACGGTGTGTGGCAGGAGCAACCCCGTCGCCGTCGCGGCCAGCGCGCCGATCAGGACCAGGTAGGCGCGGCTGAGCCGCCGACCCCGGCCGGCGGCGGCCAGCAGCAGCCCGCCGGCCAGGCTGCCCGCCGACCAGACTGCGACCAGCAGGCCCGCCTGGTTCGCCCGCCCGGCCGCGGCGGCGAACGCCGGCAGCAGCACCCACATCGCCCCCATGCAGGTCATGTAGGCGAAGTGGACGCTGGTCAGGGTCCGTACGGCGACCCGGCCGGACGCGGGCAGGGGAGTGCGCCGGTGCGCGGCGAGGCGCGCGCGGCGCGGGATGAGGACGGTGTTGGCGACCAGGGCGGCGGTGCCGACGCCGGCGAAGGCCAGCAGCGCGCCGCTCGGGCCGGTGACGGCGAGGCTGAGCGTCACCACCAGCGGCCCGCCGACGTAGAGCAGCTCCTGACCGACGGCGTTGACGGCGTACGCGCGGCTGAGGGCGGCGGGGCCCACCAGGGCCGGCAGCAGGGCCCGGCCGCTGCTGACCACCGGCGGGGTGGCGAGTCCCGCGACCGCCGCGAGGGCCACGAAGACCCGCGCATCGGTGGTGACGGCCAGACCGAGCAGGGCGCACAGGTGCGCGGCGCCGAAGGCCCGCAGCACCGGTGGATCGCCGAACCGGCCGAGCAGTCGGCCGGACACCGGTGCGGACAGCGCCAGGCCGAGGCCGCAGGCGGCGCTGGCCAGGCCGGCGGCGGCGAAGCTGCCGGTGTTGTGGTGGCCGAGGAGCACGACGAGGAGCTGCCGCATGGCGACCGGCAGTTGTGCCGCGTTCATCGTCGCGATGACGCCGAGCGCTCGACGAGGTACATTCACAGGTTATGAATTTACCTGGCGACGACGCGGCAAACCTGCTCGGCGCCCTGGCCCTGCACGTCGGGGAGCGGATGCGCGAGGCGGTCGTCGCGCCGGCCGGCGCCGGCGGTGCGCTCGCCGAGGCGCTCGTCGTGCTCAAGGACCAGCCCGGCGTCACCGCCGAGTGGCTGGGCCAGGTGCTGCGCCTGTCCCAGCCGGGCACGGCCCACCTGGTGCGACGGCTCGTCGGCCTCGGCTGGGTCGACCGCCGCCCGGGCGCCGACGCGCGCAGCCGGGCCCTGCACCTCACCCCCGCCGGCACCCGCGCCGCCGGGCAGATCCTGCACGCCCGCCAGCAGGCCCTGGCGCAGGTGCTCCGGCACCTGTCCGACCGGCAGCGCGCCCACCTCGCCGACATCGCCCGGACCGTCCTGCGTGCCGAGGTGGACGACGACAAGGCGCTGGCCCGGCTCTGCCGCCTCTGCGACCGCCGCCGGTGCGACGAGTGCCCGGTGCACGCCGGTTACCTCGATCACTCTCGACCCTGACCAGGGCGGACAATCCCCGGAACCGAACAATTCGCATGCCGCCAACCTTCTCGAGCGTTCGTGACATCGATCCGAACGGCGGGGCGAAGATCGGCGCGACAGGGGCCGACCGCCCGGGTTGCCGGAACCCGGCCACCGGAGTAGGCAGGAGGCTCACCCGTGTCGATCTAGGGAGACCACATGAGACCTCGGGCTCTATTCGTCACCGCGACCGTCGCCGTCCTCGTGGCCGGCGCCGCCGCGCCCGTGCAGGCGAAGCCGGCCGAGCCGCCGAAGCAGCCGACCGCGCTCGGGTACGGCGGCGCGGTCTCCACGGTCGACCCCACCGCCACCGCCGCCGGGCTGGACGTGCTGCGGCGCGGCGGCAACGCCGTCGACGCGGCGGTGGCCGCGGCGGCGACCCTCGGCGTCACCGAACCGTTCTCGGCCGGCGTCGGCGGCGGCGGCTTCCTCGTCTACTACGACGCGAAGACCAGACGGGTGCACACCATCGACGGCCGGGAGGCGGCCCCGGCCGCGATGACCGAGACCAGTTTCGTCGACCCGGCCACCGGCCAGCCGTACCGGTTCGACGAGGCCCGGATCAGCGGCCTGTCGGTGGGCGTGCCCGGCACCCTGGCCACCTGGCGGGACGCCCTGGACCGCTGGGGCACCCGGTCGCTGGCCCAACTGCTGCGCCCCGCCGCCCAGGTCGCCGAGCACGGCTTCCCCGTCGACGACACCTTCGCCAGTCAGATCGCCGCCAACCAGGCGGCGTTCGCGCAGTTCACCTCGACCCGCGCGCTGTACCTGCCCGGTGGGCGGCCACCGGCGGTCGGCAGCACCTTCCGCAACCCCGACCTGGCCGCGACGTACCGGCTGATCGCCAAGCGGGGCACCGACGCGTTCTACCGGGGCGAGATCGGCCAGGACGTCACCGCCACCGTGCAGCGCCCGCCGGTCGCGGCACAGCCGACCGAGTCGTGGCCGTACCCGATCCGCCCCGCCACGATGACCACCGCGGACCTCGCCGCCTACCGCACCCGCTTCCCGGAGCCGACCCGCTCGGACTACCGCGGCCTTCAGGTGTACGGCATGTCCACCCCGTCCAGCGGCGGCACCGTCGTGGGCGAGGCGCTCAACATCCTGGAACGCTACGACCTGCGGTCGATGACCGCGGCCCAGGCGATGCACCACTACCTGGAGGCCAGCGCCCTGGCGTTCGCCGACCGCAACCGGTACGTCGGCGACCACACCCCGCGCGACCTGCTGCGCGAACTGCTCAGCGACGGCTACGCCGGTGAGCGCGCCTGCCTGATCAACGCCACGGCGGCGCTGCCCAAGCCGGTCGCGCCCGGCGTCCCGGACGGCGCGTACGGCGGCTGCGCGGCGGCGCCGGCCGCGGACGTGCGCGACGACCGCAAGAGCACCACCAACCTCACCGTCGCCGACCGCTGGGGCAATGTGGTGGAGTACACCCTCACGATCGAGGCGACCGGCGGCAACGCGATGGTCGTACCCGGTCGCGGGTTCCTGCTCAACAACGAGCTGACCGACTTCAACTTCGCGCCCACCCAGGGCACCGCCCCCGACCCGAACCTGCCCGGGCCGGGCAAGCGCCCGCGCAGTTCCATGGCGCCGACGATCGTGCTGGCCGACGGCCGGCCGTTCCTGGCCGTCGGCACCCCCGGCGGCGCCACCATCATCACCACCGTGCTGCAGATGCTGGTCAACCGGATCGACCTGGGCATGACCCTGCCGCAGGCGCTGGCCGCGCCGCGCGCGTCGCAGCGCAACGGCGCCAGCACCCAGGCCGAACCGGCGTTCATCACCGCGTACGCGGGGGGCCTCCCACCCGGCCACACGTTCGCCTCGACCGCGGAGATCGGTGCCGCCACCGGCATCGAGTTCCTGCCGGACGGCCGGCTGCTCGCCGCCGCCGAACCGGTACGCCGGGGCGGCGGCGCGGCGGCCGTGGTCGGCCGCTGGGGCCGCCCCTGACCCGTCCCGGGCCAGCGGCGGCTGCGCAGGTAGAGCAGCACGACGAGAGTCGCCGCGTCCCGGGCCCGTCAGGACGGGCCCGGGACCCGGTGAGCAGGCCGTGCCACCGATGGCGAGGTCTGTCCCCTCTGGACGGCTGGCGAGTGGGTGTCACCGTTCTCGGTACGCCAGCGTGCCAACCTTCCACCGGGGCCGACGGTTGGATGGCACATTGGGCGCCCAGATTGAGGACGGTGACAATGGCGGCGAATGATCTCGACGCGGCCGTAGCGCGGATTCAACGCAGGGGCGGCTACCGCAGCCTGGTATGGGGATACCGTTGCCTCGCCATGGGGCTGGTCTTCGGTCTGTTGGTCCTCGTGTCAGCGCTCGTTCGCTCCCTGCCGGTGACAATGGCGTTGTTCGCCATGGCGGCACTGACGGTCGTCCTCGGAGTGGGTCTCTGTTGGACAGGCGTGATCAAGCTGCGGATCGACCGGTTGATGCCGCGCGGGGGGACCAGCCGCCATCGAGCCCTGATGCGAGGACTCCGGCGAGACGTGATCAAGCCAGTGCAACGAAGCCGGCGTGTTTAGCGGCTGATAGAGCGGCGAGCTCTGCAAGCGCCGGCCGGGCCGGCGCAGGACGGACACGGGCCCGATGCGGCGGTCGACAACGGGCCAACAGCGGCAAGTGGCGCGGCCTCAAAGTCGTTGCTCCGCCATTCGCGACCAGCGGCACGGCTTCTCCGCCCATGAACCGATCCGCCTGCCAGGTCGATGCGGGGCGCCTTCCAAACTGACGGTGAGGTGTTACTCGACGTGGCCTGCGTCGTGGGGGACGATCGCCGACGTGAGCTTTGATCTCCTGGTCCTGGCGGCCGAACCCGCTCCTTCACTCCACGTGGTGCGCGAGATGGTCGATCACTGCACCGGCCTAACGCACAGAGACGGGGAGGTTGATCTGCGCATCGTCGCCTTCTACGAGGACCTGCGGGTGCGGTTCCCGGATCATCCGCCGTACGAGACTGAGTCACCCTGGATGTCGGCACCCCTCGCTGTGGGCATCGACCATGTGAACATGAGCATCAGCCACTCGCCCAGGGGCAGTGAGGCGGTGGACGCTGTGTGTCACTTGGTCGAGCGGCACGGCTTGGTCATCTATGACTCGCAAGGCGACGAGGTCACCGGTTTGCGCAAGGACTGCAGAACCACGGTGCCACTGGGTGACTAGTTGGGTGACGACGAGTATGAGCAAGTAGGCCGGTGGGCGCTCGCGGACTGTTTGGTCAGCTCGCCCGAGACGCCGGCGCAGCTCAGCCACCGCTGACTATTCCTTCACGCTGAACCGTTCATGGCTTGAAACAATGCCCCTGTGGGCTGGGACGAGTTCCTCTGGCATGTGGATCACGGGCTAGGTCTGTGCGTCGGGCGGCCAAGGTATGAGCGAGCGTTCTCGGCGCTGGTGGGATTTGACCTCGCGCGTGGCCGGGGCGAGCTGGCGGCGTTTCAGGAGTGGATGTCCGCCGGCCACCGTGGCAGCAGTTCCGCTTTTTGGTCTCTGGTGCTAGCGGAGACTTTCGGTGACGGCGCCATCGAGGACCGTCTTGCCAGCGATGACGACCACAAGCGGGCTGTCTCGAACCTCTGCCGGCTCTTCGGCGAGTTCCTCAAGCAGCAAGCGCCGACGGCCGACCAGCATTAAGCGGTGATGGCCCTGTTGCTGTCGAGAGCAACGGTGACGGGCAACCCGTCGGACGGCGCGGGCGGGTCGGCAAGCTGCGGACTATCGTCCGCCGAATGACGTGGACGAACCGCGCCGGCTACCCGGATGCACGGCTCATCGGTCATGATCGACCTATGGAGGCAAGGCCAGAGGAGAGCGACTTCGTCTCGTTGGAGTTCGTCGCCGACGACGACGGAACGGGACAGCTCCGTGTGTCCGCGCGCTCGAACGGATACGCGGGGCGCGGGGCGGCTTATTTCGACGCGCTGCGTCTGGCCGAGTTTGCAGCTTCCCTGGAAGCCTTTCCGCTGCCGGTTGGCGGCCTGACGCTCGCAGGCGGTTTCGTGAACCCGAACAACGCTGGTGAGCTTGAGCAGGAACTCGTGGGACTGCGGTTCTACGGCGTGGGTGGTCGAGGGCAGGTGGGAGTTGGGGTCCACCTCTCCGGCGAGGAATGGCCCCATATCCGTCCGGAGTCGGTGCCCGCGGTTCGTTCAGAGCTGTTGACCACCTACGAGCGCTTGCGCATGTTCAGTAGAGACTTCTTCGCCGTCGCCCGCGGCGATGATGTCCGGGCGTTTTTAAAGCAAGAGGTGCTCCTTTAGCCCGGAGTGGTCAGCCGATTGAGTGACTGTCTGGGTGACGATTCCATGTACTCGGATGGACGTTGACGGGCACCGTGGATGACTCACCGAGCCCAGCGACACCGCCTCGGTGTTGGTGAAGCTCGGTGAGCCGGACGTGGCATGGCTGGCGGCCGACCGGGCGATGGCTGGCAGCCGGTGACCCATATGGACGGCGGACGCGGCGGTGCCGCGTGGCCAAGTGCTGCGCGCGTCGGGGTGGGGCCGGCTGGCGAGGGCGGTGTCGGCTACTCCGGGGTCCCGGGCGGTGTGACGAACGTTCCGCGCCCGGTGAAGGTCACCACCCGGCCTTCCTCGCGGAGCGCGTCGAGTGCGGCCCGCACGGTGCCGCGCGCGACGTCGTAGGTCTGCGCGAGCGTCACCTCACCGGGGAGTTTGTGCCCGGGTGGCCACTCCCCGCTTTCGATCTTCGCCCTGAGTGCGTCGGCCACTTGTTCAGCGAATGAGCGTGGCGGCCAAGGGTCGATCATGCCCACAGGCTTCCACCTGTCCAGCCGAGTCGACCTGTCTATGCTGTACGTTCTATGGACAGGTAAGACAGGTCGGGTTACCGTGATGGCAAGCCTGCAAGGCAGCCGGGCTCGCGTAACAGCACCACCAAGGGCCTTGGCGCGAAGCGAGGTCGCGCCACTGAACATGCTGTCCGGCCGGCAACCTCCGGCGACCCTGCCTCCTGGGTGATCTCCCGAGTGGGACGGCGGGTCGGACTGCCGGCGGTGACCACTCAAGAGGAGATGTGATGGGGCGGGTCTCGTACGAGGAGTATCTGGTCGCCGTCGCGATGACCCTCGCGCGGCGGCACCGGCCGGTGTGGTGCTGGCGGCGGTGGCGGCGGGTCTGCCGGTGCGGAGCCGAGTTGCCCTGTCGCGGCCGGCATCGAATTCCGATCAATCGTGGCCACTGGCCGGGGGAGGGGGAGAGGTGAGCGAGGGACAGGAGCGGGCGATCATCGCGGTGCACGTCCGTGGGGTCGATGGCATGTGCGTCGGCTGCCGAGCGTGGTGGTCACGGCTGGCCCCGTACCCGTGCTGGCAGGTGGACTGGGCGACCAGCCGGCAGGCCCGGACGATCACCGCCCGCTTCCTCGGCGGTGTGCGATGACCACCCACGGTCCGGTCCTGCCGATCTGGAGCTGCGGCGGCTGCGACCTCCCCTGGCCCTGCCCCACCCGAAAACGAGAACTACGGGCCGAGTACGCCGACGCTCCGGTGTCACTTGCCCTCTACCTCGGTTCCTACCTCGTCCAAGCCACCGAGGACATGTCGTGGGCGCCGGCCGGCGCGCTGCACCGCCGCTTCATCGGGTGGACCAGGCAGCAGCCAGCAGCGCAGCAGCGGAGTACCGCGCCAGCCGAACCGGACCGGAACGAGCGCCAGCAGGCCGGATGACCTCGAACGACACCCGATCCAACCGCCCCGCCGAGAGTTCACTCCGATGGGCGGACGCTTGCCCGAGGCGGCCACACCCGCGCCCGGGCTCGGTTAGCGTCGGGCCATGGCCGAGGTGAACCTGCGCCTGCGTGGCGGACCGTACGACGGGCAGCGGCTCGTCTGGGACGTGCCGAACGCCGACGACCCGCCGCCCACGTACGAGCTGAAGTTGCACGGGCCGCACGAGGGCGTGGAGACGTTCAGCTACCGCCGGGTCGGCCTGGAGTCGGGCGGGGACGGCTGGCTCTACGAGGCGCCGGACCTCGGCATTCCGTAGCCGGGGCGGGTGAGTCGGCGGATGGCCGAGGTGCTGGAGGACGGGGACATCTACTTCCTCTACCGCCCCCGGGTGGGGGAGGAGCACGTCGGTTCGCTGGCCGAGGTGCAGCGGCTGCTGGTGGTGCTGCACCCCTGGCGTGGGCGGCGGCGCCTGCGGCTGCTCGTGGTGGGCCGCAAGCATCTGCCCGAGATCAGCGAGCACGCCCGGTACTGGGCGTTCGTCGAGTCGGTCGTCGACCGGCCCGAGCAGCTGTCTGAGGCGCTGCGCCCGTCCCGGTACGTCACGAAGACCCGGGGTGAGCGGCTGCAGCAGGCGCCCCGGCCGGTGGCCGAGGGGGCGTACTGCGTCACCCGGCACGACGACCACACCCACCTGGCGTACCAGTTGGAGCTGCCCCGGCGGCCCGGCCCGCCGCAGCGTGAGCTGGACATCGAGCCGGAGGCCAGCTACATCGTGACGGTGAAGAATCCTGAGGCGCCGTCTCCGCCGGGAGTGGGTCTGCCGGGCCGCGGCAAGGCGCGGCTCCCCGCCGACCTCCAGGAACGCTTCCACACCCGGCGTTTCGCACCCGTCGATCCGCCCCGGTTCCTCGACCATCCGGGCGTGGAGCTCGTGCTCATCGGGGCGGCGCACGACGCCTCGGCGGAGCTCGGCATCGACCTGGACGCGGAGGTCGAGCGGGCCGCCCGGGACACGATCTTCGAGGAGCTGCGCATCGGCCGGGCCGACCGGCCGGTGGCACCGGAGATCACCGCCCGGTGGCGCTGACGGCCGGGTCTCCGGTCGACGCGGCGAGCACGACCGGCACCGCCACCACGTTCACCCGGGAGCCGTCGCGCGCGGACACCTCGTACACCTCGATCGTGCCGGGACCGGCGACGGCCAGCCGGTACCGGACGGTTGCCCGGTAGTCGCCGCGGCAGCCGGTGCCGCAGGTGGCGGTGGTGAAGCCGGTGCCGACCTCCCGGCCGTCGCGGTCGAGGACCCGGACGCTGACCGTGGCCTCGAAGACCTGCGCGGTGCCGGTGACGGTGACCGGGGTGGCCACCCGCTGCCCGACGAGCGGCCCGGTGACCAGGATCGGGGGCAGCAGCGCGGCGTAGTCGGCCCGGGTCGCCGGCACGCCGTCGCCGAGGTCGACCCGCCGCACGGTGGGGAACTGGGTCAGCGTCCACACCAGTTGCGCCCGGCGCAGCCGTACCGTCGGCGCCTCGCCCTGGTCGAAGCCGGCGGGGACGGCGACCGTGGCGGTGCCCTCGGTGATCCGGACGATCTGCCCGCCGGTGGAAAGCAGGGTGGTCATCCCGGTGGCCGCCTCGGCCGGCGACGGCCCGGCGGCGAGTTCGGTCAGCGCCAGCCGGGACGTGGCGGCCGTCGCCGGCCGGGTGCGCGCGGTGGGGACGATCCGCCCGTGGCGCACGAACCACAACTGCACGGTGACGCCGCCGGTGGGCGTCGGCTCGGCCGCCGTCGTGGACGCCGGGGGCGGCGGGGCCGGGGCGGACGTCGTCGGCGTCGGTGCGATGTCCGGGGTCGGTGCGGCGGCCGGCGTGGCCGGGGCAGTGGTGCTGGCCGGCGCGGGGAGCGTCGGGGCCGGCCCGAGCGTGCCGGAGCGGGCGTCGGCGCAGCCCGCCGCGAGCAGCGTGGCGGCCAGCAGCGGGGCGAGGAATCGTCTCATCCGGCACCTCCGTGGGCGGGCTCGACGGGCAGTTCCAGGCGGAACTCGGTGCCCGCGCCGACCTCGCTGGCCACCGCCAGCCGGGCGCCGAGCAGCCGGGCGTTCTCCCGAGCGATGGCCAGGCCCAGCCCGCTGCCCGGGCCGGAGCGGGCCGAGTCGACCTTGTAGAAGCGGTCGAACAGGTGCGGCAGGTGGTCGGCGGGGATGCCCGGCCCCTCGTCGGTCACCGTCACCAGCAGCGTCGGGCCCTCCCGGGCCACCGCCGCCCGCCGCCGGCCGGTGCCGTGCTCGACGGCGTTGCCGACCAGGTTCGCCAGCACCCGCTCCAGCCGCCGGGGGTCGGTGCGCGCCAGGAACCGGCGGCCATCGCCGGTGACGGTCACCCGGTCGCGCCAGCCCCGGGCCGCGACGACCGCGCGCAGCAGCGCCGGCACGTCCACCGGCCGGGGCTCTACCACCTCCCGGCCGGCGTCCAGCCGGGAGATCTCCATCAGCTCCTCCACCAGCCGGCGCAGCCGGACCACGTCGGTGACCAGCAGCTCGGCGCCGCGCCGGGCGTCGGCCGGCAGCCCGTCCAGGTGCTCGCGCAGCAGCGAGGCCGCGACCACCAGCGCGGTCACCGGGGTACGCAGCTCGTGCGCGACGTCGGCGGTGAACCGCCGCTCCCGGGCCTGCGCCCGGGACAGCGCGTCGATCTTGCCCTGCAACGCCTCGGCCATCTCGTTGAACGCGGCGGCCCAGTCGCTGAACTCGTCCCGGCCGCGTACCGGTAGCCGGGTGTCGAGCAGGCCCTCGGCGACCGCCCGGGCGGCCCGGCTGGCCCGGCCGACCGGTTCCAGGGTGCGCCGGGCCAGGGTGTGCCCGACGGCGGCGGCCAGCAGCAGCACGGCGACCCAGCCGGCGGCGAGCGCGGTGCGCAGCTGGTCGAGGTCGGCGACGATGCCGTCCTCGTCGGTCACCACGTACAGCTCGGCCGTGGAGCCGGGGATCCGCCCACCGACCAGGAGCAGGTGCCGGCCGGCGTCGGCGCGGCGCTCGTACGCCAGGTGCCCGGCGGCGACGGCGGACCGCAACGTGGACCCGGGCGCCGGGGTCAGCTCCGGGTCGGCGGCCCGGGCGTCGGCGTCGACCAGCAGCACGTGCCGGCCGCTGCCCTCGAAGCTGGTCAGCAGGTCGGCCCGGCGGGCGTCGGTCAGCGGCAGGAACTGCGCGGCCAGCACCAGCTCGTAGCGGGCGTCCGCGGCGGCCCGCTGCACCGAGCCGTCCAGCCGGGCCTGCCGCAGCAGCAGGTACGACCCGCCGGCCAGGACCCCGGCGGACACCCCGGCGACCAGCACGAACGCCACCACCAGCCGCCGTCGCAGGCGACCCGGGGAGACGGCGTACGCGGCCATCGGCGGTCCTCAGGGTGAGAGTTTGTAGCCGGCGCCGCGCACGGTCCGGATGAGACCCGGGTGGGCGGGGTCGTCCTCCACCTTGGCCCGCAGCCGCTGCACCGCCACGTCCACCAGCCGGGTGTCGAACACCTGGGAGTGCTGCCACACCCGGTCCAGCAGCACCTCGCGGGTGAACACCCGCCCCGGGTGGCGGGCCAGCTCCAGCAGCAGCCGAAACTCGGTCGCGGTCAGGGCCAGCTCCCGGCCGTCCTTGCGGGCGGTGAACCGGGCCGGGTCGACCTCCAGCCGCCCCACCAACAGCGTGGTCTCCTCAGCCGGGGCGGTGGCCCGGCGCAGCACCGCCCGCACCCGGGCCACCAGCTCCGGCAGGTCGAACGGTTTGCGCAGGTAGTCGTCGGCCCCGCACTCCAGGCCCACCACCACGTCGACGGTGTCGGTGCGGGCGGTGAGCATCAGCACCGGCACCTGGCTGCCGCGCCGGATCTCCCGCAACACCTCGAACCCGTCCAGCCCGGGCAGCATCACGTCGAGCACGATCAGGTCGACCGGCCCGGCCCGCCACGCGGCCAGCGCCGCCCGCCCGTCGGCGGCGGTGCCGACCCGGAAACCGGCCCGGCGCAGCCCGAGGGCGGTCGCCTCCCGGATGGAGGCGTCGTCCTCGACGACCAGCACGCGGCCCTCCATCACCCAAGGGTAGGTCCGTCGGCACCGGGGCGGACCTGCCGGAACGGCCGGTGCCGAGGGGCCGCGCGGCCCCTCGGCACCGGCGCCGGTCTCACGCCTGCCACCGGTGGGCGACGTCCAGCACGATCCGGCTGTGGCTGCCCGGCCCGGCGAGCACGAACACCCGGAACGGCAGCTGCGCCCGCACGCCCACGGCGAACGTGGTGTAGCCCTCGAAGCTGCCCCCGAACACCACGTCGCGCAGCGTCCGGTAGCCGAAGGCGTTGACCGGGTGGTCGCCGACCCGGTACGGCACCGTCGCGCCGTGCGACCCGTCGTACGCCGGGGCCCGCAGCGACACGCTCAGCAGCGCGCCGCCCGCCGTGTACGGCGACATCGGCTGTCCCGCCCCGTCGGTGTACGTCTCGCCGTAGGAGACCGAATAACCGGTCACCGGGCCGTTGAACTCGAACACCACCCGGTCCCAGCAGTCGTGCCGCCCGGCCCGGACGTTGATCAACGGGGCGCCGCTGAGCGTGCCGGCCGTCTTCGCCCCGCTGCCCCAGGTGATCCCGCAGTACGGCGCCGCCGCCGACGCGGTCGTCGCGCCGCCGGCTGCCACCAGCCCGGCGATCAGCACCGCAACCGCCACCAGTGCCCGTCTGATCCTCATCGTCGTGCCCCCTCGTCGTCGGGCCACTCCCGACCGGCCGACTCCGGCCGTCCTCGGTGGCTCCGGCTCGACCCTGCGCCGGCCGTACGGCAGCAGGTTCGCCGTGGCGTAACACGGGAGTAACAGAGTCCTCAGCGGCCGTGACCAGCAGGTTGATGCTGCCGCTGGAGGCGGCCAGTCGGCGAAACTGTTCCGTGGGTCGAACCGGGTCCCTCCCGGCGGGGAGGTGGGTCCCGCTGTCGGGTCAGGACGGACCGCCATCGGGGCGGGAAGCGTGGAGGCATGCTGACGGAACACCGCCGACCCGCGCACGCCGCGCTCGGCTTCGCCACCGGCTACGGTCTGCTCCGGCTCTACTGGGCGGCGGGTGGGCGCTGGGGCTGGACCGCCTGCGACCGGACCCGGCCACCGGGCCGGGCGGAGCTCGCCACCGGCTGCGGCGCCGCCGACGTGCCGGCCCTGCCGTTCGTCGCCGGCTGGGGCGCGGTCGCTCTCTGCGTACTCCTGCTGGGTGTGGCCGCGCTGGCGGCGCGCCGGCGAGGGCGGGCCGTGCCGTGGCCGGCCGGGGCGGCGGCGCTGGCGCTGGTGGTGCTGGCCTTCCCCGCGCACCTGCTCTTCGAGCTGCCCGCAGCGGCGGCCGGGTATCCGACCGACTGGCGGGACGTGGGCAACCGGCTGGTCCTGTTCGCTGGGGGCCTGCTCTTCGCGCGGGTCGCGATCGCCGGCCGGCGCCAGGCGTGCGGTCACCCGCGCCCCGCCGGGCCGCAGCCGGTCCCGGCGTCGCTGCGCGGCTGGGCGTACGCGGCCGCCGCGCTGCCACTGCTCGGCTTCACCCTGCCGCACCTGCTCTGGTGGTGGGACGTCCCGCTCGGCATCCCGGCGGAGGTGCTCGCCAACGCCCAACGGGAGCTGTCCCCGGCGCTCGGGGCGGCGATCACCGGCGCCCCGGCGCTCGGCGGTCTGCTCACCGTCGGCCTGGCCCACCGCTGGGGGCAGCGGTTCCCGCACTGGACGCCCTGGGCCGGCCGGCCGGTGCCCCGGCCGCTGGTGCTCGGCCCGGCGTCGACGGTCGCCGTGGCGCTGACCGCCTACGGCGCGCTCGGCGTCTGGATGATGGGCGCGGCGCTGGTCGGCGGCCGGACCAGCTGGGCGCAGCTGGGGCAGGCGTGGGCGGTGGCCGGCACGGAGGTGGTCTTCCTCGCCTGGGGCGTGACGCTCGCCGGCGCGCTGCTTGGGTACGAGCGGCTCACCCGGCCGCACTGCCCGATGCGCCCGCCGGGCGGGGGTGCGGGGCCAGCGCCCCGCGCCACCACGGGTCGCCGGTGAGCAGCTGCCAGGAAGGGCCCCTCCTTGCCCCTCACAGCGACAGCTTCCAGCGGTCCAGGTAGCCGGTGTCGCCGGTGGCCGCGTCGGACATCTTGAGATACCAGGTGCCGTTGGCGCCCTCGCTCGACAGGTCGACCGGGAAGGTCTTGTCGATGTTGTCGGCGCCGCCGCCAGCGCGGTTGTGCAGCACGTACTCCGTGCCGTCGGGGGCGACCAGGCTGACCATCAGGTCACCGATGTACGGGTGGACGATGTGCACCTCGACGCTGCTGGCCGCGCCGGCGTTGCCGCCGCAACCGGTGACGGTGACCGGGCTGGCGACGGTGGCCAGCTCGGGAATGGCCAGGTCGGTGTCGTTGCTCGCCGAGCAGCCGGGGCGGCCGTCGACGTCCAGGGCGTACCTGGTGGACCGGGTGACGCCACTGCCGGTGCCGGTGACGGTGACCGCGTAGCTGGCCGGCGCGGTGCTCGCCCCGGCGGTGACGGTCATCGTGGCGCTCTGCCCGGCGGTGATCGTCGGCGGGAAGAAGATCGCGCTGGCGCCCGGCGGCAGACCGCCGGCGCTCAGCGTGACCGACTGGGCGCTGCCGGCGGTGACCGTGGTGGTGACGGTGGTGGTCACCGAGCCGCCCGCGGTGACCGAGCCGGTGCTCGGGCTGGTGGCCATGCTGAAGTCGTCGGCGGCGGGACAGTACGTGGACGCCTTGCCGATCGCCCGGTACGGGCAGTCGGCGTACTCGGAGAACATCAGCACGGCCTCCCGGTTGCGGGCGGTCTGCGCGGGGATGACCGAGGCGGGCGGGTAGAAGTTGATCGCGTCGTCGGTGGGGTAGAGCTCGAAGGTGAAGTTGACGACGCCCTGGTCGCCCCAGAGCCAGTCGTTGATCGTCCCGTCGGTGAGGTAGAGGTCGCTGGCCTGTTCGGGGGTGTAGCCGTTGGTCGCGGCCAGCTGCTGCCCGATGGTCGTGAACATCAGGTTCTGGTCGGCGGTCATCCCGGGGGCCACGTCGCTGGTGGTGTAGCCGAAGGGCCAGAGCACCAGCTCGGAGAAGGCGTGGAAGTCGATGGCGGCCTTGATCTGCTGCACGCCGCCGACCCGACGGCCGAGCACGAAGTCCCGTACCGCCCGGGTCTCCGGGGCGGAGAAGGCGGCCGAGCCGCGGAAGGTGTCCGACGACGGGTACGTCGACGAGCCGGCGCAGCAGCCCCACTTGTAGCCCCAGTTGCGGTTGAGGTCGGTGCCGACGTACTTGGAGCCGGTGTTGGGCTGCCGGTTCTTGCGCCAGCTCTGGTAGACGCCGGTGGCCACGTCGTACTCGACGCCGTCCGGGTTGACCATCGGCACGATCCAGAATTCCCGGCTGTCCACCAGCCTGGTGATCCGGGCGTCCGTGCCGTACTGGCCGGTGAGCAGGTCGGCGACGAAGAGGGCCTGCTCGACGGTGAGGTGTTCGCGGGCGTGCTGGTTGGCGGTGAACAGCACCTCCGGCTCGCTCTCGTCGGTGCCCACGTTGTCGGAGATCTTCAACGCCACGATCGCCCTGCCCTCGTACGAGGTGCCGATGACCTGCTTGCGGGCGATGCCGGGGTGGGCGGCGACGATGGCGTCCACGGCGGCCAGGGTCTCCGCGTGGTTGTGGTACGCGGCGTCGGCGGCCGGGAAGTCCAGCGTCCCCAGCTCCGGCGTGCCGGCCAGCGGGACCGTGCGCAGGCCGAGGCGGGTGATGGCGCGTACCTCGGCGGGGGTGGCGCTCACCGTCAGCTCGCCGTGTTCGACGTGCTCGATGGCGGCGCCGGTGCGGGCCACCGCGTCGATGTCGGCCTTGCGCTTGAGATGGGTGACCCGGTAGAGCGCCGCCACGCCCGGGTCCGCCTGCGCGGCGGCGCCCGGGCCGGCGGCCGGTGCGGCGGACGCGCCGGCGGCGGCGGTGGCGGTGGCCAGCAGGGCGACCGCGGTGACCAGGGCGGCGCAGAGGGTGGGGATCCGACGGGGCACGGGAGCCTCCCGGGAGGGCGTGGTGGGTGGGGCTGGGCGCCAGGCGGCCGACACGGGAATCCGCCCGGACCAGTCTGTTCGCCCGTAGCGGCGACCAGGGTCGACCGTTCGTCCTGACGCACTGTCACGATGGCGACACACTTGTTGAGAGTTGCCTGAGTGCCCGATGTGCTGTCGCCGCGCCGTCGGTGACGGCCATCCGAGGAACGAGGTGGCTCCATGGTGGCCCTACGGAGACTGCTCGCGGCGGCGATCACTGTGGTGATGACCGCCGCGATGGCTCTGGTGTGGACGGCGGCGCCCGCCCACGCCGACGAGGCGTGGGAGACCGCGCTCAAGAAACTGATGGCCGACACGGCCACCTGGACCGAGGGCGGCCTGTCCCGGGTGGGTCTGCTGGCCCAACCGCTGCCGCTGCTCGGGGTCAGCCCCGGCGCGCTGGTGGAGGCGGACAAACTGGCCGGCAAGGCCTCCGACGCGCTCGCCGGCGGCCTCAACCGCGACGACGTGGACCTGGGCGGCGGCACCCGGCTGACCAGCCAGGTCACCGCCAGCGGCGGCGACCACCTGCTGGACGTCCTGCTGACCACGAAGAAGGAGGTCGCCGACAAGGACCTCACCGTCGGCGGGGTCACCCTGGACAAGGCGGTGACCGTCACCGGCTGGGCCACCCTGCACCTGCGGGCCCGGCACACCGCCGCCGGGGAGACCTACCTGGTGCGCGACGGGGACACCCCGCGCATCGACATCGACGCCGCCGCCCGGCTGCGCGCCGACCTGGACAAGGCCTCCGCCGCGTTCGGCATCCTCGGCGTGACGCTCACCGCCGGCAGCACGCTGACCGCGCGGACCCACGTCAAGGTCACCCTGACCGACCCCGACGGCGACGGCCGGCTCGCCTTCGACACCGCCAGCGGCCCGGGCACCGGCGAGCTGGGCAAGTCCGGTTCGCTGGCCGGCCTGGTGCAGGTGGCCCTCGACAGCTCCGGCGGCGGCCGGATCTCCGACACCGAGACCGAGCCGGGCCCCGGCTCGGTCAACGGCGTGATCAAGCTGGGCGCGGCGACCTCCGGCACGCCGTTCGCGCTGCCCGCGGTCGCCGCCACGGTGACCGTGCAGTGGCCGGACATCACCCAGGGCGCACCCACGGTGAGCGTCACCGGCCTCGACGAGACGATCGCCAAGTTCCGCACCATGAGCCCCCTCGAACTGGCCTCCGGTCTGGCCCAGCTCGTCACCCTGCTCAGCGGGGTGCAGCAGAGCGGCCCCGCCGGCAACCTCAACCTGCCCTTCCTCAAGGGCACCTTCGCCGACGCGGTCCAGGTCAGCGAGAAGCTGAAGGCCTTCCTCAAGAAGCACGTCCACCCGCGCCCCGACGACCCGGAGTTCGACCCGGAGCACGACGACGCGGCGCTGGCCGGCCAGCCCAAGTTCTCCTCCATCCAGGAACTGGTCGCCCTGCTCTCCGCCGAGGGCCTGCCGGTGGACAGCCTCTCCTTCGCCGGCGACAAGCTGGCGTTCCGGCTCAAGCTGGAGCGGGAGTCCACCGTGGAGGTGCCGCTGGACCCGGGCGCGGCCTCGACATCCGGACGCGGCGCCACGTTCACCGCGGACGGTTTCAGCGTCAGCGGCGACCGGTTCGCCCCGGGCGCGCTGGTCGGGCAGCGGGTGGTCGCCGGCACCTCCGCCGGCACCGTGCAGTCCAACACCGCCAACTCGATCACCCTGGCCCAGCCCTGGATCGGCGGACAGCCCGGCAACGACAGCGTCTGGGTGATCAGCGGCTCCAGCCCGAACACCGGCGCCGTCGAGCTGGCCAGCGCGTTCACCGACACCGTCGACGACGACAAGAAGGTCGGTCTGCGGGTGGCCAACGCCCAGGCCAGCCTCGCCAAGGTCAAGCCGCGCTACAGCGCCGCGATCACCGTGGTGCTCAACCTGAAGGACCTGGGCAGCCCGAAGGCCAACGCCGACCGGGTGCTGCTGCGTACCGACCCGTCGGTGCCGCTGTTCACCGCCGACTTCCCGATCACCACCGGGGTTGACTTCTACGCCAACGCCGGCTTCCTCAAGGTCAAGCTCGGCGGCGACCTGACCGTCGGCCCCGCCACCGCCGGCCAGCGGATGCTCCAGGTGACGTTCAAGAAGGCCGAGGACGTCAGCCTCGGCGCCCTCTTCGACCGGCTGAAGACCGCCCCGGGCGACCTGCTGGCCGTTTCGTCGTCGGTGAAGACCACCGGCCGGGTCAAGGTCAGCGTGCCCGGCGACACCGGCGCACTCGGCCAGGGCGTCGGCGTCGACGTCAGCTGGATCGCCGGCCAGCAGCCGGTGGTCAACACCTCCGGGCTGACCGGGCTCATCGCCGTCGACTTCGACCCGAACGACCCGAAGGCGCTGTTCGCGGTCGTGGTGGAGGCGCTGCGGCTGGTCAACGCCGCGCTGTCCCAGCCCGACACCGGCAGCGGCCCGCTGAACACCAAGATCCCGCTGCTCGGCCGCTCCGCCCGGCAGCTGCTCGGCGCCGACGAGAGTGGCGTCGGCGGCGCCGTGAAGTACCAGCCCGACGGGGCGAACTTCCTGCTCAAAGACGAGACCCGCACCGCGGACAAGGCCCCGTTCACCGACCGGCTGAACGGGCGGACCATCGTCATCGGCAGCCAGGCGTACCGGGTGCTGGAGCAGGTGGACCCGCGGACGCTGCGCATCGACGCGGCCGGCACCCCGAGGCCGACCGACGGCACCGCGTACGCCCTGCGGCCGGAACTCGCCGACGCGCTGGACAAGCTGCTCGCCGCCCCGCCGGACAACCTCCAGGACGCCCTGGACGTGCTGAACAACGCCATCGGCACGGGCAGCGGGGTCGGCTTCACCGTCGACCAGCGCGAGGGTGGGCCGTACCTGCGGCTCGGGCTGGACTGGAAGCGGAAGTTCCACACCGGCGGGCCGATCAACCTGGGTTGGGGCGGCGGCCGGGACCTGGTCAGCCTGGACAGCTCGGGCACCTTCGCCCTCGACGTCAGCGCGAACGCCAAGCTCGGCCTGCTGCTGCCGCTGAGCCTGGACGCCGCGCCGAAACTCGACCACACCTCGTCGGCCGGGGTCACCGTCTCCGGCGGCATCACCAACGGGGCGATCGCCGCCCGGGTCGGCCCACTCGCCCTCGACCTCGGCAAGAAGGACACCGACCCGGCCACCGTGCAGGCCAACCTGAGCGTCGGGCTGGGCGGGCTGACCGAGGACGGGCCGATCAGCGGCCTGCTCGGGTTGACCCCGCAGTTCAGCACCGCCGGCGTCGACTGTGGCGGCGGGGTGGGCGGCGCGAACGTACCGATCTGCGCCCGCGCCCCGCTGTTCATCAACAACTGCGAACCGGACGACGCCACCAACCTGTTCACCTTCACGATGGGGCTGGACCTCAACCCCCACGCGAACCCGCCGAACCTGGACTCCTGCTTCGCCAACCTGGCCATGAAGCTCACCGACTTCAACGTCGGCATCGACGGCTACCTGGCCAAGGTGGAAGAGGCGCTGCGGCTGGCCAGCTTCGACGGCAAACTGCCGCTGGTCGGCGACGACCTGGCCCAGGGCCAGAAGTTCATCGCCCAACTGCGGGCGGACGTCAAGGCCGCCATCGGGCCGGTGCTGGCCAACGCCACGCTGGACAGCGCCGGCATGCAGACCGCGCTCAACGACGTACTCAAGGATCTGGACCCGGGCGTGAGCGCGGTGGTCGGCTGCCGCGACGGGGTGACCGTGCCCTGCCAGCCGGAGGACTTCCAGTCGACCCGGATCAAGCTCACCACCGCGAAAGGGAACCCGACCGCGGCCAACGGCTGCGCCGACGCCGGGGCCAACGAGTGCCAGAAGCTGGACTTGCCGCTGGACCTGGGCATCCCCGGCCTGTCGCTGAAGGCCAAGAAGGGCGCCACCGACGGCATCCAGGCCCGGCTCGGCTGGAAGCTGCACCTGGACCTGGTCCTGGACCGGGAGGTCGGCTTCTACGTCCCCACCCACGACGGGGACACCTCGCCCGAGGTGCAGATCGGCGCGAACTTCGACATGACCGGCGACCTCGCCGCGCAACTCGCCTTCATCCAGGTCAACGCCACCAAGAAGAAGAGCGACCCGCTGGTGCGGGCGTACTTCGGCATCGACCTGAAGGGTTCGCCGGAGGAGAAGAGCTGCTTCGACCCGGCGGTGGCCGCGGACTGCGCCGCGGACCCGGACGCCCGGCTCACCCTCGCCGAGTTCGGTGACCTCGGCTCGCTGCTCGCCACCGACCTCACCGCGAAGGTCGACATCGACTGGCAGCTGTCGGCGGTGTTGAACACCGGCAACGAGGTCGGCTCGGCGCTGCCGGGGGTCAGCGCCCGCTTCGGGCTCAGCTGGGAACTGACGCACAAGCGGGGTGCGCTCACCGCCTCCGGCAACGGTGTCGCCAGCCCGCTGCGGGTCGCCTTCACCGACATCGAACTGGACGCCGGCGCGTTCTTCGACAAGATCCTCAAGCCGGTCGTCGACAAGATCAAGACCGTCACCGGCCCGCTGCAGCCGGTCATCGACACGCTGTACGCGCCGATCCCGGTGCTGTCCGACCTGTCGAAGGCCACCGGCGGGCCCGACATCACCCTGGTCTGGCTGGCCCAAGAGTTCAGCACCCTCAACGGCGGCTCGGACCTCAAGTTCATCGACACCGTCCGCGAAGTGATCAACTTCGTGAACAAGGACCTGGACTGCGACAGCGGCTGCTCCATCCCGCTCGGCCAGTTCATGCTCAAGGCCGACAAGGCGCTCACCACGGAGGCCTCCCCGGCCTCGGCCGAGAGCCTGATCGACCAGAACCCCGCCGTCACCAAGCCGAAGGACGCCAAGGACGTCAAGGACGCCATCGACAACGCCGCCGGAAGCGACGGGGACAAGCTGTTCAACCCGAAGGCCGGCGAGACCAAGTCGACCGCCGAGAAGACCGGCTTCAGCTTCCCGATCTTCGACAACCCGGGCTCGCTGTTCGGGCTGCTGATGGGACAGGACGTCGAACTGGTCAGCTTCGACTCCGGCCCGTTGACCCTCGGCTTCAGCTGGCGGCAGTCGTTCGGCCCGGTGTACGCGCCGCCGCCGGTCATGATCACGCTGGCCGGCAGCGCCTCGGTGACCGCCCGGTTCATCGCCGGGCTCGACACCGCCGGCATCCGGCACGCCATCGAGGCCGCCAACGACGGCACCTCGGTGGACGCCGTCAGCCTCCTCGACGGCCTGTACTTCAAGACCGCCGACAGCAGCGGCAAGGCCGTCCCGGTGGTCACCCTGCGCGGTGAGATCGCCGCCGGGGCGGAGGTCAGCCTGCTGATCGTCAAGGCCGGCATCCAGGGCGGCATCCGGCTGACCGTCGGGTTCAGCTGGAACGACCCGAACAACGACGGCAAGTTCCGCACCAGCGAGTTCCTCCAGGCGCTGCTGGTCAACCCGATCTGCCTGTTCACCACCAGCGGCCAGCTGTCGGTGTTCCTCAAGGTCTACATCACCATCGACCTGTTCCTGTTCTCCAAGACGTTCGACTTCACCCTGGTCGACGCCACCCTGCTGGACTTCCGCGCCCAACCGGACTGCAAACCGAAGCCACCGGAGCTCGGTGGCACGGTGGGGGACACCCTGGTGGTCTTCGCCGGCAAGTTCGGCAAGGAGGGGCAGCGCGGCGACTCGGCGTGGGACAACACCACGCCCACCTACGCCGGTGACGTGATCAAGGTGTACGCGCTGCACTACGCCCGCGGCGACGCCGGCTTCGACGGCTTCGCGGTCGAGGCGCTCGGCCGCAAGCAGGAGTTCCTCGACCCCGGCCTCAGGCGGGTGGTGGTGGACGGTCGTGGCTACCAGGTCGCCGACGCGGCCAAGACCTCGATGTCGGTGCTGCTGCTCGGCGACGGTGACACCGGCGGCGACGGCACGAAGGTCTCCCAGTTCGACCAGGAGGCGGTGGTCGTCGGCTCCGACGGCCGGGACCAGATCCGCACCGGCACCGGACCGGCCTGGGTGGACGGCCGCGGCGGCGACGACGTGATCGTCACCACCGAGATGGCCGGCACCGTCAGCCGGGTCGCCGGCGGCCCCGGCCAGGACACCGTCACCACCGGCGACGGCGACAACGTGGTGGCCGGCGACAGCGGCCTCGGCGGCGGCAACCGGGACGTCACGGTGAAGACCGGCGCCGGCCCCGTCGACCTGACCGACGTGATCGACTGGACCACCCTGACCGCCCCGACCGGGGCCGCCGCCGGCGTGGCCGACCACGTCACCGTCGGGCACGGCGCCAGCACCGTCTACGGCAACGGCGGTGACGACGTGCTCGGCGTGGTCGTGGACGACCGGCCCAACGGCAAGAACAAACTGGTCGGTGGGCCGGGTGGGGACACCATCAACGGCGGGCGCAACGACGACACCATCCACACGTACGACACCAGCGTGCCGGCCGACGCCGACCAGCCCGGTTCCGGCGACGTGGGCCTGGTCAACCAGGTCGACACCGGCGCCGGCGCGGACACCGTGCACGGCAGCGCCGGCACCGACCTGGTCGTGTCGCGCTCGGCCAACGGCCAGACCGGCCACCTGTACGGCTACGGCGGCGAGGACGTGCTCGTCGGCGGGTACGGCACCGACGAGATCTTCGGTGGCCCCGGCGACGACTACGTGATCGCCGAACCGTCGTCGGTCGGGCGGCCCGGCGCCTCCGACGGGTACGGCCCGTTCCGCGAGGTCACCCACCAGCCGCTGCCGGCGAACACCCAGTCGCAGCCCAAGCTGCTCGTCGGCGGCCTCGGCAGCGACCACCTGATCGGCGGCGACGGCGGGGCGACGATCTTCGGCGACCGGCACCTGCCGGCGGAGACCTGCGCCGACGCCGTCCTCGCCGACGCCCAGCCGACCCCCGCCGACCAGGGCGCGGCCGACCTCATCCTCGGCGGGGCCGGGGTCGAGGTGGTCTCGGCCGGCAGCGGCGACGACCGGGCGGACCTCGGCGCCGGCGCCGACCGGGCCTGCGGTCAGCTCGGCAACGACACCCTGCACCTGGGCGGCGACGCCGACCGGGCCTGGGGCGGTGCCGGGGTGGACCAACTGCTCGGCGACGACGGTGACGACCTGCTCTTCGGCAACACCGGCGACGACGGGCTCTTCGGCGGCCCCGGCGCCGACACCGCCGAGGGCAACGAGGGCAGCGACCAGGTCTTCGGCGGCACCGGCGGCGACGTGCTCTACGGCGGCGGGCGCGCCGCCGGCCGCGCCGACGGACGGGACTTCCTCTACGGCGAGGAGGACGCCGACCGGATCGTCGGAGACAACGGCACGCCGCGCATCGGTGACGTCGGGCCGTACCCGCTGGACCTGGCCGGCGACGTGCCCGGCGCCGGCGCTGGGGACGTGATCTCCGCCGGTGGCGACGACGACGTGGCCTACGGCGGTCTCGGCGACGACCGGATCAACGGTGACGGCGGGGACGACCAGCTCGAGGGCAACAACGGCGCCGACCTGATCCACGGCGACCTCGGCCGGGACGAGATCATCGGCGGCTCCTCCCAGGAGCCGACCGCCGGGACCGGCCGGCCGGACTCCGGCGACCAGCTCCGCGGCGACGCCGACCCGGACCTGATCGCCGGGGACAACGCCCGGTTCACCCCGGCCACCACCGACGCCACCCGGGTCACCCAGGGCCGAGCCGGGCCGGCCCGCAAGGTCACCCTGCTCGACCTCGGGTTCTCCCCGGCGGCCGGCACCAGCGGCGCCGACCTGATCTCCGGTGGGGACGCCGGTGACGTGATCTTCGGTCAGGGCGGCCCGGACCGGATCCGCGGCGACGGCGGGGCGGACTTCGCCGAGGGTGGTCCCGACTCCGACTGGGTCGAGGGCAACGCCGGCGACGACGACCTGGTCGGCGGCTCCAGCACCGCGTACGACGGGACCGGGGCGGCCACCACCGGCCAGCCGGACACCGCCGACGCGATCTTCGGTGGGCCGGGCTCCGACGCGGTCATCGGCGACAACGGCGCGGTGCTGCGCCCGCTGCCCGGCGAGCAGCCGAGCCCGGTCACCGTCCGGGCGGCGGCCGACGGCACGGCGTTCGGCCCGCGGATCGTGGTGCTGCTGGACCGGGCGGCGGCCACCGCCAACCGGTACGGCGCCGACCGGATCAGCGGCGGCGACGGTGTCGACGCCCTCTGGGGTCAGGACGGCGACGACGCGCTGACCGGTGACGGGGACGGCGACTACCTGGAGGGCAACGGCGGCGCGGACACGCTGCGCGGGGACGACCCGCTCGGCGCGGCCGGCCGGTCCACCGTCGCCCCGCTGCCCGACCCCGGCTGGCCCGGCACCCCGTCCGGCGCGGCCGACCTGGTCGGCGCCGGCGCGCCGGACGGGCAGGACGACCTGATCGGCGGCAGCGCGGCCGCCGGCTTCCGGGACACCGCTGACGTGGTGGAGGGCAACGGCGGCGACGACGTGATCCTCGGCGACAACGGCTCGCTGCTGCGGACCGTGCGCACCGTCGACGGCAAGCAGGTCGAGCGGGTCTACACCGAGCGGTACCCGACCGGCGCGGTGCCGGCCGACGCCACGGTGGTCCGGACCCACGACCCGGCGCTGCCGGGCCCGTCCACCCGGTTCTGCACCACCGCCCAGTCCACCTGCGAGCCGGCCGGCGCCTACGGCAATGACCAGCTCTACGGTGACGCCGGCAACGACGGCGTCTGGGGTCAGGACGGCGACGACCTGATCCGGGGCGGCGCTGGCGACGACGACCTCCTCGGTGAACTCGGCGCCGACACCCTGTACGGCGACGACGGCCGCGACGCCATCCTCGGTGACCGGGGCGGCGTGATGAACCAGTACCTCAACGCCGACGACGTGGCGGCGCTGGGCTTCACCAGGACGCTGTCCTCGGTGCCGCAGGAGACGTTCACCGGCTTCCGGCCCGGCGGCTATGACCGGCGGGTGGACCTGCTGCACGACACCGACGGCGACGCCTGGATCGGCGGCTCCACCTCGGCTCCGATGCCGCACGCCGGGCTGACCGCCGGGGCGGGCGACCTGATCCGCGGCGGCGCCGGCGCGGACAACATCCACGGCGGCTTCGGCGAGGACGTGGCCAACGGTGACAGTGGCGGCGACGAGGTGTTCGGCGGCGAGGGCTCGGACGTGCTGTGGGGCGGCAAGGGCTGTGACCCGGTGCTCGACGCCGCCAACCCGCAGTGCCTGGTCAACGGCGTGTTCAACGCCGCGGCCCGGGGCGACCACGACCAGTACGTCGACCACCTGTTCGGCGGTGCCGGGTCGACCAGCGGCCCGGCGGTGACCGCGGTGCTCGGCGCCGACCTGCTGGACTTCCGCCCGCGCGGCGCCTACCCGGGCAACTGCGCGGCCGGCGCCTGGCCGGTCGACACCGCCGCCGGCACGATCGACCCGTGCCGGTGGTTCGAGATGACCGGCCTGGACAACGACGTCGCGGCCGACAACCAGCACCACCACGGCACCGACTGGATCTACGGCGGCTGGGACCGGGACGTGCTACAGGGTGACGTGACGGCGAACGGGCCGAACAACGGCGACCGGCTCTTCGACTGGAACGGCGCCTACAACCTGTTCACCCACTGCAACGCCGCCTACGGCGGGTTCAACGACGTCCGCCAGCACAGCCCGGCCTTGCAGGACTTCCTGACCCGGCTGGCCTGGGCCACCGGGGCGGGACGTGACGCCACCGACGTGACCACCTCGGGCACCTCGGCCTTCCTGGAGCTGTCCTACGTGTATCCGCGGGACAACAAGGACCAGGGGGCGGGGGCGGCGTTCCCGAGCACCCCGGGGCACTTCGACCAGCCGTCCTGCACCGACTGATCCACGCCGGGGCCCGGCTTCCGTACGGGAGCCGGGCCCCGGCATGCCCGCTCGACACCCGGAGCCGGTGGTCGGTCACCCGGCCGGGCTGCTCGACGCCGCCTGGTCCGGGTTGAGCCGGAAGTACTCGTCGGCGACGGCGAGGCAGGCCGCCGGGTCGACACGGGGCAGCAGCTCCAGCGGGATGAACCAGTCGCCCAGCCGCAGCGCCAGCGCGACCAGCCGGCGGGCCCGCCCGGGATCGGCGTGCTCGGCGACGGCGGTGAGGGCCTTCGCCTGCTCGAACGGGCCGACGATGGACCGGGCCACCGCCTCCGCCCGATCCAGGTGTCCCGCCCGGGCCAGCACCTCAGCCACACCCGTCAGCCCGACATCGCGCCGACGTCCGTCCGGGATGGACCGGGTCAGCGCCTCCGCGTGCTCCGGCGGGCCGGTCACCGCGACGACCTTGGCCAGTTCGGTGAGCACGTGAGCCTGGTCGGACGGTTCGAGGTTGCGGCGGGCCATCGCCTCGGCGCGCCCCGGATCGCCGGCGGCCGCCACGGCCAGGGCCAGGCCGGTGAGCGCGTCGACCCGGTCGTAGCGCCGCTCGATCCCACGGGACAGCGCCTCGGCGCTGTCGATGTCGCCGGCCAGCCCGTGCAGCCGGGTCAGTACGCCGATGGCGTGCTGCCGCTCGTCGGGGTCGGGGAGAGCCCGGGCCCACGGCTCGGCCTGCCGGACGCTCTGCCGGGCGCCGGCCAGATCGCCGGCCGCGACCAGCTTTTCCACCCGCGCCGACAGTTGGCGCATGCTGGGTAGCCAGATGTGCACGGCCCGGGTGGACGACGCGGCCGGCAGCGGACGATTTCGCGCCAGCTCCGACAGGTTCAGCAGGATCCGGCTCCGCCGGTCCTCCCGGTCGATGGCGCGCGCGGCGGTGCGGGCGCGTTCGATCAGCGCCGGCGCGGGCTCGCCAGTGGCGGACCCCAGCCACCGGGCCAGGGCGTACAGGGCCCAGGCCCGCTCGTCGGGGTCGACGAGGGAGTCGGCGGCTGCTTCGGCCGCCTCGACCGCGCCGGACGCGGCCAGCCCGGTCACCCGGGCCATGCGCGCCGACGTACCGTCCTGCGGTCCACCGGCCGACCGGTACGCCGCTTCGGCCAGGTGCGCGAGCCGGCGGGCGCCACCGGCGTCGCCGGAGCGGACGAGGGCGGCGGCGACCCGGGTGAGGGCGTCGGCCCGGGCGCCCGGATCGCCGATCGTCCGGGCGATCGCCGTGGCGCTGTCCGAGTCACCGGCGCTGATCGCCGCCGACACCACCTCGGCCTTGATCCGTCCTCGGGCCGAAGGGTCACCGTCGACGGTCTCGCTCACCGCCGCCGCGCGGGCGGCGAGGCTTCGGGCGGCGTCGCCCTGTCCCGCGCCGCCGGCCAGTCGGGCCACCAGACACAGTGTCTCCACCCGTTGGACGGCGTCGGCGATCGCCTCGGCCAGAACACCCGCCCGGACGTGATCACCCTGCCGGGCCAGCTCCCGGGCCAACGCCACCAGGGCCACTGGGCCGCGATGCGGGTCACCGAGGGGCCGGGCCACCGCCTCCGCCCGGTGCAGCCAGTGCCGTGCGCCGGCAGCGTCGCCGGCCATGTCGGCCACCCCGGCCAGCGCGGTGAAGGCAGTCACCCTGGCGGCGTCCTCCATGATCGACTCGGCGATCGCCGTGGCCCGGGTCCAGTCGCCCGCCTTTGCCAGGACGGGCACCAGCCTGGCGGTCTCCGCGGGCTGGCCGGCCTCGCTGACCAGCCGGACCACGGCGTCCACCTGCCGGCCGTCGCCCAGCGCCAGCAGCACCGCGGCCAAGGCGGCGAAGTCGGTCCGCCGCCGCTCCGTCGCGGTGGTCGACAGGGCGGTCGCGGCGGCCTGGTCGGCGACCCGGCGGGCCCGCTCGACGTCGCCCGACTCCAGCCACCGCGAGGCCAGCCGGACCAGGATCCACACCCGCTCGTCGGCCTTGGCCACCCGGTCGGCGGCGACCTCCGCACGCCGGACCAGGTCGCCGGCGCGGGCGGCGCCGCCCTGACCGGCCACCAGCAGGGCCAGGTCGGCCAGAGCCCGGGCCTGTTCGCCCGGCTCGTCGATCCGCAGTGCGGCCTCCTCAGCCCGGCCGGCGGCGGCCATCCCGCCGGCGGGGTCACCGGACCGCAGCCGCGCGTCGGCGATGGACGCGAAGCTGCGCGCTCGCTCCGTGGCCTGCGGGATCGCGTCAGCGATCGACGCGGCCCGGTCGAACCGTCCCGCGTCGACGAGGTCCCCGGCCAGGAACCACAGCGCTCGGCTCCGAGTGTGCTCGTCGGCGATCGCCAGTGCGGCCTTCTCGGCCTGCCCGGTGTCACCGCCGCGGGAGAACGTCGTCGCGATCTCGCGCAGCGCCGCGTTGCGGCGGGACTCGTCGCCGATGGACCGGGCGAGGGCGTCGGCGCGGGCCGGGTGGCCGAGCGCAACCCACACTGCGGGCAGCTCACGTGGGATCCGCGTGTTGCGCTGGTCGAGCTGCCGGGCGTGCACAGCGAGCCGGGCCAAGGTCACCAGGTCCGGCTCGCCCGCCGCAAGCACCGCGTCCTGCGCCGTCCTGATCTCCTCCAGCGCGGTCACGTCGCCGCCGGACAGGTCGAGCATCCGGTCGTGCCGCACCTGGTCGGTGCCGCAGGCCACCATCCGGTCCACCTCGCCGGTGTCGCGCAACAGCCGGAACCAGCCGCGCAGCAGGTATTCCGGCGTCCCCTCCGGCCAGCCGCGCCGCCGGTAGCCGTCCGCCCAGTCGTGCAACCGCCGCCGGTAGCCGGCCAGCCGGGCCGGGCCCAGGTAGTGCCGGGCGCTCTGCTGCAACTCCTCGTGCCCCAGCACGTACACCTGGGGGCCGTCCTCCGGCCGCCACCGGCTGGCCTGGGTGAGGAAGGTCCGGCCGGAGACGGTGTGCAGGTGCTCCTCCACCTGCCACTGGTCGGCGCCGGTCAGCTCGGTCAGATCCGCGCCGCTGAGCCCGCCGACCGCGGCGGTGAGCAGGCCGAGCAGGTCCCGTTGCAGGTCGGTGCCGTCGAGCAGGCGGCGCAGTTCCCCGTTGGCGTCGTGCCGCACGGCCTGGGCGTGCGGGGAGACCGCCAGGGTGCGGACCACCGCGGGGTCGCGCAGCGGATGCCGGTGCGGCACGTCGGTGGGAATGGGCGGGTTGGGCCGGCCCGCCACCAGCACCCGCATGCCGTGCCCGGGCCGGTCGGGCAGCAGGGCGGCGATGCTGTGCGCGTCCGGGCCGACGCAGACGCCCCGGTCCTCGTCCAGGCCGTCGACCAGCAGCACCAGCCGCTCGCCGCGATCGGCGCACCAGCCGGCCGCCCGGTCCAGCAGGTCGAGCAGGTAGCCCTCCCGGACCGCCTCCGGCAGGCCGGTGGGCGCCGGCTCGGCCAGCAGCTCGGCCAGCTGCACCGACAGGTTGTCCAGGAAGGCGCCCCGGTCGCTGCTGCCGGCAAAGCGGGCGGTGACGAAGAACGACACCACGCGCACGCCGGGCGGCGGGTGCAGCACGAACCAGGACATCAGCGCGGACTTGCCGGCCCACGGCCCGGCCCGCCACCAGGCGTACGCGGGGCCGTCGGGCGCGGTGCAGAAGGCGGCCAGCTCCGCCAGCTCGGCGTCCCGGTCGCGGAGCACCTCCGGGGCCAGCCGGCGGACCTGCTGGAGATAGCCGGAGCGGGCCGGAACGGCGTGGTTGACGTACAGGTCCCGGCCGGCCTGGTAGACCCGGGCGTGGTCGCGGGCGTCGGCGGACAGGCCGACCTGGTCGCCCTGCTCCGCGCTCACCGCTCGGTGAGGTGCTGGTCCCGGCCGGCCTGGTAGATGCGGGCGTGCCCGGTGGCGTGGGCGTTCAGCACGACCGAGTCGATCCGGGCGCGCTCGTCGGCGGGCAGCGCCGGGGTCAGCGTCTCGTCGAGCACCCGGCGCAGTTCGGCGGCGAGCGCCGGGTCGTCGCCGAGCAGCCGGTGCAGGCGCAGCTGCCACGCCCGGGCCAGCGCGGGCTCGGTCTCCGCGTCGCCGGCCTGCCGGGCGGCGAGCACGTCGTCGCGTACGTCCGCCAGCTCGCCCTCGATCACCTCGGCCTGCTCGGGGCGGGCCCGCCGCCACAGGGCGACCAGTTGCCCGCGCGCCTGCTGCCACACGTCGGTGGCCATCGCGGACACCAGCGCCGTACCGGCGGCCACCACGATCGGATCCATGCCGTCGCTCCCCACCACACCGTCACCAACCCACCACACAGTAGACGGTCACCCCGACCGGGAGTGCGCTGCGGTGGAGGTGTGACGGGGTCGTGACGGCCGGGGCCAGAGTTGGCCCCGGTCGCCGCTGGGCGCTCCGGCCGACGAGGCGGTGTCCTTCAAGTACGACCCAGCCTGGTTCTTGCGCAGCGCGGGGTGATCTTGCCTCGGTGGGGAAGTGGGTCGGGCCCGACCTGCGGTGCGTCAGCGACGCCACTTCTGGTTCGCGCCGCCGGTGCAGTCCCAGATCTGCAACCGGGTGCCGTCGGCGGAGCTGACCCCGGTGGCGTCCAGGCACTTGTTGGACTGCGGGTTGACGATGTCACCGGCGGAGCCGAACACCCACCGTTGGGCGCCGGTGCCGTTGCAGTCGTAGAGCTGCACCTTGGCGCCGTTGGCGGTGGAGGCGGCGGTGACGTCCAGGCACTTGCCGAGGGCGCGCACCGAGCCGTCGGCGGCCCAGGTCCACCGCTGGGCGGCGGTGCCGTTGCAGGTCCAGAGCTGCACGGCGGTGCCGTTGGCGGGGTTCGCGCCGGCGACGTCCACGCACTTGTTGCCGTAGCCGACGATCGGTGCGCCGGTGCCGCCGCTGCCGGTGTCCCAGGCCTGCACCCGGACGTAGTCGACGACCATGGTCTGCGGGAAGGTCGTGCTGGCGTTCGGCGAGCCGGGCCAGTTGCCGCCGACCGCGACGTTCATGATCATGAAAAACGGGTGGTCGAAGACCCACCGGTTGCCGCCCGCGTCGGCCGGGGTCTTGCGGGAGTACGCCACGCCGTCGAGATACCAGGTGACGGAGTCGGGTGCCCAGTCCACGGTGAAGGTGTGGAAGGCGTCGGCGAGGGCCTGGCCGCCGGGCAGCGAGGTGGACCCGCTCAGGCCGCTGCCGCCGGAGTAGCCCGGGCCGTGCAGGGTGCCCCACACGGTGGACGGCGCGGAGCCCACGTTCTCCATGATGTCGATCTCGCCGCTGTTGGGCCACGGGTTGCTGCCGATGTCGTTGCCGAGCATCCAGAACGCCGGCCAGAGCCCCTGCCCGCGGAGGATCTTGATGCGCGCCTCGAACCGCCCGTACGCCTGGGCGAACGTGCCACTGGTCAGCAGCCGGGCCGAGGTGTACTGGCAGCTGCCGTACCAGCAGTTGTAGCCGCCTGGGTTCTCCTTGCGGGCGGTGATCACCAGGTTGCCGTTGCCGTCGAGGGCGGCGTTGCGGGTGCTGGTGGTGTAGTACTGCAGTTCGTTGTTGCCCCAGCCCCCGCCGCCGGTGTCGTAGCGCCACTTCGCGGGGTCCGGTGGGGTGCCGGCGGCGCCGTTGAACTCGTCGGACCAGGTGACCGCGCCGGGGCCGGCGACGGCCGGTGCGTCGGTGGTGGCGGTGAGGGCGATCGACAGGCCGACGGCGGCCAGCGCCAGCGCGGCGATGGTGCGGATGGTGCGCACGCTTCCTCCCTTGGCTTGCGGGGTGGTCACCGGCGGCCGGAGGAACGGGCCCGACCGAACGGTAAACAAACCGTACTAATCGATTACGGTCAATGTACGAAGGCGGCGATCGAGTGTCAAGAGAGCGCTCTCGGGCAGGGCGCGCCGCGCCGACCGGCTGACCGCGCCAGCACGTACGCGTCAGGCGGCCGTCCGGTCCCGGTGGTGCGCGGATCCGGCGTACGGCGGCGGCACGATGCGCAGCGCGGGCGGCGCGGCCGGCTCGTCCTGGGCGGGCAGCCGCCACCGGGTCCGATCGGCGCGGTCGCCCCGCGTCGGCCCGTCGGGCCGCAGCCCGGGCCGGGACAGGGCCACCACGATCCCGTACCCGGCCAGCAGGAATCCGTGACTGACCAGCCGGGTGGTGTCCACCGACCCGGTCAGCAGGTCGTTGACCGACAGCAGCACCAGCGTCGCGACGAACGCGCTCAACATCGGCAGCAGACCGGTCGGCCGGGTACGCCGGGTCGCCACGAACAGGAAGCCCGCCCCGACCGCCACGTTCCACGCCGCCGACTCGTGCCACAGGTGCCCCGCGGCGCCGAGACCGTCGACCAGGTGGGTGTGCGGGGCGGCGACGCCGCGCCCGATCTGCACCAGCCCGAGCGTGAGCTGCGCCGCACCGACCAGGCTCAACGCCGCCCGCAGCGACAGCACCAGTCGGCCCGACCGCCGGCGTGGCGCCGGCAGCGCGCCCAGGACCGCGTCGGTGAGGTCCGGCCCCGGCACACTGACCGCGAGCCGGGTGCGCCTGGTCACCGCGGCGGCCGCGTCCAACCAGGCCCGGCAGGCCGGGCAGCCGGACAGGTGAGCCTCGGCCGCCGCCTGCTCGGCAGCGGTCTCCTCGCCGTCCAGCTGCGCCGACAACACCTCACGCCACTGCTCGCACCTCATGCCCGAATAGTCGGCCCGGCCGCGCCGATGGTTCCCGGGATCGCCAGGTCAACGCGGGCGAGCGGGCTCATCCGACGGCCCCGTCGCGGCGTTCGGCGCCGCCGCCCAGCGCGGCGACCAGATCCTCGCGGGCGCGGGCCACCCGGGAACGGATGGTGCCGACCGGACAGCCGCACACCTGGGCCGCCTCGGCGTAGGACAGGCCGAGAACCTGGGTGGCCACGAACGCCTCCCGCCGCTCCGCCGGCAACGTCGCGATCACCTGCTCCAGCACCACCTGCCGGTCGAAGCCGCCCGTGGTGTCGGCCCGGTCGTACGCGTCCGGCATCGGCACCGTCCGGGGGCGAGCCGACGCCGCCCGGATGTGGTCCACCGCCACCCGCCGGGCGATCGTGAGCAGCCAGGTGCGGGCCGAGGACCGGCCGGCGAACGACGGCAGCGACCGCATCGCCCGCAGCAGGGTCTCCTGGGCGAGGTCGTCCGCCTCCGCCGGGGAGATCAGGGCGGCGAGGAACCGCCGGACCTGGTGCTGGGTGGCCCGGACGAAACGGGCGGCGGCCTCCCGGTCTCCCCGACCGGCGGCCACCGCCCAAGCGGTGATCTCCGCGTCGTCCTCCGCCATCGGGTACCTCCCGGTCAGGCCGCCCGGCGACGCCGACGCATCATGATCCGGCGCAGCCGGATGCGACGACGACAAGCCGTAGTAGTGAATGGGCGGAAGCCTACCGCAGGCGCCGCCGCCCACCCACCTCGTCAGGGCCGGCGCGGCCCGGCGTTTCGGCTCAGCCGAGCTGGTTGATGCGGACCAGATTGCCCGCGGGGTCGCGGAACGCGCAGTCACGGATGCCGTACGGCTGGTCAATCGGCTCCTGGACGACGTCGGCGCCGCTGGCCTGCACCCGCTCGAACGTGCCGTCCAGATCCGCGGCGCCCAGCACGATCCGCGCGTAGCTGCCCTTGGCCATCAGCTCGGCGATGGTACGGCGCTCGTCCTCGGTCAGACCCGGGTCCATGGCCGGCGGCTCGAGCACGACCGACGTCTGCGGCTGGTCCGCCGGCCCGACCGTGATCCAGCGCTTGCCCCCGTACGCCACGTCGTTGCGCACCTCGAAACCCAACACCTCCCGGTAGAAGGCGAGGGACGCGTCGGGATCGTCGGCCGGCAGGAACGTCTGGTGAATGATCAGGCTCATGCCGATCACGCTAGGCCGGCACGACCGGCGCCGGCTTCTCGATTCCTGACCGGTCGCATCACCTGCTTGGCGAGGCAACCCGGGATGCCCACGCCGTCCCCACCGGCCGCCCGCCGGTAGGCGCTCGGCGACATCCCGACCAGCTCCGAGAAGCGGGTGCTGAACGTCCCCAGCGACGAACAACCCACCGCGAAGCAGACCTCCGTGACCGACCGGTCGCCCCGGCGCAGCAGGTGCATCGCCCGCTCGATCCGCCGGGTCATCAGATAGCTGTAGGGCGACTCGCCGTAGGCGGCCCGGAACTGCCGGCTCAGGTGGCCCGCCGACAGGTGCACCCCACGGGCCAGCGCCTCCACGTCCAGCGGCTGCGCGTAGTCGCGGTCGATCCGGTCCCGGACGCGGCGCAGCAGGACGAGTTCGCGCAGGCGCGGATCAGGACTGCCGGTCACCCTGCCAGTCTGCCCGGTGACCGGCCCCGGCGGCTAACGACCCGCCCGGTCCGGCCGGCCCTTGAGCCGTCGGCCCAACTCCCGGGCGATCTCCCGGTTGGCGTCCCGCTCGGCCAGGGTCTGCCGCTTGTCGTACGACCTTTTGCCCCGGGCCAGGCCCAGCTCGACCTTGGCCCACCCGTTGGCGAAGTACATCGACAGCGGCACCAGGGTCAGCCCGCCCTCGCGCAGCCGGTCCAGAATCCGGTCGATCTCCACCCGCCGCAGCAGCAGCTTGCGGGTGCGGCGCGGGGCGTGGTTCGTCCAGGTGCCGAAGCCGTACTCGGCGATGTGCAGCCCGTGCAGCATCAGCTCGCGGTCGTGTTCCTGGGCGAACGCGTCGACCAGCGACACCCGCCCCTCGCGCAGCGACTTCACCTCGGTGCCGGCCAGCACCAGCCCCGCCTCGTACGTCTTGAGGATGGTGTAGTCGTGCCGTGCCTTCTTGTTCGAGGCGATGAGCCTGCGCCCGGTCTCCCTGGTCACCTGCCACCTCCCCGCTCGGCCGACCCCGAGCAGGATACCCGCCGGGACCCGCGACCCCGGGCGCTGGCGGGTCGGCCCGACAGGTCGACCCGGGCCGGCCGAACGGATCGAAGAACGTGCGCCGGGCTGGCCGCGTGCCGTCCACATCGGATAGACAGGAGCCATGCTGCCGCCCGTGCTCGAGATCTACGTCGTCTGGCACCACGGCGACACCGATGGCGAGGAGATCGCCCACCAGATCGTGGATCACTTCCAGGGGGACGCGTTCACCGGCCTGATCGGCGGGGCGGTGTCGGTGTTCGTCCGGTCGCAAGGGTGGCGCGGCAGCGACGACGTGCCGCGACCGGTCCCGCTGCCGGCCGACCCGCGCCCGGGCAGCTCGCCGCCGGCCGCCTTCGTCGCCGTGGTGCCGCTGCTCGGCACGGCACTGGCCAGAGCCTGCCAGGGCGGGGACGCGCCGTGGCGCGACTACCTGACGGCCCTCGTCGACGGACAGCGGGCCGACCCCGCACATGTCGGCATCTACCCGGTGGTGCTGACCGAGGGCGCGGTCCACCGCACCCGTCTCGGCGCGCTCCTCGACGGCTACCAACGCCTGGACACCGCGGGGCTCCCCGGCGAGTCGCCGGCGCAGCGCCGGTGCCGCGACCTGAGCCAGACCCTCGCCCAGCTGGTGCGGGGCGCCGGCGACCGGGCCCTGACGGTCTTCGTCAGCCACAGCCGGCACGCCGACCCGGACGACGAGCAGCGGGCGACAAACGTCGTACGGCGGGTCTGCGACATGATCGCCGGCACGCGCCTGGACCAGTTCTTCGACGCCCACAGCATCCAGGCCGGGTCGCGGTGGGCGCGGGTGCTGCGCGACAACGCCCGCCGTAGCGCCCTGCTCGCCGTACGCGGGGACCACTACTCGGCCCGCAAGTGGTGCCAGGAGGAGGTGCACCTGGCCAAGTGCGCCGGGGTGCCCATCGTCGTCCTCGACGACCTGCGGGTGAGCGACGACCGCGGCTCCTTTTTGATGGACCACGTGCCGCGGGTTCGGCTCGCCCCGGACCAGCCGGACACCGGCATCCGGCGCGGCCTGCGCAAGTTGGTCGACGAGTGCCTCAGCAGCGCGCTGTGGCAGCGGCAGCGCCGGATCGCGCAGCGACACTGGCCGGATCTGATGGTGGACTGGTGGGCGCCCCGCTCCCCGGAGGCCGCCACGTTCGCCGACTGGTTGCACCGCGTGCGCTCCGGGCGGCCGACGCCGGCCGGTGCTACCGTCCGGGTACTGCACCCGGAACCGCCGCTCGGGCCGCAGGAGAGCCTCGTCCTCGATCAGATGGCCTGGGCCGCCGGCTTCGACGGCGGTGTCGATCTGCTGACCCCGCGGATGCTCGACGCGCGGCTCGGCTGACGATGGAGGCTTGGATGACCGGCTTGTTGCCCCGGGACTCACTGACCGGCGTGCGGGTCGGGCTCTCCGCGTCCGACAGCCCCGACCTGGGCCGGCTCGGCCTGCTGCCCGACCACTTCCGCCTGGCGCTGGCCGAGATCGCCCGGACCGTGCTGGTCGGCGGGGGGACGCTGGCGTACGGCGGCCACCTCCAGCCGGACGGGCACACCAGCTTCCTGCTGCGGGAGGTGCAGCGCTACGGGCCGCTCGACGAGCCGCCGTTGCTGATCTGCCTCGCCTGGCAGAACCACCGCCGGCTGCCCCTGCCCGAGTTGCGCCGGCTGTGCCGCGACGCCGCCCTGCACGCCACCGTCGTCTGCCTGGACCCAGCGGGCAACGAGGTGGATCCGGCGCAGGGCCGGGGCGATGATCCCGCGCCGGTGGACGAGTCGGAGCGGGCGCCGGCGCTCACCGCCATGCGGGCCTGGCTGGCCCGGCGGGTTGACGGCCAGGTGGTCATCGGTGGCCGGCGGGCCGGGTTCACCGGCCGGATGCCGGGCCTGTTCGAGGAGACGCTGCTGGCGGTGGAGCACCGCACCCCGCTCTACCTCGCCGGCGGCTTCGGCGGCGCCACCTGGGACGTCGCCCGCACCGTCGGCGTCGGCGACCCGGACTTCCTCCCGGCGGCCGAGCAGGCCGGGCCGCCCGACCCGGGTTACCGGGACGCGCTCGCCCGGCTCGCCGACCGGTCCGCCGGGCTGGCGGAGAACGGCCTGAGCGCCGAGGAGAACCGGCGGCTGAGCGAGACCCATCGGCCGGGCGAGATCGCCGGGCTGGTCGGCCTCGGGCTCGGCCGGCTCAACGCCGGCCGCCGCTGAAGCCGGGCGGGAGAGCGGACCGACCGGACGGGGGTACGCGCCCCCAGGTTGCGCGTGCGAACATGGACCGTCCCTTGTGAACGCCATGCCACCCGGAAGGATGCCCCGTGGCAGACCGTACCGCTACCTCCGTCGCCGGCTCGGAGCCGGCCATCGACACCAGCGTGCCGCACTCCGCCCGGATCTGGAACTACTGGCTGGGCGGAAAGGACAACTTCGAGGTGGACCGCCTCGCCGGCGAGCAGGTGCGCGCCGTGTTCCCAGCGATGATCGAAACGGCCCGCCAGTCCCGGGCGTTCCTGTCCCGGGCGGTGCGGTACCTCGCCGGGGACGCCGGCATCCGCCAGTTCCTCGACGTGGGCACCGGCCTGCCCACCGCCGACAACACCCACCAGGTGGCGCAGCGGGTCCGGCCGGACAGCCACGTCGTGTACGTCGACAACGACCCGATGGTGCTCGCCCACGCCCGGGCCCTGCTGGTCGGCGCGCCCGAGGGCCTCACCCACTACCTGCACGCCGACCTGCGCGACCCCGAGGCGATCCTGCGGCAGGCCAGGGCGCACCTCGACCTCGACCAGCCGGTGGCGGTGCTGTTCTTCGGCGTCCTCGGGCACGTCGGCGACGACGACGAGGCGGCCGGGGTGGTCCGCCGGCTGCTCGACGCGGTGCCGTCTGGCAGCTACCTGGCGCTCTCCGACGGCACCGACACCAGCCCCGAGGTGATCGAGTCGCACCGGCAGTACAACGAGAGTGGCGCGGTCCCGTACCACCTGCGCAGCCCCGAGCGGATCGCCCGGTTCTTCGCCGGACTGGAGATGGTCGAGCCGGGGCTGGTGCCGTTCACCCAGTGGCGGCCCGAGGGCGCCGTCGTCACCGTCGACGGCTACGGCGGCGTCGGCCGCAAGCCCTGACCGGCGCGCCCGCCGGCCCCGTGTCACGCGGGCCGGCGGGCGGGTCCGGCGTCCTCGCGGGCCGCGGGGCCGAGCAGCACCTCCGGCCGGGCCACCCCGGCCAGCCTGCCGAAGCTCTGCACGTACGCGGCCAGCCGCTGCTGCACCTGGGCCAGCTCAGCCCGGCAGGCCGCGTCGTCGGCCCACTCGCTCTCCGGGGCGTCCGGGTGGGCGAGTTCCCAGGCCCGCAGTGCGGGATGCCAGCGGGACAGAAAGGGCCGCAGCTCCAGGTTGAGCATCGCGATGCCCAACTGCTCCACCGTCGGCTCCGGTCCGGTCTGCACCCCCGGATGCGCCTCCTTCAGCAGGTCCCGGGTGACCGCGAAGAGCCCGTACAGGGAGGTGAGGGCCTCCCGCATCCGCCCGTCGCCGGGACCGAGCGCCTGCGTGGAGACCCGGGTGGCCGTCTCCACGAACAGCTTCCACGCCACCTGCTGACCGTCGCGGGTGACGGCGAAACGCAGCTCGCTGAACTGCGGGACGGTCACGGTGATCTCGGTCAGCCGGACGCTGCGGGCGTACGCGTGCAGGAGCAGTCCGCCCACCAGGCCGGCCGCCGCGCCGAGCAGCATGAACAGCTCCGGACCCTCCATCTGGAGGCCCTGGTAGATCAGCCAGCCCGCGGTGGCGCCGGCCAGCAGGCCGGTGAACCCGCGCGACCACCGGCTTCGTACCCAACCCTCGCCCACGTCCCGGCTCCCTGCTCGCGTCGATGCCACGGTCCGGGCTGAGTATCGCAGTCGATAGCTCGTGTCGGTCCTAACTGGTCGCGGCGCTGTTCGCGCACCTCGGCCGCCCGGTGTTCACCGGCGGCAGGACAGGCTATTTGCTAGGGCGGCGGCGGCGAATCCCCGCCACTCGTCGGCGGTCAGATCGCGGCCGGCGGATGTACACGCCGCTTCCGTCCAGGCGTCAGGCGAAAGGCTCCAGCGAACCACCAGGCCGTCCTCCGGCTCAAGCGCCTCGCCCTCGGTCACCGCGAGAAGGTTCCGACCGTCGGGTGTGAAGGTGAGCGCGACGAGACGCCGCTGGTAGCGCTCCGGAAGGGTGAGGCTAGCCACCTGCTCCCCGGCGTCGAGGTCGGTGACGACGATGCTCCGGTCGGAACGTTGCTGTGCCACATAGCCGGCGGCGGTCGCGGGGTTCGTGCTGTCGGCCGGCTGCAGAAAGCTGCTGTCCTGGTGCAGGGACCGCAGCCGACGTCGTCCCGTGGCGTCCCAGACCTCCAGCGTGCCGTCGGTCCGGGTGACGACGATGTGCTCCGCGCTGCTGGCCACCCGGTCGACGTCCTGGGTGTCCAGCACATGGGCTGAACCAATGCCGATATCGATCACCTGCACCCCGTAGCCTCCGTCCTTGAGATACCTGGTGACTACACGTCCTGAATAGGCAGCCTCCGCGCTCCCGGCTGTCCTGGCAGCCGCCGGCGGCCAGTCGATCTCACCGGTTTCCACGTTGCGGACCCAGAACCGCCCGGGTTCGTCTTCATCGACATAGAGCAGCCCGCGCCGGTCACGCGTGAGCGCGTGCGGTCGTGACCCGTCGTCGGGCGGGCTCAGCTCCCGTACAAGCGGCAGACCGGGTGCTGCGGCGTGGACCTGCACCGCACCACTACTCGTGTTCACGAACAGGCTTCGGCCGTCCGCAGCCCACGCGGCCGCAGTGAAGGTGAGATCGGGGGCACTGAGCGTGGTGTCCAGGACACCCGGTTCCAGCGGACTAACGGAGACGTGGCTGCCTTCCGCGTCGACCACGGCCACCGCGCTGCCGTCGGGCCGGACGTCCAGCTGTGGTGGCGGGCACGCCGAGCACCCCAGCTTCGCCAAAACAGGGGTACGTCGGCCGACCCGAGTGATCTGCTGAAGGTCCCACACGACCAGGTCCTTCCCGGTGATCATCAGCAGGCGTTCGTCGGCACCGAAGAATCGCAGGCCCCCGGCAACGGTGGTGCTGTTGCCCGGCATCGCGAGCTGACTGGTCACGAGGTCGTCCCCTCGACCGGTGGCGGACACATAGACGGTGCCGCCATCCACGACGGCCAGCCGGGTGCCGTTGTCGCTGATTGCGATGGCCTGCGGCAGTGAGCCGTGCGACAGGCCGCTCAGGTCCGGGCGGTCCTGGTTGACGGGCCGGTCGGTGCGCCAGAGGTTCAAGACCGGCGAGCCGGCGGTGTAGGTGAGCCAGGCACCGTTGCCCGAAACGGTCGTGTGGCGACCGTGCACTCCAGTGAGGAAGTTGTCCGAATGGGCGCGCTTCGTCAGGCGCGGGACGGCGCGGCGCTCCCACTGTCCCCCGCCGTTGACGATGAGTAGTTCCGACTCGCCGTCCATGGCCAGGTTGTCGGATGGCAGGTCACTGCGGGCGCTGGTCCGCCGCCCGGTCGAACGGTCGAGGGTGGTCAGGAGAGTCCCTTGGTCGCGTTCCAGTCCCACCGTCACGTAACGACCGCTCGGCGAGACGACCACCCGGCCGTTGACCCCGGTTGGCATAGGTGCGGGCGCGCTGCCAGCCAACGAGGCCCGGCCGTCGCCGGGCGTCCAGACGTACGCGGTTGCACCGTCGGTGGCTGCCACCACCTGCCCGTCGGCACTGACCGACAGGCCTTTCACCGGCCGCCCCAGCTGCGGTAGCTCGACCCGCCCTCCTGTCCCGATGTCCCATACGTGCACCCTGCCGCTCCGGGTGCCGGCCACCGCGAACCGACCGTCCCGGGAGCCGACCGACGTCGTCACCTCGTCGTCGGCGTGCAGGTACCGAACCAGGTGTGGGCTGGCCGTCACCGCCTGGAACAGCGCGGCCCGCGTCTGCCGGTCCGGGTTCATCCGGTACGCCTCGACGGCGAGCAGTTGGGCAAGGTCGAGCCGGGTAGCCTGCAATGCCAGCGAGTTCGCCGCCAACTGCCGGGCGGTGGCGATCCGCGTCTGGTCGACAGCCGCGTTGCGCTGCCACAGCGCGACGGTCGTCGTTCCGAGAAGCACGGCGAGGGTCGCCGCCACCGTGGCGCGAAACTGGAAGCGGCGGAGCCTGCTCTCCCGGTGCATCTCGGCCTTGGACTTGCCGTGCAGAGGCGCAGCGAACTCGATCACCAGGTCACCGAGGCGCAGCTCCCTCGGACGCGGCCGGATCAACTGGCGGAGCCGCGACGGCGCCTCGGTTTCCTGGTCGGACGGGTGCACGACTCCCTGCAGGCCGCGAAGGTCGATCCAACGCGGTACGCCACTGGGAAATTTTCCCCGTAGGACGACGGGCAGGCTGTCGGTGACGGACCAGTCGAAGTCGGGGGCGTCACGGGGCCATACCAGGTTGCCGTCCGTCAGGGCGATCAGGATGCGGTTCCGTGAACGGTTGTTGAGCCACCAGGTGACCTCCTGTTCCACCCAGTGCGACGTCGCCGCCCGGCGGGAGGCCATCAGTACGAACCACGACGAGGTGGCTAGTGCCGCTTCGATGTCTTTCCAGAGGTGCGGGCTGGCGCCAAGGTCGTGTTCGTCGCGAAAGATATGCAAAGCCCGAACCCGGTACCACGGACGGGCGAACGAATGCAGCGCTGAGTGCAGGGCCCGGGCGATCATCCGATCCTGCGCGTGGCTGTAGGAGATGAACGCATCGTACTCCGGTGCAGCTCGCACGGCGTGACTCCTTTGCGGCCGGTGCGACGGGTGGTCAAGGGCAGGGCGGCCGGTAGGGGATGTCGCCGACATAGGCCACCCACTGGTCCCGCGTTATTCGCGGGCCGCTGTAGCGGCAAAGGGTACGAAGCAGGGCGGTGGGATCGAGGTCCCAGATTCGGACTTCTCCATTGAGGTCGGCCGAGGCGAGTTGGTGACCGTCGGCGCTGACCGCCAACGCCCAGACGGTCGCCTGGTGACCTGTGAACGTCGTCAGAGGGGAGGGCGACCCGTCCGGCGGTGTACGCCAGAGGCGTACGGCTCTGTCTGCGCCACCGGACACGAGAAGCCGACCGTCGGGGGAGAAGGTTAGGGCGCTTCCGCCATCCCGGTGACCGTTGAACGCGGCGGTCTGCCGCCAGACCTTTTCTGTCTCGGTCCAGATCCGGATCAGTCCGTCGGAGTCGGCCGTAGCCATGCGGGAAGTCGTGGGATCGAATGCGACGGCGCCAACCTGGCCGGTCTCGCCCTCCACAGCAACCCGGCTGGGTTTCGTCCGCTTCCAGTCGCGTACGTTCCAGACCTCGAGCCCGGTGTGGCGTACGATCGCCAACTCTGTGCCGTCCCGACTGAAGGCCACGTCGCCAGGTTTCGCCGGCCCGTCTTTAGGGGGCTCCAGCGGCACTGTGCGGACCGGTCCAGAGTGCGCCGGATCACGCACCTCGGTGAGCAGGAGCCCGGCCTCGGCGCCAGCCACCGCGAGCGTGCGACCCGAGGGGGCGAAGGCCAGACTGTCGGCGGTGCCCAGCGCCAGCGGAAGCCGGCCGACAGGGCGGGTTTTTTCCGGAGCGGCGAAGTCCCAGAAGGCTACGCCTTCTTCTCCGGCGGGGGCGGCGAGCACCTTGCTGTCGTGGGAGACCGCTGCCACATCGGGTCGGGGCCAGCCGGTGAAATGGGGCGCGAAGCTGTGAGGATGTACGACGTCGGTGAAATCCCAGAGCCGCGCCTGTGACCCGGCCATCAATCCGCTGGGGGTGAACACGAGAACCTTAGACGGCCCCGCGGGAAGGGTGGCACGGGGCACGGAAGAACCCGGTTGGCCCACCTGCCAGCGTCGTGCCGTGGAGTCGCTGCTGCCGGTCACCAGCGTCCGGCCGTCCGGGGCGAAGTCCACGGTGTTGACGAAGTCGGTGTGGCCGGAGAGTTCCGTGACCAGCGACGGGCGGAGCGGGTCGCTGGTCTCCCAGATCCGCACCGCTCCCGTGAAGTCCGCAGAGGCAAGACGGTGCCCGTCTGCGGTGAAGGAGAGCGCCTGCACTGAGCTGGTGTGCCCGATGAGGGTAGGCAGCGGTTGCGGGCGGTCGGGGTCCGCGACTGCCCACAGCCGGACCGTGTCGTCGTCACCGCCGGAGACGAGCATGGTGCCGTCGGGGTTGAAGGAAAGGACACCAACCGGGTTGGTGTGGCCCTTGAGGTTGGACAGTCGACGGGGCCGGCGAGGGTCGGCCAGGTCCCAGCGGCGGATACCGAAGTTCTCGTCGGCAGCGGCGAGGGAGCGACCATCCTTGCTGAGAGCGACGGACGGGAGCCCGGTTGTACCCGCTCCGGCAAGCGTGATCACGGGCCGCAGGCCGGCCCGCTCGTCGAAGGCGAACAGCCGTACGGTCTGTCCGGCCTCCACGGTGGCGAGGGTTCGTCCGTCGGCGCTGAGGCTGAGCTGAGCTACGGAGGTGCCGCTACGCGTTCGGGCGAGCTGTCGTGGGGCGGCTGCGTCGCGGATCTCCCAAACCTCGACCGTTCCGTCGCCGCTGCCCGCGAAGAGTCGGCCTTCGCGGTCGACCGCCACGCTGGTCACCTCGCCTGAGAGGGCCGGCAGCCGGCCGACGATGATGTCGGTGGTCACGTCGATCAGCGAGATGCTCGTGCCGCTCGCCACCGCCAGGATCCGACCGTCTGGACGATGGGCAAGGGCGTCCACGTCGTCGGGCAGCTGCCACATACCTGGCATTACGGGGCTGCCCAGCAGGGTTCCCCATGCTTGGTCGGTGGGGTTGATCTGCCACGCTGCCGCGACCAGCTGACGTGCCAGGCCGGGTTGTGCTCCCTGCAGTGCGGCGGACTCGGCGATCAGCTGTCGGGACACTGCGAGGCGGTTCTGCGCCTCCGCGCGGTGCTGTTGCTGGCGGGCGTTGAGGAATCCGGCAGCGGCGCTGACGGCGGTGAGCGAGGAGATGACGACCGCGATGACAGCGGCCCTGATGTTGCGGCGGTAGCGGCGGGTCGCCTCGCCGTACAGCAGGTCCTTGGGCTTGCCTAGGACGGCGGCGGCGAAGTCCGCCGCTGCGGCGGTCAGCGCCTGCCTCCGCCGCCGGCGCGGCTGCCGGGCGTCCAGGGAGCGGCGTAGCTCTCTCAGGTCGACCCAGCGTGGCGGTGAGGGATAAGCGTCGGTCAACGACGGTGGCAGGACCTGCTGCGCCGGATCTACCGGTGTCTGGCCGTTCCACGGAGGATCGCCGTCCGTGATCGCGATCATCAATGAGGCCAACGGATCCGGCTTTTCCGCCAGCCACCAGGCGACCTCCTTTTCGATCCAGGGCGAACGAGCGGCCTCCGGGCTGAGGACGACCAGCAGCCAGGTGGAGCCGCGTAGAGCTCGCAAGATTGAATTCCACAGGTCAGGATTGGCGGAGAGGCTGGAGGCGTCATGGAACACCCGCCAACGCCGCCGGCGGTACCAGGGGTTGTTGAACTGTTCGAGGCTGCCGCGCAGTGCCTTCACCACTCGGCCATCAGGCTTGTGGCAGTACGAGATGAAGACGTCGTAGCTGTCCGGCCCCGGCCGCCGTGGCAGGACCGGTGACGGCGCCGGCGCGTCACCCGGTGACATTGGGCATCCCGGGACTCAGACTTCCGTTGCTGAGCCGCCAAACGGTCGTGGCGGTGCCTGACGGACAGCAGGTCGCATCGCTGCTCCGGTACCAAAGTTCCCGTACGGTCACTCTGCCTGGCCTGAGGGTCACCTGCTGAAAAAGGGTCGGATGCACGCCGTCTTCCTGCTTGCGGGGGGTAACCACGCCTAGCACCTCGAGGCCCCTGTCGGAACCGTCGAAGACCACGTACGCGAAGGCCAGCTGGCCTGCCGCAGTGCCGCCGCCGTTGTTGCAGTCCAGCATGACCGCGGCCTCCTCCGCCCGGTCCCCGTTGATGTCGCCACGGACAGTGTGGCCGACCATGATGTGCACCTCGCCCCAGCCCTGCGACTCGGTGACCGTCTCCGGTCCTGTCAGGCGCACCATCCCGTCGATCTCACAGAAGTCGCCAGGTATGCACGCACCGACCCAACCGGCGGCGGCCGCCTCCGTGACGCTACGTCGGTCGAGAGTCGATGAGTCGCACGAGGCTTCTGTGGCCGCGGAGGGGCTCGGGCAGGCGACGTTGGCCCGCAATCGGTCAGGCAGGCGGGCGCAGAGGGCACCGCTGTCACCGAACTGCTGCCAGTAGTCATCGACGGTCCACTGCCATTCGTCGTCGACCCGGCGGAGTACCAGCCAGCCCCTTCGGCCGGCCTCGGCGCTGACTGTACGGTCCGGGTAGACGTAGGTGACGTTCGCGTATGCCCAGCCCGATGCGCAGCTCACCCGGCCGTCCCTGACGCGCACCATGACATCGGAGCCTTCGAAGATGTGAGGTGCCAGGCGACTTGCGACCTGTTCGAAGCTGGCCCGGTCGAGGCAATCCGTGCTGGCTTCGGTGGCGCTGGACGACGAGGGTGCGGGTGGCGGTTGTGCGGCGCAAGCAGCGCTGGGCGCCAGAAGGACCAGCAGAGTGGCCGCAGCCGTCGCAAGCCGTGCGGATCGTCGGGGTACCGGCATGTGGGATCCCGTCGTCGAGGGGTTCCGGGATGTTTGTGCCCGCCATTCCACCAGCGGGTGAACCCAGGCGGTACCGTCGGCGGGACTCGGATATCCGACAGTCGGCGAGGAGTGGCCGAACCGATGGCCGTGCACGAGCACCAACCCCCGGCTCGTATCCTTTCCGCGAGTCTGCACGTAACAGGGAGGTCGCGGTGAGCAACCGGAGCGAGACGCTGGAGTTCCAGGCCGAGGCCCGTCAGCTGTTGCAGCTGATGGTGCACTCGATCTATTCGAACAAGGACGTCTTCCTGCGGGAACTCGTCTCGAACGCCTCCGACGCGCTGGACAAGCTGCGTCTGGAGTCGATGGTCGACAAGGATCTCGACGCGGACGTCTCCGACCTGCACATCGCCATCGATGTCGACCGGGAGGCCCGCACCCTGACCGTGCGGGACAACGGCATCGGCATGTCCCGCGAGGACGTGGTGTCGCTGATCGGCACGATCGCCAAGTCGGGCACCGCGGAGTTGCTGCGCAAGCTGCGCGAGTCGCAGGACGCCGGCGCGTCGCAGGAGCTGATCGGCCAGTTCGGGGTGGGCTTCTACGCCACGTTCATGGTCGCCGACCGGGTCGTGCTGCTGACCCGGCGGGCCGGGCAGTCCAGCGGCACCCGGTGGGAGTCCACCGGCGAGGGCACGTACACGGTCGAGGCGGTCGACGACGCGCCGCAAGGCACGTCGGTGACCGTGCACCTGAAGCCGGAGGACGCCGAGGACAACTTGCACGACTACGCCTCGGACTGGAAGATCCGGGAGATCGTCAAGCGATACTCGGACTTCATCGCCTGGCCGATCCGGATGACGGTGGAACGGCCGGGGGAGGACGGCGCGACCAGCACCGAGACGCAGACCCTCAACTCGATGAAGGCGCTGTGGGCGCGGCCGCGCAGCGAGGTCGACGAGGCCGAGTACCAGGAGTTCTACAAGCACGTCAGCCATGACTGGGCGGACCCGCTGGAGACCATCCACATGCGGGGCGAGGGGACCTTCGAGTACGAGGCGCTGCTGTTCCTGCCCTCGCACGCCCCGCTGGACCTGTTCTCCCCGCAGGGGCGCCGCGGCGTGCAGCTCTACGTCAAGCGGGTCTTCATCATGGAGGACTGCGAGGCGTTGATGCCCAACTACCTGCGCTTCGTCAAGGGTGTGGTGGACGCCCACGACCTTTCGCTGAACATCTCCCGGGAGATCCTCCAGCAGGACCGGCAGATCCGGGTGGTGCGCCGCCGGCTGGTCAAGAAGGTGCTGGCCACCGTCAAGGAGATGCGGGAGCGGGACGCCGACCGCTACCTGACGTTCTGGAAGGAGTTCGGCTCGGTCGTCAAGGAGGGACTGATCGACGACCCGGACAACCAGTCCGCGATCCTCGACGTCGTCTCGGTCGCCTCCACCCACGACCCCGAGCAGCTGACCACCCTCGCCGGCTACCTGGAGCGGCTGAAGGACGGGCAGAGCGAGATCTACTACGCCACCGGCGAGTCCCGGACCATGCTGGAGAACTCGCCGCACCTGGAGGCGTTCCGGGCCAAGGGGTACGAGGTGCTGCTGCTCACCGACCCGGTGGACGAGGTGTGGGTGGAGCGGGTCGGCCAGGTCGACGGCCGGCAGCTGCGCTCCATCGCCAAGGGCCAGGTCGACCTGGACACCGGCGAGGAGAAGGAGCAGCAGGAGGCGGACCGCAAGCAGTACGCCGACCTGCTCGACTGGATGGGCACCGCGCTGCAGGACTCGGTCAAGGAGGTGCGCCTCTCCACCCGGCTGACCACCTCGCCGGCCTGCGTGGTCGGCGACGCGCACGACATGACGCCGACGCTGGAGAAGATGTACCGGGCGATGGGGCACGAGGTGCCGCAGGTCAAGCGGATCCTGGAGCTCAACCCGGGGCACCCGCTGGTGACCGGGCTGCGCGAGGCGTACGACTCCGACGGCGACCGAACGCAGTTGACCGAGAGCGCCGAGCTGCTCTACGGGCTGGCGCTGCTCGCCGAGGGTGGGGAGCTGGCCGACCCGTCCCGCTTCACCCGACTGCTGGCCGATCGGCTCGCCCGTACGCTCTGACGGCACCGTCCGGGTGGCCGGCGCGGCGCGCCTGCCGGCCACCCGGCACCGGTCGTCCGGCCGGTCGTGATCGAATTCCGGGCAGTGCGTCGTGAAGCCGACAGCCCTATTGTGTTTTTCCGTCAACGATCCTGGTCACTGTTTCGCATTCGCCGACGGCGGTTGTCCGCGCCATTTCCGGCCGGACGTGGGAAACGGTGGCCGGTGGCGTGACGAGGGGGCCTGGACGATGGATGATTTCGGCACCGAGTTGCGTCGGCGCCGGGAGACGGCCGGGCTGTCGCTGACCGATCTGGCCCAGCGGGTGCGGTACAGCAAATCGCACCTGAGCAAGATCGAGTCAGGCGCGAAGCGGCCCAGCGGCCCGCTGGCGCGCAGTTGCGACGTCGCGCTGGCCGCCGATGGCGCCCTGACGCGGCTCGTTCCCGGTCGGCCGGGCCCGCGGGCGTCCGCCCCGCCGCCCGCACAGGCGTGGACGGTGGCGGTGGACGGTACGGATGCGGCGGCGTTCAGCCCCGCCGGGGTGTCGGCGTACCTGCTGGCCGGGCTCACCGGCGTCGGCCCCAGCCCCTCGTCCGGTGACCGCACGGGCGAGGCCGGGGCCGCGCTGCCGCTGGTGCGGGCCTGGTTCGACCAGCTGCGCCTGCTCGGCCAGACCAGCCGGCCCGCGGCGCTCGGCCCGATGCTCGTCTCGACCACCGGCTTCCTGCGCGAGCTATCCGAGGCGTCCCGCCCGCCGGTGCGCCAGCAGGCGTTGCGGCTGGCCGCCCGAATCGCCGAGTACACCGGTTGGATGGCACAGGAGCGGGGCAACGACGCGGCGGCGGCGTGGTGGACCGACCACGCCGTAGAGCTGGCGGTGGCCGGCGGCAACGACGAGCTGCGCGCGTACGCCCTGGTCCGGCGGGCCGAGCTCTGCCTGTACCGGGACGACGCGCTGGGTGCGGCGCAGCTGGCCCAGGAGGCCCGGGCGGCCCGGTGCGGCGCGCGGACCCGCGGCCTGGCCGCGCAGCGGGAGGCCCAGGGGTACGCCCTGATGGGCGACGAGGCCGGCTGCCGGCGGGCGCTGGCCGAGGCGGCCGACCTGCTGGCCGAGGCGGTCGGGGACGACGACGAGCCCGTGCTGGGCAGCACCAGCGCGCCCGATCCGATGCGCTTCGTCACCGCGTGGAGCCTGCACGACCTGGGCCGGCTGGACGAGTCGGCGGCGATCCTCGGCGCCGAACTGGACCTGCTGCCGCCCACCGCGCAGCGCGCCCGTGCCCGGTACGCGGCCCGGCTGGCGCTGGCCCTGGCCGGTCAGCGGCAGCTGGACCGGGCCGCCGCGGTGGTCGGCCCGGCGCTGGAGACGGTGCGGTCGGTGGACTCCGCCACCGCCCGCTACGACCTGCGCCAACTGAATCGGGTGGTGCGGCGCTGGCGCGACGACGAGGCCGTCCGGCAGTTGATGCCGGCGCTGACCACCGCCCTGCGGGTGGCGCCCGCGCGCTGACCTGGTGGCGGGCCCTGGTGCACCGGGAGGGCGAGCACTACGCCGCTACCCGGTCGGCAGTCTCCCGTGTGCTGATTTCTGTCGGTCCGCCCGCGGTGACCGGGGGAGAGGGATATCCTGCCAGCGACGGGCGTTTTCCGCCGGTACTTCTCGAGAACGTGAGCAGCGCGGTCCGATGAATGCGGCTCACGTTTCCCGATGACCATTATCGGTCCGGAGGGAACGCGTCTGTGAAGGCGGGAGCTGTCAGATGACAGGAATCTTTGTCAATTATCGGACGCACGACGCGATGTTCGGCGCCGACCTCATCGACGAGCGGCTGCGCGCCGATTTCGGGGCCCGGCACGTCTTCAGGGACCACCGGTCGGTACGCCCGGGCACCGCCTTCCCGCCGGAGTTGTGGACCCGGCTCCAGGGCAGCCACGTGCTGCTGACGTTGATCGGCCCGTACTGGCTCAGCGTGCTCGACGACCAGGGCAGGCGCCGGCTGGACGACCCGCGCGACTACGTGCGCCGAGAGATCCGCCGGGCGCTGCGCTGGGAGATCCCGGTGGTCCCCGTGCTACTGGGGGACACCCCGCTGCCCGACCCGCCGGCGGTGCCGGAGGACATCCGCGGGCTGTGCGAGCGGGCCGGGGTGCGGGTGCGCAGCCACTCCGCCGGCCCGGACCTGGACGCCCTGGTCGCCGAGGTGTCCGCCCTGCTGCCGGCCGACCTCGCCGTACGGCGTTCTCCGCAGGTGCCGGCGGCGGTGCTGCGCGGCGCCGCGCACCCCGCCCCCTGACCGGCGGCTGCTGGCGGGCGCCGGTTGCGGCGCACCGGGGGAACTGCGTCGCCAGGATCCATTCCGGACACCAGCAGAGCCGTCACCGCAAAGGCGAGAGCGACTCCGTAGTCGCCTACGGACAGTGACCCTTCCGGCCGGGCGGCGGTGGTGAGGGCGGCGCGAGGCGGCCCTCCGGTCCCGGCGCCCGGAGGAACGTGCCGGTGCGGCGGGGAAGGCGCGCCGGCCGGTGCGCCAGGTGGACGGCGACGCCGCCCTCCGCCTCGTGGCCGACCGCATCCGCCCAGCTCACCGCAGGTGTTCACCGTCCAGGAAGGACGCCAGGGGTGCGGCATCATCCACCCTTTGCGCACCGGCGCAACCCGGGAAGCGCCCGATCGCCCTTCCGGGTGAAGAACTTCACAAGAAGTGGGCAATCGGCACCAACCGTTCCTAACGTCGGATGGGTCCGCTCCTCGCGGACACCACGGTCGGTAACGCCCAATCCTGCCGCCGGCCGTCGGTACCTGGACCTCAGGCATGGAGCGGGGGACCCAACGTTCTCCGGTGCACGGCACCTCGGGGTGAAGCCGCCTGTGGCGGCCGGGCTCCTCGGCCCGAACCCGACAGCTCACCTCGTCGGCGTGGAGGAAACGACAGATGGCAACTGAATACCAGGCCCGTCACCGTCGGGCCAACACGCGTCAGGTCACCGGCCGGGTCGCCGTGGGGGCGCTCGCCACAGGTGCGGTGACCGGCGCCATGGCACTGTTCGGACCGGCCACCGCGGCGCAGGCGGCCAGCGTCAACTGGGACGCGATCGCCCAGTGCGAGTCCGGCGGCAACTGGAAGATCAACACCGGGAACGGCTACTACGGTGGCCTGCAGTTCTCCCGCAGCACCTGGAACGGCTACGGCGGTCAGAAGTACGCGGCGCGGGCCGACCTGGCCAGCCGCAGCGAGCAGATCGCCGTCGCCGAGAAGGTGCTGAAGGGTCAGGGCATCGGCGCCTGGCCGACGTGCGGCAAGAAGGGCGGCTCGACGAAGAGCTACTCGGCGAAGTCCGACAATCGTTCCGAGACCAAGTCGGAGCGCAGGTCGGCGCAGAAGTCCGAGCGCAAGTCCGAGCACCGCACCGAGAAGAGGTCCTCACGTCAGGACCGCGGCGAGCAGCGTGCCTTGCGCGGCACCGAGCGGCGCTCGGCGCCGGCTCGGTCCATGTCGACCGGCGGCAACTACCTGGTCAAGCCGGGTGACACCCTGTCGCAGATCGCGACGGCCCGCGACCTGGCGGGTGGCTGGCAGGCGCTGTACGAGCGCAACAAGCGCGTCATCGGCGGCAGCCCGGACCTGATCTTCCCGGGGCAGCGGCTCAGCCTCTGATCTTGTCGGCTCGGCCCGGCTCCCCGGTTCGGGGGCCGGCCGGCGTCGCGTACGGCTCACGCCGTGCGGGGCGGGCACGACGACGAACGCCCGGCCGGGGTTTCCCGGCCGGGCGTTCGTCGCAGTTGGCGCTCAGGCGTAGACGTGCACCGGCAGGCCGACCTTGATCGTGCCCCAGAGCCGGTTCATCGCCGGCACCGTCACCCGTACGCAGCCGTGGCTGGCCGGGTAGGCCGGCACCGAGGTGGCGCCGTGGATGGCGTAGCCCCGGTAGAAGTAGTTCGGCCGCCACAGCAACCCGAGGTCGCTCTGCCGCCAACCGTCGATCCGTCGGGTGATCTTGTAGTTCCCCCGGACGGTCGGGGTGCTGGCCTTGCCGCCGGAGGCGTCCAGGATCCGGATCACCTGCCCGTTGCGGGCCAGGTACAGCACCTGCTTGGACAGGTTCGCCTCCAGCGAGAGGCCGGAGTGCTTGTATCGCGGCTTCGGGACCACCGGCTTGCTCAGCGCCGCCCAGGTCCTGGGCCCGACGATGCCGTCGCGCGACAGGCCGTTCACCTTCTGGAAGGCGACCACCGCGTGGAACGTCGACGACCCGAAGACACCGTCGACCGCGCCGACGTCGTAGTGCAGCGCCACCAGCCGGCGTTGCAGGCTGGTCACCGCGGTGCCGCGGGCACCCTGCTTGAGGGTGGGCTGCGCCAGCGCCAGGGTGGCACTGGCGTTGACCGTCGTGACGACACCGGTGGTGACCGGCGCGGTCAGCTGCCGGGCGGCCGGCGACTGCTCGCGGGGCGCCGCCTGGGCGGCGCCGATCGGCACGAACATGCTCCCGGCGACCGCGAGCGCGACCAGCGCTGCGGCCCGGCGGGTGCGGGTGGTGGGGGGCGACATGTCGATCTCCTTACCCCGTGGTGGACACACCCGGACGACGGTCGCCCGGGAGATTATCGGAGCCCGGTTTCAACCGTAGTCCGGCGGGGCAAGACCGTGGGGTCCACTCTCGAACCGTTATCGTGGATCTGTCCAACTTCGGTCGGACTGTGCCGGACGAGCCGGCCGGCCGGGAGGATGGGCCGGACGAACCGGCCGGCCGGGAGGAGTCGTCATGCCCGTGAGGCCGTCACAGGATGCGCTCACCGTGCGCCGGCTGCGCCTCGGCGTCGGCGTGCTCGGCATCGCCCTGCCGTTCCTGCTGATCGCCGGCGAGGCCGTACGCGCCGGGCGGCTGGTGCTGCTCGACTCGATCAGCGCCTACTACCACACCGGTGTGCGGGACGTCCTGGTCGGCAGCATGTGCGCCATCGGCGTCTTCCTCCTCTGCTACCGCTACGCCCGGATCGACGACGTGCTCAGCACGATCGCCGGGGCGCTGTCCATCCTGGTGGCGCTGCTGCCCGCCGCCACCGCCGGCGCGGACGCCACCGACCGACTGATCGGCCGGCTGCACCAGGTCTTCGCCGCCGCGTTGTTCCTGCTGCTGGCCGCGTTCTGCTTCCTGTTCGCCCGCAGCGGTCCGAGCCGGCCCCGGCTGGCCGCCGAGAAACCGGGCCGCGACCCGCTCTACCGCGGCTGCGGGGTGGTCATCCTCGTCGCCGTCGGGCTGGCGCTGGCCAGCAACGCCCTGCCGGCCGCCACCCGGGACGCGGTGCGGCCGCTGCTGTGGTGCGAGATCGTCGCCGTGCTCGCCTTCGGCGTCGCCTGGCTGGCGAAGGGACAGGCGATCGTCCGGGACGCCGTCGGCGTCGTGGACCCGACCGCCGTGCCGGCCGCGCGGGTGCCCACCGAGGGCCGCCCGGTGCCGTGACCGGCCGGTCCACCCGGCCACGGCACCGTACGCGCGGTGCTCAGCCGGCGACCTCGGCGAGGTAGCGTTCGGCCCGGTCGGGGGACATGAACCAGTCGTCGAAGTCGGTGGGATCGCTGAACCCGTTGGCGAAGCGCCGGGCGATCGTCGGGTTGCCGGCCGCCGCGCCCAGCACCTGCTGCACGTGCGGCGGCAGCGGTTGCAGCATCGCGTTGGTCCAGGCGGTGACCGCCCGGCCGGTGTCGAACCAGAACCGCTCGAAGGTCCGGGTCATCCACTCCCGGTCGAACGGCCGGTCGCCGTGCTCCAGGATCGACCGCAGGTACGCCGCCGCGCACTTGGCGGCGGTGTTGCTGCCCTGGCCGGTGACGGGATCGTTGGCGACCACCACGTCGGCCATGCCGAGCACCGCGCCGCCCGACGGCAGCTCGGCCACCGGCAGGCGCACCGTCGGCGTGTACCGGCCGGACAGGGTGGCCCGGGCGTCGGTGAGTTCCACCTCCCGACACCGCTCGTAGATCCACGGGGTGTAGCGGCGGGCCAGGTCGAGGGTGGCCTTGAGGTGGTCGGCCGGGTCGAGCCGGTCCCGCCACAGGTCCAGCGGGCCGTCCGGCACCGCCTCCCAGAACAGGATCTCGCACGGCCCGGACAGGGTCAGCGCCGGGATGACGAACAGCTCGCCCAGCCCGGGTACGGCGTTGAAGCTGACGTGCGGCACCGGCAGCAGCGGATCCGGCGCCATCCCGTGCACGTACGCCACGGCCAGACCCCGTTGTGGGGTGGTGTGCACGGACCGCTGCGGGTCGCGGGCGAACACGCCCACCAGGTCGCCCTTGCCGGCTGCGACGATCGTCAGGTCGTAGCGGCCGAGCCGGGTCAGGCCGTCCAGGTCGGCGGTGGTCACTCCCTGGTAGTGGATGGTGCCGCCGCGTTCCTCGAACAGCTCCAGCCAGGCCGCCATCTTCAGCCGCTGGTCGGTGCTCTGCGCCGGCTCGTCCAGCGGGCAGGGGATGCGCAGGGCGCGCTCGCCCGGGGGCGCGGACAGCGACACGTGCAGCGCGTGGATGTCCGGCGCCTGGTCCTGCCACAGGTCGAGCCCGTACCGGCGTTCGGTGCGCAGGGCCTCGGCGAACATCGCCTGGGTGCTCATCACCCAGCCGCGCCGGATCTCGTCCGGGGTGCGGGCCGACATGAGGGTCACCTGGTAGCCCTCGGCGAGCAGGCTCAACCCGAGTTGCAGGCCGGACTGCCCGGCGCCGACGATCAGGACTCTACGCATGGTGTCTCCACTGGTTGGACTGTCGCGGGTCGGGCGCGAGGGGAGCGGGGCCGCCGGTGCGTGCCATGGTGTGCTCGACGGCCACCAGCAGCGTCCGGGTCACCGACGCCGGGTCGCGGGCGTCGCAGGCGGTCACCGGGACGTCCGCGGACAACGCGAGGGCCGCGCGTACGTCCTCCAGTGGGTGGGTGAGCACCCCGTCGAAAAGGTTCACGCAGACCACGAACGGCAGGTCGACGTCGTGCTCGAAGTAGCTGACCGCCGGGAAGGAACCCTCTAGGTGCCGGGTGACGGCCAGCACCAGCGCCGGCTCTGCGCACCGTCCTGGACGGCGTCACCGCCGCTGTGGCCGGCGGACGTCGCCGGCCGGGCCGCCCGCCCCCGCCCGCCGCCACAACTGCCACAGCACCGACCCGTCCGGCAGCCGGAAGGACCCGCCGACCGCGTAGCCGTGCCGGTGGTAGCGGGCCAGCAGCGCCTCGTCGCAGGTCTCCGCGTACATCGGCAGCCCGAGGGTGGCCATCCGACGGTGACTGCCGGCGAGCAACTGCCCGATGCGAATCGACCGGCCGGGCGGCGACGGCACGGCCAGGAACGCCAGGTGATTGTGGGCGGTCACCGGACGGTGCAGGGACAGGACGCCGTCGAGCAGGCGGAAACGCTCGACATGGTCGCCGCACGTGGTCGTGAGGCGGGCCAGGAAGTCGACCGGCAGCGGCAGCGGACGGTAGCGGTGCATCCAGACGGCGGCGCCCGTGCCGTCCGGAAGCAGGTGCACCTCGCCGAAGAGCAGCGCGTGCTCGGCCCAGATCCGGGCGACGGCGGCGAGCACCGTCCGCCGCCGGTCCGGTGCGGGCACCAGCCACGTCGCGGACGGGGTCAGCAGTGTGGTGTCGGCGATCAGGCCGGTGATCTGGTCGAGGTCGGTCCAACGGGCACGCACGAGACACGGTACGGATGTCATGGCAGGTCCTCATCACTTCACGGAGGCAGCGGCAGGGCGGCGAGCGGCGTCAACGGCCGACGCCGGGGCACCGGCGTCCTTGGGGCGGCCGGCGCGTCAGGCGCGTACGTGGTGGACCACCGGCGCGGGCCGGGCCCGGGCGCGGCGGTCGAGGACGGTCCTCAGGCGGGTCTGGTGCCGGGCTGCGGCCAGGGTGCGGACCTCAGGTCACGACCGGACCGCCAGCATCCTCCGGCCGGCAGCACCGGCGCGGACCACGGGAGCGTCGCCGCGTCGGCCGGGCTGCCGTGGCCGGCGCCACCGGCGCCGGCACTGCTCTCACCGCCGCCCGGCGCGGTCGAGCCCCGCGCCGGGCCAGGGGAGGGCGGGTTGCCGGCGGCGCGGCGCTGCCCGGCGGGCTGCCGCTCGGCGCTTGCGGCCCCGGCCGCGTTCAGGTCGGATCGGGCCACGGCGCTGGTCAGCCGGCTACCCGGTTGCCCGTCGGCGGGCGGCGCGGCCGGGACGGCGCCGGCCGGCGCGTGGACCCCGGCCGGTGCCGGCACGCTGCCGGGCAGCTCGGTGACCAGGCCCGGACCGGCCTGCGGCCCGACGGCCGGCGCCGACGGGACGGGCGCCGAGGGGACGGGCATTGTGGGCGGCGCGGGCGCGATCGGCCGGTCCCCGGGGTCGACGACACCGAGGATTGGCCCGAGGACGGGGTCCACGATGCCGCTGACGGGCGCGAGGACGGGGTCGACGATGGCGGTGACGGGCGCGAGGACGGGGTCGACGATGGCGGTGACGGGCGCGAGGACGGGGTCGACGATGGCGGTGACGGGCGCGAGGACGGGTTCGACGGAGCGGGTGACCGGGCCGGCCGTCCGGTCGACGATGCCGGTGACCGGCTCCACCACCGGATCGGCGACCCGGGCGACCGGCTCGACCACCGCCGGACGGACCGGCGTCGTCGCCTCCGGCACGCTGGCCGTCATCGGTCCCAGCACGTCAGGCACGGCAGCGGCCAGCGGTGTGAGTAGCCTTCCGGCGGCGCCGGTGACCGCTGCCCGGGCCTGCGGCAGCCGGACCGCGGCCCCCGGCGACGCCCCGCCGGTCGAGGTCGCCTGCTGTCCGGCGCCGTCGTCGGCGGAGCAGGCCGCGGGCCGCCGATGGGCGGCGCCGGCCGTCGACGCGCGGGAACGGCGCTGGTCGCGTGCCTCGCCGGCCGGAGCCGGCAGCCGGTGGCCGGCCAGGCGCGGACCGGGGGAGCGGCCCGCCGAGGGCTTCGCCGCCGTGGCGCGCTCCCCGAGGGCTCGGGCCGGTCGGGTGGGCGGCGCTGTCGATCCCGTCTCGCTCCCGGCCGGCTCGCCCCGCCGTGGCCCGGCGGCCGGCGCGTCGTCCGGCAGCACGGGCCGGGCCAGCGGCGCGGTGACCAGCCGGGTGGCCCGGTCGGTCAGTCCACCCAGGACCGCGCTGACCGGGGTGTCGTCGGCGCGGGCGGCGTCGTCCGCCACGGCGTCGTATGCGCTCCACGCGACTGCGGCACCGGCGACCAGGAGGGCGGCCCGCAGCACGAGTGGCGCCGACCACCCACCGCCCCGCATCGCCCCACCTCCCGGGCCGTCATCGCCGCACGAAGAGGATCTCACTGTACCCAGGGTCACCGCCCGCGCACAGTCCCGCGCCGGGCGGATCGTCCACCGCCGTCGACCGGCCCTGAGCACCACGCGCCGTGCCCCGGGCGTCATCATGTGGCATGGACTCCGACGTGCGGCGCTACCTCGACGAACTCGTCGGCGCGGCCCGGGACGTCCTCGGCGGCGACCTCGTCGGGGCGTACGCGGCCGGCTCGGTCGGCCTGGACGCGTACCAGCCGGGACGCAGCGACGTCGACGTCGCGCTGGTCTGCGCCCGGTCGCTCACCGACGCCGAGAAGCGGGGCCTGGTGGGCCGCCTGCGGCACGAGGCGCTGCCGTGCCCTGCGCGCGGGCTGGAACTCGTCGTCTACCGCCGCGACGTCGCCCGGTCCGGCACTGCCGAGCCCGGCTTCGAGCTGGAACTGAACAGCGGGGCCACGATGCCCTTCCGGCAGACCCTCGCCGCCGCCGACCGGCCCGCCGAGGACGGCCTGTTCTGGTACGGCCTCGACCGCAGCATCCTGCACGCGGTGGGGCGTACCCTCACCGGGCCCCCGGCCCCGGCGGTCTTCGCCGACCTCGCCCCCGACGACCTGCGCCGCCTGCTGGTCGACGCGCTCACCTGGTGGCTGGCCCGACCGACCCCGCCGGGTGACGCGCCCGCCCCGGGCGCGGAGGACGCGGTCCTCGGCGCCTGCCGCTCCCTGGTCCGGGTGCGCGACGGGGCCTGGCTGTCCAAGGTGGCCGCCGGCCGGCGGCTCGCCGAACGCGGCTACGCCGCCGACCTGATCGACCGGGCCATCGCCGCCCGGACCGGTGGGACGCCACCGACCGGGCCGGAGGCGCGCGCGTTCCAACGACAGGTCCGTGACGAGATCGTCGAGTTCCCGGGCTGAGGCGTCCGGGTCGGGCCGCCCCGGCGGGAGCTGGCATCTCTCGTCAGCGGTTCTGCCGCTCGATGCCGCGCCGGACGAGGCCGCCTGATCGCCGGCGCCGCCGTCCGATGTCGATCCGGGGCGGCTTCCGGACCTGAGCCGGGCCGCGCCCTGGTTAGGCTGAGCCGCATGCTCGCCGGACCCCCGCCCCGCCCTGTCCCTCCGGCCGCCGGGCCCGGCGCCGCGTCCGGCCCGGCGAGGTTCGCCGCGTGGTGAGCGGCTCGGTCGTGCCGGACCAGCGGGGTGGGTCGGGTGGCCCGCGACCGCGCGGGCCGGCCGCGTTCTGCGCGCGGCTGGCGCGGTCGCGTCCGTTCGAGATCGCCATCATCGTGCTGATCGGCGCGAACGCGGCGGTGCTGGGCCTGGAGACGTATCCGCACCTGGGTGCGGCGGGGTCGGTGCTGCGGTGGCTGGAATGGGCGTTCCGGACCATGTTCGTGGTGGAGATCGCGATCCGGGTGCTGGCGTACGGGCGACGGCCGCAGGACTTCTTCCGCCACGGGTGGAACGTGTTCGACCTGGTGGTGACCGCGGCGATCTTCCTGCCGGCGTTGCACGGCGACTCGGCGTTGCTGCGGGTGATCCGGGTGGCCCGGGTGCTGCGGCTGGTGCGCTTCTCACCGGGGTTGCGCACGATCGTCGCGGCGTTGTGGCGCAGCCTGCCCGGCGTCGGCGGGTTCCTGGCGCTGGCGATGGTGACGCTCTACGTCTACGGCATGGCCGGCTGGCTGATCTTCGGGGAGATCTATCCGGAGGAGTACGGCGACATCGGCCGGTCGCTGTTGACGCTGTTCGTGCTGCTGTCGCTGGAGACGCTGCCGGACCTGATCGAGCAGGGGCTGGCGGTGTCGGCGTGGACCCTCGTCTACTACGTCAGCTACGTGCTGATCACGGTGAACCTGCTGCTGAACATCCTGATCGCGGTCATCGTCAACTCGATGGAGGAGGCCCGCCGGCTGGAGATGACCGAGGGGCTGGCGCCGGACTACGACGTCGACGGCGACGGGGTGCCGGACGAGCTGGACCGGATCGCGATCAGCCAGCGACTGGACGACCTGCGGGCGGTGGTCGGGGAGCTGGAGCGGGAGCTGCGGATCGGCCGGGAGGACGGGCAGCGGCGGATGGCCGATCGCGGCTGAGCGCCGGGGGTGCGGCGTGGACGCCGCACCCCCGGCCGGTCGTCAGCCGGTGGCCAGGACGGCCTTGCCCTTGCGGTAGTTCTTGGCGGTGCCGTTCGGGGTGTAGTTGTTCTCGACGTTGCCGGCGGCGTCCACCGAGAACCAGTGGACGGTGGTGCCGGCCGGGACGGTCAGCGTCTCGCCGCCCTCGCGGATCCCGGCGGACGCGTAGAGGGTGGACGAGTAGCTGGGCGCGACGCCGTCGAGGGTGTAGAAGACGGCGGCGGCCTCGGTGGTCTCGAAGCTCACGTTCACGTTGCCCGGGCTGGAGCTGGGCCGTACGACGAGGGTGCTCTCGGGGCGCTGCTTGTCGTCGGCGAAGTCCTTGGCCACCCGCAGCAGTTCGACGAGGCCGTTGGCGAACTCCATCGTCTCGGCGTGCGCCTCGTCCCAGCCGGGCTGGAAGGAGGTGCCGACCTCGAAGTTCCAGGCGTAGATGCCGTACTTGTACCAGAGCATGTCACCGGAGTTGCCGGCCGCCGAGTAGAGCACGTCGGAGATCGGGCCGGTGCGGGCCGGGGTGACGGCCATGTTCCGGTGCCGCTTGATCGCGGTGAGGATCCGGGACGACGCGCCCCAGAAGAACGACTCCTGGGCCAGCGTCGGGCGCGGGGCGGAGATCCGGTCGGGCAGCGCGTACGCCCCCGGCGACCACATGAAGTAGTTGCCGGATGAGTGCAGGTTCATCGAGAACTTGATGTTGCCTCGGCTGGCCAGCCAGTCGATGTTCCTGTTCTCCGGCTCGGACAGCTCGCTGGGGCCGGCGTAGGTGTCGCTGGTGCAGCTGCTGGACGCGCCGGAGTACCCGTCGAAGAGGCTGTACTCGGTGTAGTTGCGGTTGTTGTCCACCCCCCACGAGTTGCGGGCCAGCGCGTCGGCCGACCCGGTCAGCGGGCAGTGGTTGGTCATGTTCCGCCGCTGGGAGTTGAAGTCGTAGAAGGAGTAGTGCCCGCCGTCGGGGTTGACCGACGGGGCGATCCAGATGTCGAGGTTGTTGAGCAGCTGCTTGGTGCGGCCGTCGTGGGCGTAGTTGCGCAGCAGCCGCTCGGCGGTCTCGATGGTGACCAGCGGCGGCACCCACTCCCGGGCGTGCTCCTGCGCGTAGGCCAGGACGCCGGGCTTCGAGCCGTCGCGGACCTTGCCGATGCGGATCGCGTACACCGGGTGGGGGTCGCGGGAGACGCTGGCCGGCGCCCGCAGTCCGTCGGTGAGCGGGGTGCGCGCGGCGGGCGCGACCACGCCGGTGCCGGTGTTGCCGCGGTAGGTGTAGGCCTGCACGAGCGTGCCGGCCTGCGCGTTGAGCGCGGCGACGACCTGGGCGGCGGTGCTGGTCACCGTGCCGGCGGCGTTGGTGGCCAGGTCGACGCGAATGTCGGTGCCGGTGACGGTGACGCTCAGCGGCCGGTCGGCCGCGCCCGGGTTGGCGAGGGTGACGGCGATGTCGTTGCCGCCCTGGTGTCCCCAGGCCCGCGAGTCGACGGCGACGCGGCTGGCGTTGGCGGTGCCGAGGACGGCCTGGGCCTTACGCCGGTAGCCGGTGGTCTGGTACGGCAGCTCGACGATCTCGGCGAGGTCGGGATAGGCGGCGGCGAGCTGCTTGATCCGGTTGTACAGCTCGGTGGGGGTGAGGTAGCTGGTGATGAAGTCCTTCTGGTAGCCGGCGCCCTCGGGGTTCTCCTCGGGGATCGGCAGCCACTCCTTGACGGTGGCGGTGGCGACGTCGCCGGTGGGGCTGGTGATCTGGATCCGGTCCGGGCGGGCGGTGACCGTGGCGGCGCCGCGGTGGTAGAGGTAGACGCCGGCGTCGACGAAGCGGCTGATGTTCTGTGAGCCGCCGGAGCCGATGGCGGTGCCCGGGCCGCTGTCGCGCTGCACGGTGAGCGCGCTGGTGGAGGTCTGGCCCTGCGCCCACTTCGCCTCGACGGAGAGGATCTGGTTGGTGCCAGAGGTGTAGTAGTCGGCGCGGGTGATCCTCACGTCGCTGGCGGCCGGGTCCGCCGCCAGGGTGGCGGTGAACGCCCGGTTCTCCGCGACGTGCTCGCTGATGGTCGCGTCGCGCTCGGCGACCCGGTCGGTGGAGTCCTCCGGGCTGAACAGGGTCTCGCCGAGCCGGTAGCCCTTGGCCTTGAGGTTGGCCACCTCGTTCGGGGTCACCACGGCGTGGGCGACGATGCCGTTCTCGGTCCGGGACACCTCGTGGTCCAGGTCGACGCCGGTGGCGACGAGCCGGTCCAGTTCGGCGGTGTCGGCGAGCAGGACCTCCACCACGCTGGCCTGCTCGTCGGCGGTGCGGCCGAGGTCGGCCGCCACGTCGGCGGCGCCGGCCGGCACCACGTCCGGCAGCGCGACGGCGGACGCGGGGGAGACCAGCAGGACGGTGGAGACGGCGGCGGCGGCGACGGCGGGTAGCCGCCGCCGCCAGCGCCGGTCGGGCAGATGGGGAGCGCGCATGGTGGCCCTTTCTGAGGACGTGGACGCGAAGGGGTGGCAGGGCACCATCGGGGTTGCGGTGTACCCGGTGGCCGGTGAGGTGGCGAATAGCGGCCGCGAATTGGCGCTCAAACGCAATTCCGGGCCGCGGAAAGCGCCGGGGTGCGCACATCCTTTACCGGCGTCGTCAGCGCTGTCAATGAGCGAACGGCCTGCTGAGGCGGGTTTCCGACCGGTTGCGACAGGCGTAGGAGCGGGCGGCCCGCATCTGAAACAGGTGTCCGATGACCGCTCCCGATCCGGTTCATAGGTTCATCTCCAACTGCCGCGCCGGTGCCGCACGTTCCTCCCGGTCAGCGCCGGGGCGTGCTGGTTCAGTACCGGTGCGGGGAGGAGGAGCAACACATGCACGGATCGAGGATGGGCTGGCGAGCGGCGATCGTGGCCGCGGCGACCCTGGTCGCCGGAGTGCCGGCGACCGGCGCGCTGGCGCAGCCCACGACCAGCGGGGCGCCGACCTCGGTGGTGGTGGCCGACGGGGTGACGCAGCCGGTGTTCGGCTACGCCGACGCCGTCCGCCAGCGGGTGTTCGTCACGTCCGACGTCGACACCGACGGCGACGGGGCTCTCGACAAGGTGGCCATGGACATCATCCGTCCGGCGGCCAGCGACCAGGGGTTGCGGGTGCCGGTGGTGATGGACGCCAGCCCGTACTACTCGACGGTCTGCCGGGGCAACGAGACCGAATGCAAGGCGGACGTCGACGGGGACGGCCTGAACGACAAATGGCCGTTGTACTACGACAATTATTTCGTTCCCCGCGGTTACGCGGTGGTGCTGCTCGACATGATCGGCACGAACAATTCGACCGGTTGCCCGGTGACCGGTGGCCGGGCGGACAACATCAGCGCGCCGACGGCCATCGACTGGCTCAACGGCCGCCGCAAGGGCTTCGACGCCGCCGGCCAGGAGGTCGTCGCGGGCTGGCACAACGGCAAGACCGGGATGATCGGCAAGTCGTACGACGGCACGCTGGCCAACGCCGCCGCGGCCAGCGGAGTGGACGGGCTGTCCACCATCGTGCCGATCTCGGCGATCTCCAGCTGGTACGACTACTCCCGCAGCAACGGCCTGGTCACCCGGGCGAACAACTACTCGGGCAGCCTGTCGAACACGGTCACCAACCCGGACCGGCGGGCGTACTGCGCCCCGGTGCGGGCGCGGCTGGGCGTGGACGGCGACGACGTCACCGGCGACTACAACGACTTCTGGGCGGAGCGGGACTACGTGCCGCACGCCGACCAGGTCAAGGCCAGCGTGTTCGTCGTTCACGGGATCAACGACGACAACGTGCGCGCCGACCACTTCAGCAAGTGGTGGGAGGCGCTGGCCCAGCGGAACGTGCCGCGCAAGCTGTGGCTGACCGGCACCGGGCACATCGACCCGTTCGACTTCCGACGGGCCGAGTGGGTGAACACCCTGCACCGCTGGTTCGATTTCTGGTTGCAGGGCATCGACAACGGCATCATGAGCGAGCCGATGGCCGACATCGAGCGGCTGCCCGACGTGTGGGAGACCGCGAAGTCGTGGCCGCTGCCGCACACCCAGCCCACCCAGGTCTGGCTGCAGCCGGCCAAGGGCGCGGTGGCCGGCGGGATGTCGGTGAAGCCGTTCGCCGGCAAGGCGGCGGAGACCTTCCAGGACACCCCCACGATGACCCAGACCAACGCGATCCGGCACCCGTCGGACCCGCTGGCGAACAAGGCCAACCGGCTGGTGTACCTGTCGCAGCCGCTGACGGCCCCGCTGCACATCTCCGGCACCCCGTACGTGAAGATCAACGCGACGGTGAACGGGGAGGACACCAGCTTCGCCGGCCTGCTGGTCGACTACGGCACCCGGGAGCGGTTCAGCACCACCGGTGACGGTGTCCGCACCCTCACCACCGAGGACTGCTGGGGCGCGTCGGCCAACTGGGGCGGGCACGCCGAGGAGGCCTGCTACAAGCAGGTCGCGAAGAACGTCGCCAGCAACCCGCAGGAACTGGTCACCAAGGGCATCGTCGACGGGCTCAACCTCGACTCGCTGAGCGTGTCGACGCCACTGGTCCCGGGGGCGAAGAACGAGGTCGACGTGCGGCTGATGCCGGAGGACTACGTCTTCGAGGCCGGTCACCAGATCGGTGTGGTGCTGCTCGGCTCGTACTCCGGCTACAGCAGCCGGGCCAAGCAGACCCGCGCCGACATCACGGTCCACTTCGACCGTAGCCGCATCGAGCTGCCGATCGTCGGCGGTCGCGGCGCGGCCGTCGCGGCCGGCCTGTAGGCGGACGGCGGGGGCGCCTGATCGCAGGCGCCCCCGCCGGTCAGCGGTCCGGCCGGTCGCCGTTGAGCCGGGCCAGTTTCAACGCCAGATGCAGGCAGAGCCGCTCGTTGCCGTCCTTCAGGTCGGTCTCGGCGAGCTGCTCGATGCGTTGCAGCCGGTAGTAGAGGGTGGTGCGGTGCAGCCGCAACTTTTTCGCCGTGGCGTGCGCGTTACCGGCCAGGTCCAGGTAGGTCTCCAGGGTCTCCAGCAGCACCTGGCTGGCCTCCTCGGCGAACAGCCCGGCCAACCCCGGATGCACCGCCGCGGCCCCCAGCTCCCGGGTGTCCATCCGGGACAGCACCCGGTAGATGCCCAGATCGGCCCAGGACACCAGCGGGCCGAGGGCGGGCAGCCGGGCGCCCACCCGGGCCGCCTGCAACGCCTCCTCGTAGGAGGAGACGGTGTCGTACAGCCGGGGGCGCGGCTCGCCGATGCCGACCACGGTGCGCGACACCGACGACAGGCCCTGGCTGGCGCTGCGCAGCGTCTGCCCGAGGTGCCGGGCGGCGGCCTCCGTGGTGACCCGGCCGCCGCCGCCACCGCGCCCGCAGCACAGCAGCAGCACGCCGTGGTCGTGCCGCACCAGATGCAGCGCCTCCCGCGGCCCCACCCAGCGGCGGGTGGCGACCAGGGTGTGCTCCAGCGCGATGCGGGCCGGCTCGTCGACCGGCTCCTCGCGGGTGCCGACCAGCGTCGCGACCAGGGCGGTCACCTCGCCGTCACCGGCGATGACCCCGTCGCTGAGCAGCGACCGGACCGCCTCGCAGCGGGTCTCCGGGGCGTCGGCGAGCAGGGTACGCGCCGCCTCCGCCTCCCGCTGCGAGGTCAACTCGCCGAGCAGGTTCTCCCGGTACAGCGCCAGCGACAGGTCGGGCATCGCCTCGGTGACGGTGACGATGTCCGCGTCGCTCATGTCGCCGGTGTGGTCGATGAACCAGACGAAGCCGAGCAGCAGGTCCTGGTGCCGGATCGGCACGCAGACCCGGGGCAGCAGGTCCAGCTCGGGGGAGGCGGGGGTGCGGACCGGCCCGCGGGCGTCCATGATCCCCACGTCCCGGAACCAGGCGATGACCTCCGGCGTGGTGTGCCGGCGCAGGATCGAGGTCCGCCGGACGTCGTCGATCAGGCCGGTGTGTTCGCTGTAGACGACGACCCGTTGCCGGCGGTCCTCGATCAACGCGGGCCGGCCCACCCGGGCCGCCATGGTGTCGACGATGTGTTGCAACTCTGTCTGCACTTGCTCTCCCGGTCATCCCGGTGTCCCCACGACACCTGAAGATCGGGTCCGGCGCGCGGGGTTCGGCAGGACCGTTGGCTTACCTTCTGCTGACCTCGGGGCGGCGCGCAACCGTCCTCCGGGTGGATATGCCCTCCTGCACGTGTCGAAAACCGCCGGTGGACGTGCCGACATCTGCACGGTGACCGGCGCGGGGCCCGCTCCTAGATTCGTCCCGGGGAGTGATCACGCACGGAGGCACGCCGTGGCCGGCCGCTCTCCCACCCCCTCCATCCACCCTGAGAGGTGACTCGATGCACCTTCTGCCCACCAGACGTGCGGTGCGGCGATCCGTGCTGGCCACCGCGCTCGCCACCGCACTGGTCGCGTCCGCGGCGGCCGGTCCGGCCGCCGCCGCCCCCGACGAGGCGTCCGGCGCACGCGCACCGTTCCAGGCGCTCGACCCGCAGAACTGGCAGAACCCCGACACGATGACCTGGGACGACTACCGTGCCGTCCCGAACACCAACTGGGCCGACCCGGCGGTGAAGGGCTCGGTCCGCAACTTCAAGATCGCGCTGGTCACCCTGGACTACACCGACCAGCCGTTCGAGATCACCAAGCCGGCCGGGTCGTCGGTGTTCGGCAACCCGCAGGCCAGCGCGGCCAACATCCCGCGCGAGAACGTCGCCGGGTTCTACACCGACTTCCTCAACAAGCCGGGTGGGCTGAACCGGGGCCACACCCTGCACGAGTACTGGATGGAGGACTCGGGCGGCCGCTACGGCGTCGACCTGACCGGGTTCGGCCCGTTCCGGATGCCGTCGAAGTCGTACCAGTACGGCATCGACAACGGCTTCAACCCGGGCGCCTGCCCGACCGGTGAGGCCTGCGCCCGCAACATCCGCACCGACGGCCTGGGCGCCTGGCGCGCGGCCGTGGGCGAAGAGGTGGCCAACTCCTTCGAGCTGGTGTTCATCCTCTCCGCCGGCCAGGACGAGTCGTCGACCTGGCAGGAGTTCGGGCAGATGATGTTCCAGAACAAGGAGGACGTGCCCGACGCGTGGGGCCCGCCGGACCCGAACCTGCCGAACTGGGCGAAGACCCGCTACGTCGACTGGACCTCGTGGAAGGCCGCGGCAACGATCTGGCCGAACGCCGGCGGCGGCTCCTCCACCCAGGCGGAGAGTTCCGGAATGGGCGTGTACGCCCACGAGCTGAGCCACCTGCTCAGCATCGGCGACAACTACAACAACCCGTACGGGGTGCCGCTGCGGCGCGCGTACACCGGCATCTGGAGCATGATGTCGCGCGGGTCGTTCAACGGCCCGGGCGGTCCGCACACCCGCTGGCAGATCCCCCCGGTCAACGGCGGCTCACTGGGCTCCCTGCACACCCTGCGTGACAAGATGAAGATCAAGCTGATCGGTGAGGAGCACGTGCTGCGGCTGTCCCGGGAGGAGCTGGCCGCCTCCGGGCTGGTCGTCGCCGACATCACCGCCCGCGCGGTGGACGCCGGACAGGGCGGCCTGACCGGCCTCAACATCGCGATGAACGCGGACCGCTCGCCGGCCTGCAGCACCAGCACCGACCCGCTCTGCGACGGTGGCCGGTTCAACAACTACACGGTCGAGGTCGTGGACCGGATGGGCGCCGACTCGTTCACCCCGGACAGCGGCGTGCTGATCAGCAAGACCAAGAACGCCGACAGCGCGCCGTTCCAGTGGGTGGTCGACGCCAACCCGCAGGACATCGACATGGTCGACTTCTACCGGCCGGACGGCACCCCGCAGAAGATCACCATGGGTGACTACCGGCAGCTGTCCGACGCGCTGTTCCACGCCGGCGCCGACTCCGGCAGCGAGTACGAGTTCGTCGACGAGGCCAACCGGCTGCACTTCTACGTGCTCAACCTGCGCCGCGACGGCGACGGCGTGCTGTCGTACACGGTGGCGGTGCGGTCGCTGGACGGCGCCGGGCCCAGCCAGCACGGCGTGGCCCTGTCCAAGGGGCAGCTGATCACCCGGGGCCAGCCGGCCCGCGGGGGCGCGACCTGCACCTTCGACCTGACCAACACCGGTAGCTACGTCGCCTCCGACGCCCAGCACCCGGAGGACGTCAGCGGTCACCTCACGTCCGACGTCTACCGGCTGTCGGCCAGCGTCGGCGCCGCCGGGTGGAAGGTGCAGCTGCCCAACGAGCTGGCCACCGCCGAGTTCGGCAAGTCCACCTCGGTGGACGTGTCGGTGGGCGCCACCGCCGACGCGGCGGCGACCACCCTGGTGACGCTCACCGCCACCTCGGAGAGCGACCCGTCCAAGACCGTGACCAGCCAGTGCCGGGTCGAGCGGCCCCGCGCGCTGCTGTAGAGCACGGCTACCCCGTGGCCGGGGCGGTGCCGGACGCACCGCCCCGGCCCCGGCCATCCAGCGGAGGACGAGATGAGACGGCTGCTGGCGGCGCTGTGCGCGCCGGTGCTGCTGGCCGGTGCGCTGGCCGGATGCGGCGGTGACGAGGAGGAGGCCCGCTCGGCGATGACCGTGCGGGTGCTGGTCCGCGACATCAACATCCGGCCGGTCGGCGTCGACTGCGCCGGCACCGGCCCGTACACCCACTTCCACAACCGGGCGCCGTTCCGGGTGGTGGACGCCGACGGGCACACCCTCGCCGAGGGCGCGCTGTCCACGGGACGGTCGGTGCCCACGTTCGAGGAGGACCTGGAGGTGGCGAAGGTGCCGACGTACTGCGAGTTCCGGGTGCCGGTGCAGGTGGCACGGCGGGACGCGTACCGGTTGGTGGTCGACGACCGGCCGGCGGTCGCGCTGACCCCCAACGACAGCGAGGGGCCGGCGCTGGTCGCGGTGGTGCCGTCGTGAGGGGCGTACGCCTGGCCGCCCTCGCGGTGGCCGCGGTGCTGGCGGCCACCGGCTGTTCCGCGGCGCGAGACGAACCGGCGCGGCCCGAGCCGGTGGCCGGCGGGGCGGCGGCGCTGCCCGGCCCGGCGCCGGCCGGCCTGGCCCTGCGGCCGGCGCCGCCCGGGGCCCCCGGCGCGCCCGGGGTCACCGGCCGGCTCACCGACGGCAGCACCGTCGACCTCGCCCAACTGTGGGCCGACCGGCCGGTCGTGCTGGTCTTCTTCACCTCCTGGTGCGGCGTCTGCGAGCAGCGGCAGGACGCGCTCAGCCAGCTCGCCCGCGACCATGGCGACCGGGTGGTCTTCGTCGGCGTGGCCGGGCAGGACAAGCCCGAAGACGTGCAGCGCTACCTGCGGGCGCACCGGGTGGAGTACCCGGTGCTGCTCGACGACGACGGCCGGGTCGCCCTCGCCTACGCCGTCCGCGAGCCACCGGCGGTGGTGCTGGTCGGCAAGGGCGGCAAGCTGCTGCGCGGCTTCACCGGCGGGGTGGACGCGCCGACCCTCGACGCCCGGCTGAAGGAACTGGTGCTGGCCCCCTGAGCCGCCGGGTGTCCGACCCGTCCTGCACAATCCCTTGCCATGTACGGCGACGACGAGGTCTTCGCGGCACTGGCGCGGTTGGTGACCGCGGGGGAGTACCTGGACGACCGCCCGGGCCGGGTCGGGGTCGGCCTCGACCTCGGGCCGCTGTCCCGGGCCGAGCAGGGGGTGCGCCGCCGGACCTACTCGCGGGGCACCCCGGAGTACGCCGAGGCCCTCGCCCGCGGCTGGCTCGACCCGCTGCCGCCGCTCACCCCGGCGCCCCTCGCCGCGGTCGAGGAGGCCGAGACGGCGGCCGGCGTCGCGCTGCCGCCGCTGCTGCGCCGGCTCTACCTCGACCTGGGCAACGGAGGCTTCGGCCCCGGTGCCGGCCTGATCGGCCTGCGTGGCGGCCACGGCAACCCGGCCGGGGTGCTGCCCGCGCCGGCCGGCCCGGAGGCGGGCGACGGGCCCCGGATCCCGCTGTCCCTGTGCGACTGGGGCTGCGGCGTCACCTCGCTGCTGGACCTCGCCGACGGCCAGGTGTGGGGCGCCGACCCGAACCCGGCTCCGAAGGGCGTGTCGCCGCTGTTCCGCCAGCAGATGGACGTCGCGGAGTGGTTCGGGCGGTGGGTGGACGGCCGGCTGCACCAGCCGTGGCTGGTGGAGGATCCGGCCACGGGCCGGTGGCGTGGCGCCACCGACGCCGAGTACGCCGAAGCGATGGGGTGAGCCGCCCGGCCCGACGGTACGCTCAGCCGGCCAGCGCGCTGAGCCGGCCGGCGAGCCGCGCGGCCGCCGCCCGCAGCTCCGCCGGCTCCAGCACCTGCGCCTCGAAGCCCAGCCGGGCCACGTGCCCGGCGAGCCACTCCAGATCGTCCCCGCCGACGACGAGCACGCACCACCCGTCGCGGTCGTCCTCGATGCGCCCCACCTGGGGCGGCACCAGCTCCCGTACCCGCTCGGGCCGGGCGTGCACCCGTACCCGGGCGAGATACCGGTACGGCGCCTCGGCGACGGACCGCTGCACGTAGCCGGCCGGGTCCGGATGCTCCCGGGCCCGGAAGCGCCAGGTCGTGGTCACCACCTCGCGCATCCGGTCCAGCCGGAAGGTACGCCAGCCGGCGCGGTCGACGTCCCAGGCCATCAGGTACCAGCGGCGGCCGGTGGTGACCATCCGCACCGGTTCGGTGGTGCGCTCACCCGGGTCGCCGTCGCGCCCGGCGTAGCGGAACCGCACCCGTACGGCGTCGCGGCAGGCCCGCGCGAGGGTCACCAGCAGCTCCGCGTCGATCTCGATCCCGGGGCCGGCCAGGGTGTCCGTGGCGTCGTGCACGGCGCGTACCTCGGCGCGCAGCCGGGCCGGCAGCACCTGGTCGAGCTTGGTGAGCGCGCGCAGCGCGGCCTCGCCCGCACCGGCGACCGTGCCGCCGGCCGCCAGCCGCAGGGAGACCGCCGTGGCGATCGCCTCCTCGTCGTCGAGCAGCAGCGGCGGCAGCCGGGCGCCCGCGCCGAGCCGGTAGCCGCCGCCGACGCCCGACGTGGCGTGCACGGGGTAGCCGAGCGCGCGCAGCCGCTCCACGTCGCGGCGTACCGAGCGGTCGGTGACCCGCAGCTCGGCGGCGAGGTCGGCGGCGGTCCAGGACGGTCGCCGCGGCAACAGCGCCAGCAGCCGCAGCACCCGTTCGGTCGTCGCCTCCACGGTCACCCGCCGATCGTTGCACGAATCGAGGAACGATCCTGTCCGCGATCCGCGAGAGGCTGACCGACATGACCAGCCAGATCCGGAGCCCCGAGCTCCGCCACCGTCCCCGGCAGGCCCGCGACCAGTTCCGACGGGAGGTGAGCTGAGATGGCACGCGACGTGCAGGTCACCTTCGACTGCGCCGACCCGGCGGGGTTGGCGGCGTTCTGGGCCGATGCGCTCGGCTACCGGGTGCAGGATCCGCCGCCGGGCTTCGAGACGTGGGATCAGGCGCTGGAGGCGATGGGCGTGCCACCGGAGCGGCGCAACGACGCCTCGGCGGTGGTGGACCCGGAGGGCCGCGGGCCGCGGCTGTTCTTCCAGCGGGTGCCGGAGGGCAAGCAGGCCAAGAACCGGGTGCACCTGGACGTGCGAGCGGCCCCCGGGCTGCAGGGCGACGCCCGGCTGACGGCGCTGGAGGCCGAGGCCGCGCGGCTGGTGGCCCGCGGTGCCGCCCGGCTCAGCCGCCACGAGCCCGCCCCGCCCCTGGAGGCCGGGCACATCGTGCTGGCCGACCCCGAGGGCAACGAATTCTGCCTCGACTGAACACCGCCGCGGCGGGCCGGCTGACCTCAGCCGGCCCGCCCGATCGGTCGCGGTCGCGGTGCTCCCGCTGGTCGTCCTCGCTCCGGACGACGTCGATGCGGCGTCGGCGCACGTACTTCGACAGCTGCGGCCGGCCAGGGAGGAGATCATCCGGCGCAGGCGGTGTTCGGCCGTGCCGGCCAGCCTGGCCACCGCCACTGTGGAAGCGGGGACGGGACCTTACCCCTGCTCACGGCCCAGGTAAAGAGGAGCTTCCGGATCAAACGTTCCGACTTTTGTTTACTCAGAGGAAAGTCCGATAGTGACCGACGAAAGGTCTGGACACGCTCCGGGAAGGTTAGTAGTGTTCGGATCTGTCGATATGTTTCGTCGAGATGAAGTGACAGCGTAGGTAGCTTCCGATCGAGGCACCGGGCGGCGCAACCCGCCCGACGTCGCGATCGGGCCGGACGGCACAGCCGGCGACGAGCCCCCGACCGACGTTGTGACTTGGCGGCCCGACGGGTGGCGACCCCGCCACCCGGGTCGACCGGTACCCCCGTCCCGGCCTTCCTTCAGCTCCGACGCGGCAACGCGTCCAGACGCCGCGCGCCCGCCAGCCGGCGCGTCGGTCCCCGATCAGCTGAATCACCCGTCCGTCGGCCGTGGCGCCTCACCACGGCCGAGGAGACCGCGCGCCCTGGAGGAGGCGCCGGTCCCGCTCACACCACTCACCGACGTGGCGCTGTGCGCTGCGCCGACGTCCTCATCGGACCGTGAAAGGGACCCCATGAACGGCTTTTCACCACCCGTGCGGCCGCCGGTGGCCCGCCCGCCGGCAGCGCGCCGACGGCGCCCGCTGGCCGCGGTCGCCACGGCGCTGTTGCTGTTCGTCACCGCCGCGCTGACCGGGGTGCCGGCGAACGCGCGCCCGGCCGATCCGGACCGGGCCACCGCCGCCGTCCCGGCCGCCCAGGCCCAGGCCCAGGTGCTCACCTGGACCGCCGGTGACAGCTTCACCTCGTACCTGTCCGCTCCGACGACCGCGGTCGCCGGGCCGACCACCCTGGTCTTCGAGAACAGCAGGGCGAGCGGCAACAACAGCGGCATGCAGCACACCCTGACCTTCGACACCGGCGATCCTCGCTACAACAGCGACGTCGACGTGAACATCCTGGCCGACCCGACCGACGCCAACGGGGGTCGGTGGACGGTGGACGTCACCCTCTCACCGGGCACCTACCGCTACTTCTGCGCCATCCCGGGCCACGGGCAGATGACCGGCCTGCTGGTCGTCTCCGGCGGCAGCTCGGACACCACCCCGCCGACCGCGTCGGCCACCGTGACCGGGGACCGGGACGCCGACGGCAACTACGTGGGCGCCGCGACGGTGACCCTGTCGGCCACCGACAGCGGCTCCGGCGTCGACAAGGTCGAGTACTCCCTCGACGGCGGTGCCTGGGGCGTCTACTCCGCCCCGGTGACGGTCAACCAGGCCGGCCAGCACACGTTGAGCTACCGGGCCACCGACAAGGCGGGCAACACCTCGGCCGCGCAGCAGGTGTCGTTCCGGGTGGTGGAGCCGGCGCCGACGGACACCACGCCGCCGACGGTGACCGCGGCGGTGACCGGCCAGCAGGACGGCAGCGGCGCGTACGTGGGCAGCGCGACCGTCACCCTGTCGGCCACCGACACCGAGTCCGGCGTCGACAGGGTCGAGTACTCCGTCGACGGCGGCGGGTACGCCACCTACACCGCGCCGATCAGCGTGACGGCCCCCGGCCAGCACACGGTCAGCTACCGGGCCACCGACAAGGCGGGCAACACCTCCACGCCGCAGCAGGTGTCGTTCCGGGTGGTGGAGCCGGCGCCGACGGACACCACCCCGCCGACCGCCTCGGCGACCGTGACCGGGGAGAAGGACGCCGACGGCAACTACCTGAGCCGGGCGACCGTCACCCTCTCGGCCACCGACAGCGGCTCGGGCGTCGACCGGATCGAGTACTCCCTCGACGGGCAGCCCTACGCCGCCTACTCCACGCCCGTCGTGGTGAACCAGCCCGGCCAGCACACGCTGAGCTACCGGGCCACCGACAAGGCGGGCAACACCTCGACGCCGCAGCAGGTGTCGTTCCGGGTGGTCGAGCCGGCGCCGACGGACACCACCCCGCCGACCGCATCGGCCGCGGTGACCGGACAGCGCGACGGCACCGGCGCGTACGTCGGGTCGGCGACGGTGACCCTGTCCGCCACCGACACGCAGTCCGGCGTCGACCGGATCGAGTACCAGCTGGACGGCGGGGCCTGGACCACGTACACCGCGCCGGTGACGGTCAACCGGGCCGGCCAGCACACGGTCGGCTACCGGGCCACCGACAAGGCGGGCAACACCTCGACGGCACAGCAGGTGTCGTTCACGGTGGTCGAGCCGGCGCCGACGGACACCACCCCGCCGACCGCCTCGGCGGCGGTGACCGGGCAGCGCGACGGCAACGGCGCGTACCTGGGTGGGGCGACGGTGACGGTCACCGCCACCGACAGCGGCTCCGGCGTCGACAAGATCGAATACTCGCTCGACGGGCAGCCCTACGCCACCTACACCGCGCCGGTGACGGTCAACCAGGTCGGCCAGCACACGGTCAGCTACCGGGCCACCGACAAGGCGGGCAACACCTCGACCCCGCAGCAGGTGACCTTCACCGTGGTCGACCCGCCCGCCCCGGACACCACGCCGCCGACCGCCGCCGCCACCATCTCCGGCCAGCGCGACGACGACGGCGCCTACCTCGGCTCGGCCACGGTGACGGTCACCGCCACCGACACCGGTTCCGGCGTCGACCGGATCGAGTACGCCCTCGACGGCGGGGCGTGGACCGCGTACACCGGGCCGGTGACGGTCAACCGGGCCGGCCAGCACACGCTGAGCTACCGGGCCACCGACAAGGCGGGCAACACCTCCACCGCCGGGTCGGTCGCGTTCACCGTGGTCGCCAGCGGGCCCGACCCGGCCTGCGCCGTGCCGGACACCCGGGCCACGGTGTGGTTCGGCACGGTCGACAGCGGGGTGCCCAACCGCAAGGTCGACGGCGACTGCACCATCAACAACCTGATCCGGGACGAGCAGGTTTGGCCCAACCACGGCCAGTTCGTCAAGCACGTCAACGAGGTCGCCGAGCACCTGCACCACCTGGGCGCCATCACCCATGCCGAGCACGGCAAGCTGGCCAGCGCCGCGGCCCGCTCGGGCGTCGGCAAGCCCGACGAGAAGAACGGCTACCAGCCGATCCTGGACTCCTCGGCGGGGTCGTTCGCCAAGTGGCAGCAGGTCGGCGCGGGTGGCTTCACCCGCAACGCCGACGGCTCGATCAGCAGCCGCGCCGTGCCCGGCCTGGGCATGCTGTGGTTGCCCACCAAGGCGTACGGCGACTTCTCGCTGAAGTTGCAGTGGCGCGACGACGCGCCGGGCGCCGGGCGGGCCAACAGTGGCGTCTTCGTCCGCTTCCCCGACCCGCGCCACCACCCGCAGGAGTCCCGCCCGGAGTGGGTGGCCATCAAGTACGGCCACGAGCTGCAGATCTACGACAGCCCCGACGGCGACCAGTACAAGAGCGGCTCGGTGTACGGCTTCGACCGGGTCGACCTGGCCGGCGCCCGGGTGGCCCCGAAGGGTGTCTGGAACGACTACGAGATCCGCGTGGTCGGGCAGCACTACCAGCTGTACCGCAACGGCGAGCTGATCAACGAGTACCGCAACACGCCGGACGCCGTGTTCAGCCCGCCCCGGGCCGACGACCCGGGCGGCGCGGGACGGCAGCACGCCACCGGCTACCTCGGCCTGCAGAACCACGGCACCGCGGACCTCGTCAGCTTCCGCAACGTCCGCGTCGCGCCGCTGACCCCGGCCAGCTGAGCAGCAAGGAGACCATCATCATGGCAAAGCAGAGGATCGACCGTCGGGCGCTGCTGCGCGGCCTCGCCGGGTCCACCGTCGCGGTCGGGGCGGCCGCCCTCACCGGCGCGCTGCCGGCCGCCGCGGCCGGCGACAACAGCGGCCGGCTGATCCCGCAGGGACACCTGGGCATCCAGCTCTACAGCGTCCGCGACAAGATCTCCCAACTGGGCTTCGCGGCGGTCTTCGAGGAGCTGTCCCGCATCGGCTACCGGGAGGTGGAGTTCGCCGGCTACACCCAGGGCAGCGTCGGCGCGATCAGCCCGGAGCAGATCCGCCGGCTGCTCGACGACAACGGCCTCAAGGCGGCCGGCAGCCACCGCGGCCTGGGCGACTTCCGCACCAACCTGGACTGGGAACTCGACGTCGCCGAGACCCTGGGCATGCCGGCCATCGGCACCGCCTCGGCCCCCACCGGGGACCGGACCATCGCCGGCTACCAGCGGGCGGCGGCGGAGTTCAACGCCTGGGGCGAGGCCGCGGCCGCCCGCGGCATCAAGCTGTACCAGCACAACCACACCATCGAGTTCAGCTTCGCCACCGACCGGCCCGACGTGCGGCTGTACGACCTGTTCCTGGAGCTCACCGACCCCCGGTACGTGTTCCTGGAGATGGACATCCTGTGGGCGTACGGCGGGGCCCGGAAGTATCCGGGTTTCCGGCCGGTGGACTACGTCAACGCCCAGCCGCACCGGTTCCCGCTGTTCCACGTGAAGGACGGCGTCCCGCTGCCCGACCCGCAGCAGGGCAACTCCTACGTCGACGTGGAGTTCGGTCAGGGCGAGATCCCGTTCGCCGAGTTCTTCACCGAGCTCAAGGGCGGCGGCCGGTTCGAGTACCTGTGGGAGATGGACCGTGCCCCCGGCACCCAGCCTGACCCGCCCGGCTCGCTGGGCGCGGCCGACCGCAGCTACCAGCGGATGCGTGAGCTGCGGGGTGCCCGATGAGCGCCTGGCGGCTGCCGGAGACCGTACCGGACGCGGAGCAGCGGCCGGCCGAGCCGGCGGAGTCGGTCGCACCGGCCGCTCCGCGGACCCGGCGCGGCCCCCGGCGGATGCTCGTGGTCCTGGCGACCGTGCTGCTCACCCTGGTCGGGGCCGGCGGCTTCGCCGTCGCGAACAAGGCGGCGGGCATGTTCTTCCCCGACAAGCCGGAGGGCTGCGCCAAGCCGGACCGCAGCCTTCAGCTGTACGCGGTGGAGCTGCCGAAGGACGGCACCCAGATCCGCCTCGGCTACGGCCTGACCCCGCAGACCGCCTCCTATCCGGGCCCGACGATGGAGATGATGGAGGGGGAATGTCTGCAGATCACCCTGCACAACCAGGTGTCGGCGGAGACCCTCGCCCAGCTGCGGACCAACCCCGAGCATCCGCTGGGCGTCTCGCTGCACGTGCACGGGGTGAAATACACCCAGACCTCGGACGGCACCGTGCAGAGCGGCTCGTTCGTACCGCCGGGCCAGTCGCGCACCTACACCTGGTACGCCAAGCCGCGGGACAAGAAGACCGGCAGCCCGGGCACCGCCGGCTACTGGTGGTACCACGACCACGTGGTGGGTGGCCCGCACGGCACCCAGGGCCTCAATGCCGGCCTCTTCGGCGGCCTGGTCGTGCGCCGGGCGGGCGACCCGAAGCCGGACCGCACCTACACGGTCGTCTTCGGTGACCGGCAGAGCATCAACCTGCGCCGCGGCGCGGCCGCCGACACCTGCGACGCCACCAACCCGCAGCCCGGCCCGAGCTGCCTGGTGGCCAAGAAGGGGGAGCGGGTCGAGTTCATCGTGGTGGGCACCGGCAACGACATGCACACCTTCCACGTGCACGGACACTCCTGGGCGGACACCCGCACCGGGACGGTGAGCAACGGGCAACCGTTCGCCGACGAGGTGCCCACCATCGACAACAAGACCCTCGGCCCCGGCGACTCGTTCGGCGTGCAGATCGTCGCCGGCGACTCGGTCGGCCCCGGCCACTGGATGCTGCACTGCCACATGCAGTTCCACTCCGACGGCGGCATGTCGACCATGCTGCACGTCCTCGACGAGAACGGGCAGATGCCGCCCGGCGGCCACGACCACGCCGCGATGACCGGCGCGGCGGCGGGCAACGGCAACGCCGCCGGCGCCCACCAGCACAACTGACGCCTGACCCGTGGCCGCCGGTGACGCCGGCGGCCACGGGACCCGGGACCGCACCACCCGCCTCACACCAGCAGCAGAGGAGTCGAGATGGCACCCAGACGCCATTCCCGGATCTCCCGATGGGCCGCCCTCCTGGGCGACACCCGGACGGAGTCCCCGACACCACCCCCCACCCGCGGCGCCTCGACCCGACGTCGGGTCGGCGCGCTGACCTTCAGCGCCGCACTGGCGCTCGGCGTGCTCGCCCTGCCCGCGCAGGCCGCCACCCCCACCGAGCAGAAGGCACCCGCCGCGCCCGCACCCGCCGCGGTGAAGGTGCTGGTCTTCCACGGCCCGGTCGACAAGCAGGACGACCCGGTCACCCGCGCCGCCGCCGCGATCAAGGACCTGGGTACGGAGCACGGCTTCACCGTCGACGTCTCCGCCGACCCGGGCGCGTTCACCTTCGGCAACCTGGCCCGCTACCGGGGCGTGGTGTTCCTCTCCGCCAACGGCGTCACGCTGAACGACGCCCAGGAGGCCGCGTTCCAGGCGTACGTCAAGGGCGGCGGCGGCTTCGTCGGCGTGCACGACGCCGCGCGCGCCCAGCCAAGCTCCTCCTGGTTCACCGGCCTGATCGGCGCCCGGCCGGCCACCAGTCTGCCGAACGCCGAGAAGGCCGTGTCGGCGACCGCCAGCGCGGAGAACCCGCCGAACGAGACCGCCGCGAAGGCGATCGACGGGTCGACCAGCACCAAGTGGCTGACCTTCAACCCGACCGGCTGGCTGGCCGCGAAGCTGGCCAAGCCCGTCGTGGTCTCCCGGTACGCGCTGACCTCGGCCAACGACTTCCCCGGTCGGGACCCGAAGAACTGGACCCTGCAGGGTTCCGAGGACGGCGTCACCTGGACCGACCTGGACACCCGCAGCAACGAGAGCTTCCCGCAGCGGTTCCAGACCAAGCAGTACAACTTCACCAACACCAAGGCGTACCAGCACTACCGGCTCAACGTCACCGCCAACGGCGGGGAGCCGCTGGTGCAGTTGGCCGAGCTGTGGCTGATCGGCCCGGACGCCGGCCCCGCCCCGGACACCACCGTGCAGGAGGCGACGGTCGACCTCACCGACCGCCAGCACCCGGCCAACAAGGGCCTGCCGCTGACCGTCACCCGCGCCGACCAGTGGATCAACTGGGACGCCAACCCCATCGGCAAGGTGCACACCGTCGCCCAGGTCGAGGAGCACACCTACAACCCGGGCCTGAGCGGTAACGGCGCCTTCCACCCGATCTCCTGGTGTCAGGACTACGACGGCGGCCGCTCGTTCTACACCGGCATGGGTCGCACCGACGCGAGCTGGACCGGTGACGCCCAGTTCAAGGGCCACCTGGCCGGGGCGATCAAGTGGACCACCGGCATGGTGCGCGGCGACTGCCAGGCGACCGTCGCCGCCAACTACCGCATCGATCGGCTGACCACCGCCAACCAGGCCGGGCAGCTGGACCAGATCGGTGAGCCGCACGGCTTGACCATCGCGCCCGACGGCAAGGTCTTCTACATCGGCAAGGCGGCCTGCCCGAGCGGCCCGATCGTGAGCTGGGACGACCCGAACGTCGGCAAGGGCTGCGGCACCATCCACCAGTGGGACCCGACGACCAAGCAGGTCAAGCTGCTCACCACCCTCGCCGTGATGGGCAACCGGGGCAGCGGCAGCGAACTGGTCAAGAACGAGGAGGGCCTGATCGGCATCACCCTGGACCCGAAGTTCGCGCAGAACGGCTGGGTCTACGTCTACTGGATGCCGCACGAGTCCATCGACCGGGACAAGCGGATCGGCAAGCGGACCGTGTCCCGGTTCACCTACGACGCGGCGAAGCAGAGCCTCGACCAGGGCACCCGCAAGGACCTGCTCTCCTGGGACACGCAGATCCACAGCTGCTGCCACGCCGGTGGCGGCATGACCTTCGACGAGTCCGGCAACCTGTACATCGGCTCGGGGGACAGCAACTCCTCCGGCGGGTCCAGCGGCTACTCCGGCAACAACTGGACCCAGGACTACAAGGGCGTGTCGTTCCAGGACGCCCGCCGCACCTCGGGCAACACCAACGACCTCAACGGGAAGATCCTGCGGATCCACCCGGAGGCCGACGGCACCTACACCGTCCCGGCGGGCAACCTGTTCACCGGCAAGGAGGAAGGTGGCGGCAAGACCCGCCCGGAGATCTACGTGATGGGCGTGCGCAACATCGCCCGGATCGCCTGGGACCCGGTGAACGACTGGCTCACCGCGGCCTGGGTGGGCCCGGACGCCGGGGCGCCGGACCCGGAGCTGGGCCCGGCGAAGTACGAGACCGCCACGATCATCACCTCCGCGGGTAACCAGGGCTGGCCGTACTGCATGGGCAACCGGCAGCCGTACCGGGACCGCAGCAACACCGACGCGACCCAGCTGACCGGTTGGTACGACTGCGACAACCTGAAGAACACCTCGCCGCGCAACACCGGCCTGGTCGACATCCCGCCGGCCCGGGACAACATGATCTGGTACTCGCCGCAGGGCGGTGGCCCGGTCTACCCGAAGCGCACCGACGGCAGCGGCCTGCCGACCTTCAAGCTGGGCGACGAGACGTTCACCCAGCCGTGGCTCAAGGGCGGCGGCCAGGCGATCATGGACGGCCCGACCTACCAGCGGGAGAACGTCGACACGAACAGCGGCGTGGCCTGGCCGGCGTACTGGGACAACAAGTGGTTCATCGGTGACCAGTCCAACGCCAACAACCGGGTCGCCTTCACCATCGACCCGAAGAACGTGCCGACCCAGGGCGCCCCGGCCTTCGCCGAGGACCTGCGGCAGATCATCCGCTCGGGCAGCGGCGGCAACCAGCTGCAGTCCTGGATGGACGCCAAGTTCGGGCCGGACGGCGCGCTCTACCTGCTGGACTACGCGGGCGGCTTCTTCAGCCTGCACGGCAACCAGAAACTGATCCGTGTCGCGTACACCGGCGGGCCGGCCACGCCGAACCCGAAGGACGTGGGCGTGCGGGCGGTGGCGCAGAGCGAGCCGCGCACCATCCAGTTCTCCAGCGCCAAGGTCGGCGGCGTGGCCTGGGAGTGGAACTTCGGTGACGGCAGCGCGCCGTCGCACGAGGCCAACCCGGTGCACACCTACGCCGACTACGGCACCTACCAGGTCACCCTCAAGGTGACGTACGCCGACGGTACGGTGGCCACCGAGACCATCCCGGTCTTCGCGGGCTGCCAGGCGCCGGACACCCGGAAGACCGTCCACCTGCTGGACACCGACACCGGCGTGGCCAACGTCGAGGTCGGCGGCAAGTGCACGCTCAACGACCTGATCGACGACGAGCGGAACTGGACCAACCACGGCCAGTTCGTCAGCCACGTCAACGACGCGGTCAACGAGGCCCGCAAGGCCGGGGCGATCGACAACAAGACGGCGGCGGCGCTGAACAAGGCGGCGGCGCAGTCCCAGCTGGGCAAGGTCCCCGGGTACCAGCCGATCTTCGACGGCACGGCGGAGTCCCTCGCCGACTGGCGGCAGGCGCCCAGCGGCATGTTCACCCTGCGCACCGACGGCTCGATCCGCAGCTCCGGTGGGCTGGGCATGCTCTGGTACGCGGGCAAGGAGTTCGGTGACTTCTCCGTGCGGATGAAGTTCCGGGACGTCTCGCCGGCCGGCACGTACGCCAACACCGGCGTGTTCACCCGGTTCCCGGACCTGCGGACCCCGGTCGACCAGCGGCCCCAGTGCGGCCGGACCGGTTCGGCCGTCGGCTCGCCGGCCTGGGTGGCGATCTACTGCGGCCACGAGATCCAGATCTACGACGGCCCGACCGGCGAGCCGCAGAAGACCGGTTCCGTCTACAACTTCGACCCGGTGGGCCTGGAGCAGGCCCGGCCGACGCCGAAGGGGCAGTGGAACGACTACGAGGTCCGCGTCGTCGGGCAGCACTACACGATCACCCGCAACGGTGTGGTGATCAACGAGTTCGACAACACGCCGGGCAAGGCGTCGTCGCGGGCCGGTGACCCGCCGACGGACCTGCGCCAGTTCCTCAGCGGCTTCATCGGGTTGCAGAACCACGGCACCAACGACCTGATCGAGTTCCGCGACGTACGGGTACGGCAGCTCTAACCGCAAGGAGGGGCCCCCTGTTATCGCTTTCGGTAGAGGGCAGGGGGCCCTTCTTGACACCACCGGCGCCGGGTGTGGGGCTTCCCCCGCACCCGGCGCCTCGCCGTCAGGGCGCTGCGTTCCCGGCACCGCTCGGGAGGGGGTGGGCGGGGTCCGGCTCCGGCTCGGCCTGTTCCTCGAGCCACCGGGTGTGCGCCTCCCACGCGGACTGCTTGCTGGTGCCCAGCGCCCCGCCGATCTGTGACCAGGAGGCGCCGGTGGCGCGGGCGCTGCGGACCGCGAGCTGCCGGCCGTAGCCGGCCTTGCGGGCGATCAGTTCGCCGAGCGCCAGCAGCTCCAACGCCTCCTCGCGGGCCAGCGGGGCGGCCTCCACCGGATAGGGCAGCTCGTCGTCGGGGTCGTCGCCGGCCGGGGCGAGGGCGTCCCGGGCACGCAGCTCGTCGTAGCGGGCGACGGCGGTGAGCAGGGTGTGCTCGCGTTCGAGGCTGTCGGGAGTCATGCCCCCACTCTGCCGTCAGGATCCCTTGACGTCAAGTCAACCTGACGGCGCCCCGGTGGGACGCCGGTTCCCTATGCTCGGGCCCATGCGGGATCGCCGGGTGCTGCTGCTGTGGACCGGATTCGCCCTGACCGCCATCGGGTCGGTGCTGCTCGTGCTGCGCCGCCCGGACCGGCTGTCCGACCTGCACATCTACTACGGCGCACTGGCCCACCTGCGCGCCGGCCAACCGCTCTACACGTACGTGGCGGACAACGGCGGCCCGTTCACCTACCCGCCCTTCGCGGCCCTCGTGCTCTGGCCGATGACCCTCGTACCCGAGGGGGTGGTCCAGGCGATCTGGCTGGTGTCGACCTGCGCGGCGGTGGTCGCGGTGGCCGTGCCGGTCGGCGCCGCGCTGGCTCCGGCGGGACCGCGGCGGCGGCTCGCCGTCGCGGCCGTGGCCGCGGTGCTCATGGTCTCCGCGCCGGTGCAGAGCAACCTGCGCTTCGGGCAGGTCAGCATCTTCATCCTGCTCCTGGCGCTGCTCGACGGGATGGGCCTGGTCCCGGCCCGGCTGCGCGGGGTGCTGGTCGGGGTGGCCGCCGCGATCAAGTTGACCCCGCTGCTGTTCGTCGCGTACTTCCTCGTCGCCCGCCGCTACCGCGACGCCGCCCGCGCGGTGGCCGCCTTCGCCGCCTGCGCGGCGCTCGCCGCGGTGGTGCTGCCCCAGGCCAGCCGGGCCTACTGGTCCGGCACCATGCTGCAGACCTCCCGCATCGGTGACCTGGCGTCGCTGGGCAACCAGTCGCTGCACGGGATGCTGCTGCGCGTCGGCGTCGACGACGGGGCGCTGCCACCGGTCTGGGCCGGGCTGGTCGCGGTCGTCTGCGCGGTGGCGCTGCTGCGCGCCCGCCAGTTCGCCGCGCACGACCGGCCCGGGCACGCCGCGGTGCTCGTCGGCTGCGCCACCGTGGCCGCGTCCCCGGTGTCCTGGACCCACCACCAGGTGTGGCCGGTGCTCGCGGCCATGCTGCTGATCGGCGCGTCCGGCGCCACCCGGCGGGTGGCCGGCGCCGCCCTGCTGGCCAGCATGGTCGTGTCGCTGGGCGTGGTGCTGGGCCCGGTGTCGAGCCGGCCCGGGGTGCAGTTCCTCTTCGAGAACGCCCGCGCGCTCGGGGTGTGCCTGCTCTGCCTCGCCGGATTCGGTGGGGTCGCGGTCGCCGCGACCCGGGCCGCCGGCCGACCGGTCCGCCGCCGCGCGGGGCTGCGGGTGGGCGTCGCGGCCGCGGCGACGCTGGCGTTCTTCGCCGTGCAGCCGCTGCCCGCCGGGGCCGACCCCACCTTCAAGGCGTACGACCTGGCGGACGTGACGAATCCCCGGTACTTCTTCGTCTGCCGCGGCGCGGCCGAGTGTGCCGCCTACGGCACCGGCGCGCCGGTCACCTTCGGCACCCGCACCGAGAAGACCAAGGTACGCGTCAACGGGGTCGTCGCCCCACAGGTCGCCCGGTTGGCGTACTACTCCGCACCGGGCGGCGCGCCGCGGACCATCCCGCTGCTGGCGGCGTACCCGGGCAGCCGCACGTTCTCGTTCCGGTCGGCGACCATGACCCACGGCCGGCTGGTCGCCTACGCCACGGACGGCGCTCCGATCGCCACCTACGACGACGAACTCGCCGCTGCCTTCTCCTGACCCGCCGCGCTGCTCAGTTCCCGGCTCGGTCCGGGCCTGGCATGGTAGTGGCATGTGCAGGAACATCCGCGTGCTCCACAACTTCGAACCGCCCGCGACCGACGACGAGATCGAGGCGGCCGCCGTCCAGTACGTCCGCAAGGTCAGCGGCGCGACCCGGCCGTCCGCGGCCAACGAGGAGGCGTTCGACGAAGCGGTCCGGGCCGTCACGGCGGCCACCCGGACCCTGCTGGACGGCCTCGTGACGAAGGCGCCTCCCCGTGACCGCGAGGTGGAGGCCGCGAAGGCCAAGGCCCGCGCGGCCGAACGGTACGGGGTGCGACCGGCGGCCGCGGGCTGATCGCCGGCGATCAGCCCGGTCGGTCAGCGAGTCCTCTTCGTCGCCCGTTTGCGGGGCGGGGTCAACAGGTCGGCGATGGCCCCGATCGCGGACGGCACCACGCGGTAGTACGCCCAGACTCCGCGCTTCTCGCGCTCGAGGAGGCCGGCCTCGGTGAGGATCCGTAGGTGATGGCTGACCGTCGGCTGGGACAGCCCGAGCGGGGCGGTGACGTCACTCACGGACGCCTCACCGTCCGGGGCGGACTGGATCAGGCTCAGCAGCCGCAGTCGAGCCGGATCGGCGAGGGCCTTAAGGACTCCGGCGAGCCGTTCGGCATCGGCGCGTTTGATCGGCTCGCCGGTCAGCGGCGAGATCGAAGGCATGTCAGTTCTCACAGTTCCCACGTCTTCCATAGTTGCATCAACAGCATCGACAGACCGGTAGAAACCGGACATCCCCGATGGCGATCGCAATATCGACTGCAAGTCCATGCTGTCGGGCCACGTTGCGGTCCGTCGCTGTGTGAGGTGCGCCCGTCAGGCGGCATGCCGCAACGCGGGCTCGGTGTCGGCGAGGAAGGCCCGCAGCGTCCGTGCCGGCCGTCCGGTCACGCGCTCGACGGTGTCGGTCACCGCCGCGAAGCTGCCGGCGTGCACGCGCTCGAAGGTCAGCACGAAGAGTTCTCGATCGAAGCCCGCGGTCCCGGCCACCGCCTCGTCGATGGTCGTCTCCCGATGGGCCAGGGGGCGTTCGGTGGCGGCGGAGAGCAACTCCGCGGTGCGCGGCAACGAGAGGGCCTCCGGGCCGGTGAGTTCGTACACCTGACCGGCGTGCCCCTCCTCCAGCAGCGCCCGCTCGGCCACCGCCGCGATGTCCCGGGCGTCGATCCAGGCCAGCCGCGCCCCGCCGCTGGGGAACGCCAGCTCCCCGCCGCCGGCGATCTGGTCGCGGTAGAAGCGCGGGTCGGTGAAGACCTGCATGAACCAGCTCGGACGCAGGATCGTCCAGGCCCGCCCGCTGTCGCGTACCGCCCGCTCGGCGCGCGGCGCCCAGCCGTCGGGCCCCATCTGGTCCGCATCCTGCTCGGACAGTAGGACGACCCGGGTCCGGGGCGACGTCTCGGTCAGCAGCGCGCCGATGAGCTCCGGCGCGTCCGCGCGATCCGGTCGGACGACGTACACGGCGTCGATGCCGTCGGTCGCGGCCGCCCACCCGGACGGGTCGTCCCAGGAGAAGGCGGTCGGGCGGACGCCGTCGAGGCTGACCGTGGCCGGATCGCTGCTGCCGCCGAGCACCTCGACGCCGGGTCGCGCCACGAGCAGCTCCGCCAGCGGTACGCCGGTCTTGCCACGGACCCCGGTCACCAGCACGCGGGTCGTCCCGTCACCGGCCGAGTTCGGACGCGTCACGTCGAACCACTCCTTTTGCTTGAGCGACTAAAGCTTCTCGACCCACCTAAACACCGATACCTGAGTGAGTCAAGTAATCTCCAGGCATGACCGAGGTGACGGACCCCCTTGACCAACAGGTGTGGAACTTCGTGTACGCCTACGACGCCGCGTACGGCCGCGCCGCGCAGGCGGTCGGGCTGAGTGCCGCCCAGGCCTGCCTGCTCGAGCACCTGACCGGGGGTGGCCGCTCCATGGGTGAACTCGCCGTCGAGCTGCTGTGCGACGCCTCGAACGTCACCCAGCTCGTCTCCCGGCTGGAGGCCCGTGGCCTGGTGGCCCGCGTGCCCGACCCGGCTGACCGGCGGGTCAAGCGGGTGTCGATCACCGCGGCGGGGCATCGGGTCAGCCACGCCGTCCGGCGGGCCTTCGACTTTCCGTCCGAGCGACTCGGACGGCTGACGGAACACGAGCGACGCCAGCTGTCCGAGCTGCTGGCAAAGGCGTTGGCCCCTGGGTGACAGCCGGCTCGGGTGCGCCATGCTGAGGCGTGGAAGAAGCAGGAAGCCGGCGACGCAACCAGCCGGCACCCCCGCACGTGATCTTCGAGGCGCTGACCGACCCGGACCGCGATCCGACCCGGCCGTGGCTGCTGCTCCTCGATGACGAGCAGCGTCCCTGCACGGTGCAGGCGCGCCGGCCCGACCTGGTGGTGTGGTCGTCGATGTGGCCCAAGCGGCCCGACGCCGTCGTACGTTTCGACCTGCCCGCTGACGGGCGGGGCGGCACCGACCTGTGCTGGACACTGCTGCTGGCCGAACCGCCACCGGCGGCGGCGCTCCTCGGGCACCTGCGTAAGCGGCTCAACGAGCTGATCAACGGCAAGCTGCGGCGCAGCTTCGGCCAGTGATGCGGGACGGTGGCGGCGGCCCGCGGGGCCTAGGGTGGCGGCATGCCGGTGGAGCCACCCGTGATCGACCTCGACGCGCAGGAGCGTGCGCGGCCCCGAAGCCCGCGGCATGAAGTCGGCGGTAGCGTACGCGTCCTCGCCGCGCTGGTCGTCGGCCTGCTCGTCGGCGGCGTCGGGGCCAGCGTGCTGCGCGATCACCGGGGCCAGCAGGCTCGCGACAGCGCTGTCGCGCTGGTGGCGTCACCGACCGGAGGCCTCGAGACCGGGGGATCCAACGGCGGTAAGGCTTGGGTGGTGGGCCAGCTGATGGTGGTCAATGCCGGGCCCGAACCGGTCACCGTCCGCTCGGTGCGGGCGCAGCGGGCGGGCCTCCTGCTGGGCGACGACGGCCGCAGCGTGACCATCCGTCCCGCCGGCATCGGCTGGTTCGGCGTCCGCCTGGAGCTGGACTGCGCGACGAACTTCGAGCCGACGCCGTTGACGCTGCGCTTCTGGGTGCAGACCGCGGACCGCCGGGTTCGGGAGGTGAGCCACCCGGTCGCGCTGATCGGCAGCTCCTGGCTGGACACGGGCCTGCGGATGTGCCCGCGAGGCTGACCTTCCCCCGCTCAAGGGACGCCCGGGCGGCCGGGGGACCGTTGGCCGCCGGCGGTCGGCGGGCCCGCCCGCGTGCGCGGTGGCGGGCCGGCCTACCGCCGGCTCAGTCCGGCAACGGCAGCCGGGTCGGTTCCACCGTCACCGAGGGGCTCGGCGACACGGCACGGCTCGGCCGTGGGTTCGGCCTGCCGGTGGGGGAGGGGCTGGTCGTCCGCGGTGACGGCGACACCCTGCTCGGGGTCGGCGACGGCGTGCGCGGCGACGGCGACGGGGTGGTCGGCTCCGGCCGGGCGGTGCTCGGCTCCGGGTCCGGGGCCGGCGCGGTGGTCGCCGGGGCGTCGTCGGGGAACCTCGGCTCGGCGAACCGGTACTTGTCCGGGTTGAGCTTCATCGCCGCGGTGGCCTGTGCCAGGAACTGCCGCCAGATCGGCGCGGCCCCGGCGGAGCCGAACACGTTGTTGTTGCCGTCGGTGGTCCGCAGCGGCTTGCCGTCGGTGGTGCCCACCCACACGGCGGCCGACAGCGCGCCCGTCCAGCCGACCATCCAGGTGTGCGCGTTCTCGGTCAGGCTCTGCCCGGACTGCCAGGTGCCCGTCTTGCCGGCGGAGTCCCAGCCGTTGTCGAGCTTGGCCGCCTTGACCTGCCGCAGCGTCCAGTTGAGCTGGGCGGTCGCCTCGTCGTCCAGGCCGATGTCGGTCTGGGCCAGCTTCTCCTCGTAGAGGCGGTCGTCGCCCTTGGCGACCATCCGGACGAAGTGCGCCTCGGCGCGCTTGCCGCCCGCGGCGAAGGTGGCCATCCCGTTGGCGTGGTCCTGCACGGTGATGCCGTACTGGCCGAGGCCGACCTCGGTGGAGAACTTGCCGGCGACGTCGGCGCCGCGCTTGCCGCGCAGGTCCACCCGCTGCGGCTTGCTCTCGCCCGAGGCGTTCTCCCACATCGACTCCACGCCCGCCTTGGCCGCCATGTCGATCACCTTGTCCACGCCGAGCAGCTCGGTCAGCTCGAAGTAGGTGACGTTGAGCGAGTGGACGGTGGCCTCCCACAGCGCGCAGTCGGGCTGGCAGTCGGCCTTCTCGGCGTTGCGGATCGGGCCCGCCGGGCTGTCCTTCGTCCGGCCCGACTCGGGGAACTCCTTGGTGTCGGGTGCGTCGAAGTGCTTCTTGACCGAGATCTTGTCCTGCACGGCGGCGGCCAGGTCGTACACCTTGAACGACGACCCCGGCGGGTGCTGGCCGAAGCCGACCGGCTGTCCCTCCTCGTCGTAGTACCAGCCGGCGTAGTCGGCGCCCTCACCGTCGTTGCCGCCGTAGTAGCCGAGCACCCGGCCGGTGCCCGGCTCGACCGAGACCAGCGCGGCCTGCCAGTTCTTCGGCTGCCCGCGCACCTGCTCGGGGGCGGTGTCGCGGCGGATGTCGGCGGCGTTCTCCGCCGCGTCCTGCACCCGCTTGTCGATGGTGGTGACGATCTTGAAGCCGCCGTTGCGGATGTAGTCGGACGTCTTGTCCTTGAACGGCTCGGTCTGCCGCAACTCGCTGAGCACATGCTTGACTACCAGACCGGTGGGCCGGTTGGTGTTGGACTGCCGCCCCTTGCGGTCGATCGGCTTCACCGAGTCCGGGTACGCCAGGTCGGCCGCCTCCTGCGGGTCGAGGTAGCCCAGCTTCACCATGCCGTCCCGGATGTACGACCACCGTTCCATCGAGTTCTGCCTGGCCTTCGGGCCGCGCGCCGGGTCGTAGCCGGGCTGCCCCTCGGGGTCGTCCGGGTTCGCCTCCGGCTGCTTGACCATCGCGCACAGCACCATCGCCTCGGAGACGGTGAGCTGCCGGGCGGCGGGCGCGTCCTTGCGCACGGTCTTGCCGAAGTACGCCTGGGCGGCGGCCTCGATGCCGTACGCGCCGCGCCCGAACGGGACGGTGTTCAGGTAGAAGCCGAGGATCTCCTCCTTGGAATACTTGTCGTCGAGCTTCCAGGCGACGACCGCCTCGCGCAGCTTTCGCGAGTAGGTGACGCCCTTGAGGTCGGCGGCCACCCGGGCGTACTGCTGGGTGATGGTCGACGCGCCCTGCCGCTGCCCGCCTGTGACGTTCGACCAGGCGGCGCGGAGCACCCCGGCGAAGTCGATGCCCGGGTTCTTCCAGAAGCTGCGGTCCTCGGCCGCGACGATCGCCTGCTTGGCGGTGTCGTTCATCTCCGCGTACGGCACGATCGTCCGGTTCTCCGCGCCGAGCGTCGCCATCGGCGTCCTGCCGTCGGCGTAGTAGACCGTGGTCGACTCGGGCAGTTTCAGGTCGGTGGGGGTGGGCACGCTGTCGACGTAGTAGGTGCCGCCGATCAGCCCGACGCCGGCGAGCAGGGCGAGGACCGCCAGGATGATCGGCCACCGCCGCCGGCGGCGCGCCTTCGCCGCCGTGCCGGTCGGCCGGCCGGCGTCGTGGCCCCGGCGGGGCGCGGCGTAGCCGCCCGGACCGCCAGGTCCGTATCCGCCGCCCGCGGGTCCGTATCCGCCGCCGGTTGTGCCGCCGTCGTCGTAGTTACCGGTATCAGACACCCGCACCCGGTACCCCCAGCTCGGCTCGCCGAATCGTGGGCGGGTGCGGTGAGCCTGGTCGCGCCTGCCCACCCCGCCCGTGACCGGCCGGGCCGGGGCCGCCGACCCTACCCCGCCCACCTGCGCGGACGTGAACCCGGCACGCCGGCGTGGTGCCGACGACACCGAGCGTGACGGTGGGCGGGCGAGATCAGGCGGCGTCGGCGAAGATCACGATGCCGCGCTCGGCGTGGCTCACCCCGGCCGGCGCGGCGCCGTCACCTGCCAGTGTTGATCTTCAGGTCGACGCCCTGCGCGGAGCAGGCGTCCTTCAGCCCCTTCAGGTGCTCGGTCAGCTGCTTGATATACATCATCGTCTGGTCCAGATTGTTGCGGTCCGACGTGTCGATCTGGGAGATCTGCCAGGCGGCGTTCACCGCGCCGGTGCCGTGCTCACGGATGTCGTCGTACCTCGAATCCTCGAACTTGCCCCGCAACTCGTCGTACTCGTCCTTGCTGAACTTCCCGTCGTCGGCCGCGGTCGGCTTTTTCTGGCTGACCTGGTCGGCGTCCGCCGCCATCGCCTTGCAGGCGGCGACGCCGGAGTCCTCCTTGACGAAGCCGTCGTAGACGGCCCAGCCGCCGACCCCGAGCACCAGGGCGGCCACCACGCCGGCGGCGGCGAGGATCACCGGCTTGCGGCTGGAGCCCGACGCCGGCGGCTGCCCGTCGTGCCCCCACGGGTCCGGCATCGGCGGGTACTGCGCCGCCGGCTCCGAGGCCATCGGGTACTGCGGCTGGCCGGGGTACGTGGGCTGGCCCGGGTACGGGGGCTGGCCGGGGTACTGCGGTTGCCCCGGGTACGGCGCCTGGCCCGCGGCCGGCGCCGGGTAGCCCTGCTGGCCGGGGTGCTGCGGGTATCCCGGGTGCTGCTGCCCGGCGGCCTGCTGGGGGTGGGTGTACGGCGGCTGACCCGGGTGGTGAGGCTGAGGGGCCGCGGGATACTGCGGGGCGGGCGCGGCGGGATACTGCTGACCCGGCGCGTACGCCGGCTGCCCCGGGTACTGCTGACCCGGATACGTCGCCTGCTGGTCGGGGGCGGGCGGGAACGGCTGGTACGGCGCCATGGGCTCGCCCGGCTGGTACGGCGACTGCGGCTGCTGCCCCGGATAGGGATTGGTCATGTGGGTGCTCCCGAGGTGGATCGGCTGTTCGGTCGATGTGCGTCGACAGTCGGGCCCGGTAACCGACGGGGGCAGGTCAATCCGGGTTCGGCCTGCGCGATAGTACTGAAATCCGGGCCCGGCCGTTGACCCGCAAAGGTCGGGCCGAGGCCGACACCATGCCGGGCTGCCGGTCAGACAACTCAAGGGCCGCACTGCGCGTACGTGGCCCCGGGTGCAAGGCGGGGCCCCCGGTTAACGCATTCTGTATAGGAGGGTGTCCCTATGGGTTTTGTCAAGCAGCAGCGGGCCTTGGCTGGTAGGGGATCTTGTCGCGGAGCATGGCGAACAGGACGTCGCAGCGACGGCG